>DALZLW010000251.1:0-4407 GCA_032007425.1 Stenotrophomonas sp.
CGGCGAAGACGGGCATCGCCACGGCCGCAAACAACAACTGCATCAGCACCATCGCCCGGCAGTGGCGGCGGCGCACCTGTGTCCTGGCCGAACATCTGTTTCCACGCGGTATAGACGGCGCCGGCGAAGACGGGCATCGCCACGGCCGCAAACAACAACTGCATCAGCACCATCGCGGCCATGCTGCCGACGATCAACTGGACGATCAGCGCCAGAATCGTCACGGCAAAGTACACGGCAAACATCGCAACCATCGACAGCACCACGAAGACCAGCATCGGCAGCAGGTTGTGCAACAACGCGCGCAGGCTCAACTTCAGTGACTGCAGGCCATTGCGGTGGTCGAACATCACCAGCGGCGGCAGGGTGAACAAGGCCAGCGCGACGCCAATCGTCACCGCGAAGGTGCAGAGCATCCAAAGCAGGATGCGCAGCGCTGGCAGACTGGCGATCAGCGCCTCCACTTCCTTGGGATCTGGCTGCATGCCGCCCTGCTGGATTTCCTGGAACCGTGCAACCACCACGCCCAGCTGTTTCAGGCCGTCGGGCCCGATGAGCAGCAGGAGCAGGACACCTGTCAGCAGGCTCGCGACCAGATTGGGCAGCAGCGCGACCAGCAGGTGCAGCGCCCGCCCTCCTTGCAGGCCCTGAAGCAGGTGCTGGGCCTGTGCGGGGCGTCCGTGGTCGACCTCGCGCGCGGCCCAGACCAGGCCGGCAAACAATACGACGCCAACCGCGATCATCGGCAGCTGCCCCAGCGTGGCGAACGCAGGACTGACCAGTGCCAGCATCACCATGATCAAGGCAGCCACCGTCCACAGCACGCCCAGCAGCCCCAGTCCCAGCGGCGCACGGCGCAGCAGGGTGAAGCCAGACACCAACCATTCCGCGCCAGCGGACGCTGGCAGCTTGCGAATCTCGCTCATGTGATTCCGGGAAAACAGGAGGGGAGGGTGGAACCGCGTCCACTCTGCCGATTATCCCTGTTTTGCCTGCGCCTGACCTGAAGCGTGGCGGGCCTGGCTGACGAAGCGCCGCAGCAGCTGCCGGGCCAGCGGCGCGGCGGTGATCGAGCGCTCGATGCTGCGCGCGCAGCCGCCATGCTGGCGGATGCACTGGGCCCGGGCGCGGACGTAGCCGCGCATGTGGTGGGTCGCGAATTCGGGGTGGAACTGCACGCCCCATGCCTGGCGCCCCCAGCGGAAGGCGTGGCAGTTGTCCTGCGCCGAACGGGCCAGCACCGCCGCTCCCTGCGGCGCCTGCAGCACCGTCTGCAGGTGCGTGGCATGGGCCGGGAACTGCGCCGGCAGGCCGGCGAACAAGGGGTCGTCTCCCGCGGCTGGGTCCAGCGACAGCTCGATGGTGCCCGATTCGCGGCCGGCAGGGTTGTAGTCCACCGTGCCGCCCAGCGCGTGGGCCAGCAGCTGGTGCCCGTAGCAGATGCCAAACACCGGGATGCCCGCCAGCACCGCCTCACGCAGCCAACTGGCGCTGCGCTCGCTCCATTCGGCGTGATCGGTGACGTAGGCCGCCGAGCCGGTCACGAGGATTCCGGCAAAGCCTGCCGCCGGCGGCAGCGGCGCCCCGCCGGTGACATCGACCACCACCGTATCGCCAGCGTCCAGGCCCGCCGCAACGCGGATCCAGTGCGGAAAACGCCCGTAACGCGTCAGCGAGGCCAACGGGCGGCCGGTCTCAATGATCAGGAAGGGCAGGGGCTTCATCGGCTTGCGGCACGACAGAAAGGACTTCCTCGATTGTAGTCAGCCCCTGGGCTACCTTTTCAAGCCCGGCCTGGCGCAGCGTACGGCTTCCCAGGGCCCGTGCCTGGCGTCCGAAAGCGGCCAGATCCATGTCCGCGCGGACCAGCCGCCGCAGCGCAGAACCCAATGGCAGCAACTCATACAGGCCGATCCGGCCCAGGAAACCGGTGCGTCGGCATTCCAGGCAACCGACCGGGCGATACGGTGTCGCGCTATCTGGATATGCCATCTGGCCATCAGCCAGCGCGGCCCAATCGGCCGGCTGCAGGGCATGCGGTTGCTTGCAGTGCGGGCACAGGGTGCGCACCAAGCGCTGGGCGAGGATGCCATTGACCGTGGCCGCCAGCAGGTAATGCGGCACGCCCAGATCCAGCAGGCGGGTGATCGCCGAAGGCGCATCGTTCGTATGCAGCGTGGACAGCACCAGGTGTCCGGTCAACGCCGCCTGCACGGCCATCTGCGCGGTTTCCAGGTCCCGGATCTCGCCGATCATGATGATGTCCGGGTCCTGCCGCAGCAGGGTGCGCACGCCGGCGGCGAAGTCCAGGTCGATGTTGGCCTGGACCTGCATCTGGTTGAATTCCGGGGCGATCATCTCGATCGGGTCTTCCACCGTGCACACGTTCACGTCCGGGGTGGCCAGGCCCTTGAGCGTGGAATACAGGGTGGTGGTCTTGCCCGAGCCGGTTGGCCCGGTCACCAGCACGATGCCGTGCGGCTGCTGCACCAGGGCCTGCCAGCCCTGCGCTTCGGCCGCACTGAAGCCCAGCTGGTCGATCGGCTTGAAGGCGGCATCCGGATCGAAGATGCGCAGCACGCACTTCTCGCCAAACGCCGTGGGCATCGTGCTCAGCCGCATCTCCACCTCGCGTCCGCCGGGCGAACGGGTCTTGATGCGGCCATCCTGCGGCCGCCGCCGTTCGGCCAGGTCCATCCGGCCCAGCACCTTGATCCGGCTGACCACGGCGGTCATCACCACCGGTGGCACTTCGAGCACTTTGTGCAGCACGCCGTCGATGCGGAAGCGCATCCGGCCCGTGTCGCGGCGAGGCTCCAGGTGGATGTCCGAAGCCCGTTGTTCGTAGGCGTACTGCAGCAGCCAGTCGACGATGTGGACGATGTGCTGGTCATCGGCAGTGACATCGCCGGTCCGCCCCAGCTCCACCAACTGCTCGAAGCTGGGCAGGCCGCTGCCTCCGTCGCTGCGCGCATCGCCGCGCGCCCCGCGCACGGAGCGGGTGACCCCGAAAAACTCCATGGTGAAGCGGTGCAGCTCCAGCGGATTGACCACGGCCAGTTCCACCGGACGCCGGCTCAGGTGCTGCAGGTCCTTGCGCCAGTCGTCGGCCAGCGGCTCGCTGGTGGCGACCAGGACGCGCCTGTTCTCCACCGCCAGCGGCAGGAAACGGTGGCGGCGGGCATAGGCGTGGGAGACCAGCGCGGTGACCTCGGCCACGTCCACGCGGGTGGGGTCGATGCGCAGGTAGCGCTCCCCGATGCGTCGTGCCAGCCACTCGGTCAGCCGCTCCAGCCCCAGTTCGCCGCCGCCCGTGGCGGTGAGCTTGAGGTTGGCCAGCAGCACCAGCGGATGGACTTCACTGGCATTGCGTGCGCCCTGCGCGGAGAACTGGACCCGTTCGTGGTCCTGTGCGGCGACCAGGCCATCGCCCAGCAGGGCCGCGGCCACTTCCTCGAACCGAAGCCGCCCGGCCGACAGCGGCGGACACGCGGTGCCGCCAGCGCTGGGGACGGGGTACAGCGGTGGATGGCCCTGCGGCATCGGCTCCTTCCTCCCGGGCGCGGTGGGTCCGCACCGCCTCGTTATACTAGCGCACCCCTTTGCCGGCCAAGAATCGTCCGCATGTCCGCAACCCCGACCGTTCCGATCACCTTCCAGGGCCTGATCCAGACCCTGAACCAGTACTGGGCGCAGCAGGGCTGCGTGCTGATCCAGCCGCTCGACCTCGAAGTGGGCGCCGGTACCTTCCACCCGGCCACCTTCCTGCGCGCCATCGGCCCGGAAACCTGGAACGCGGCCTACGTGCAGCCTTCGCGACGTCCCACCGATGGCCGCTACGGCGAGAACCCCAACCGGCTGCAGCGCTATTACCAGTACCAGGTGGCGATGAAGCCGGCACCGGACAACATCCAGCAGCTGTACCTGGATTCGCTCAAGGCGCTGGGCATCGATCCGCTGGTGCACGACCTGCGCTTCGTCGAAGACAACTGGGAATCGCCGACCCTGGGCGCGTGGGGGCTGGGCTGGGAAGTGTGGCTCAACGGCATGGAAGTGACCCAGTTCACTTACTTCCAGCAGGCCGGCGGCCTGGAATGCCGGCCGGTGCTGGGCGAGATCACCTATGGTCTGGAACGCCTGTGCATGTACCTGCAGAACTGCGACAACGTCTACGACCTGGTGTGGACCTACGGTCCAGATGGCACGCCGGTCACCTATGGCGATGTCTACCACCAGAACGAAGTCGAGCAGAGCACCTACAACTTCGAACACGCCGACGTGGCCGAGCTCTTCCACCGTTTCGATGCCTGTGAGCGCGAGGCGCAGAAAGTCGTGGCCGCCGGCCTGCCGCTGCCGGCCTACGAGCAGGTAATGAAGGCCAGCCATACCTTCAACCTGCTTGATGCC
>DALZLW010000252.1:0-4344 GCA_032007425.1 Stenotrophomonas sp.
AAGCGCATGCGGTCCTGCACGTAGAACTGCCGCGTGCGGATGTCGAAGTCCTGGTCGAACAGACGGCGGTCGGGATGGTTGAGGTAGCCGTCGTCGAGGAACGGGCCGGCGATCCAGTAGAAGTTACGCTCCACGTTGTGGTCGTTCTTCTCGTACCACAGCCCGGCTTCCAGCTCGTGGATGCCGAAGGTCCACGACAACGCCGCGGTCAGGCCCTGGCGGTTGATGGTGTAGTTGGTGCTGCGGATGGAAATCGGGATTTCCCGGTCAGTACCCGGGTAGGAGGGCTGCCCCGGCGCCCACCAATGGCCCTGGCCGCGGTTGTCGTGGTGATAGGCGAGCAGCTTGAGCCGTCCCTGCTCCCCCAGCCGCAGGTCGGCATCCACGGAGTACAGGTTGTCATCGCGCAGGGCACGGCTCTGGTAGTACGCATCATCGATGCTGTTGACGCCGCCGCTGAAGGCACAGCGCGAGGCATCGAAGGTCGCCGGTGCGCAGTAGGCGGCGGCGATGGCGCGGTCCCAGTCCGGGGCATAGATGTTCCAGTCGTAGCCGAGGCCGCGCTCCAGCATGCTCTTGGACAGATAGGCGTAGTTGGCCTGGCTGGCGCGCGAGGTGGCGGCAAACGCGCCGAAACGGTGTTCGCCGACGTGCCATACCGCCTTGGCATTGAACTGACGGGTGGTCTGGTTCTGGTAAGGCGCCGCCCACATGTCGGCGTCCTGGTGCACGCCGGATACATAGGCCGAGAAGCCGTTGATGTCGCCGGTATCCACGCGCAGGTAGCCCCGGCGCTGGTTGTCATCGCCGACGGTGACGCTGGCGCGGCCACCGGATTCGGTGGACGGGTCCATCGAGAAGTACTGGATGGTGCCGCCGAGGTTGCTGGTTGACGCCACGCCCAGCGAGCCGACGCCCTGCGCCAGTTCCGCGCCGGCGAGGTTTTCGGCGATCAGCGCGCGGGCGATCGACAGGCCGTTGTAGTTGCCATAGCTGTTGTCGCCCAGCGGGATGCCATCGAGCGTATAGCCCAGTCGGCTCTTGTCGAAGCCACGCAGGGTGATGGTCTGCGACTCTTCATTGGCACCGAAGGCATCGTTGGACTGCACGGACACGCCCGGCAGGCGGTCCAGGATCTTCTGCCCGCTGGTGCCGGGTGGCAGCACCTGCTTGTCGACCGTGGTGATGCGCTGCACCTGGCGCGTTTCGCCTTGGCCGATGACCGAAACGGTATCCAGCGTCTGCGCGCTGGGCGCGGTATCGGCGGTGGCTTCCAGGGATTCGGCGGCGGTGGCGGCGGTGGCGCTGCTCAATGCGATCGCCACGGCGATCGAGAGGGATCGGGTCTGCATGTCGTTCCGTTGCATGGGGGGAAGCCTGCGTGCTGCAGGTCGTCGGCCACTATGCGAAGCGGAAATGACGGTTTCTTTGCGTGTTGAACGTGCTTGCGCTGAACTGAGAACCCGGTCGGATTCTGCTGCAGCGTACCGCGACCACCGGCAGCGCCGGGCCCTGCCCGGCGAGCGCGGCGGAACCCAGGGCCGCCGGGCGGATCCCGGCGTTACCTCAGCCCATGTGCAGGCCGCCGTTGACCGGATAATCCGCACCGGTCACGTAGGCCGCTTCATCCGAGGCCAGGAAGCCGCAGAGCGCGGCCACTTCCTCTGGCCGGCCCAGGCGTCGGATCGGCACCGAGCCGGCCAGGCGGTCCAGCACATCCGGTGGGAAGCCGCTGATCGACTGGCTGGTGATGTAGCCCGGCGAAATGGTGTTCACCGTGACCCCGCGCGCAGCCACTTCAGCGGCCAGGGCGCGGCTGAAGCCGTGTTGGGCGCCCTTGGCCGTTGCGTAGTTCACCTGGCCGATCTGGCCTTTGTGCGCACTGACCGAGCCGATGTTGATGATGCGCCCCCAGCCACGCGTGGTCATGCCGTCCACCACCTGCTTCGTCAGGTTGAACAGGGCATTGAGGTTGGAAGCGATCACCGCGTTCCAGTCGTCCACGGTCATCTGCCGGAACAGCAGATCGCGGCTGCCGCCGGAATTGTTGACCAGCACGTCGACCTCGCCGACATCGGCACGCACCTTGGCGAAGGCCGCACTGGTCGATGCCCAGTCGGTGGCGTTGCCTTCGGAGGCAATGAAGTCGAAGCCCAGCTCACGCTGCTCGCGCAGCCAGGCCGCCTTGCGCGGTGAGTTCGGTGCGCAGCCGGCCACGACGGTGTGGCCGGAGCGGGCCAGGGTCTGGCAGATGGCGGTGCCGACACTGCCCATGCCACTGGTGACGTAGGCGATACGAAGGGTCATGGTGGTTCTCCGGATCAGGTAACGGGGGCGGGGTCAGGCGGCCAGCGGGTACAGGGCGAACAGCAGGCCGCCAAACATCAGCAGCAGCGAGATCAGCACGGCCCATTTCAGGGTGAACTTCTGGTGGTCGGCGAACTCGACCTTGGCCAGGCCCACCAGCAGGTAAGTGGACGGCACCAGCGGGCTGAGCAGGTGCACCGGCTGGCCGGCCAGCGAGGCGCGGGCCATTTCCACCGGGGTGATGCCGTAGTTGCCGGCCGCTTCGGACAGGATCGGCAGCACGCCGAAGTAGAAGGCATCGTTGGACATGAAGAAGGTGAACGGCATCGAGGCCAACGCGGTGATCACCGCCAGGTACGGACCCCAGGCTTCGGGAATGATGGCCAGGAAGCTGCGTGACATCGCTTCGACCATGCCGGTGTTGTTGAGGATGCCGGTGAAGATGCCGGCGGCGAAGATCAGCGAAACCACCGACAGCACGTTGCCGGCGTGGTTGACCACGCGGCGGCGCTGTTCGGCCAGGTTGGGATAGTTGATCACCAGCGCGATGGCGAAGCCGACCATGAACAGCACCGGCATGGGCAGCAGGCCGATGACCAGTGCCGCCATCAGTGCGGCGGTCAGGGCGAAGTTCACCCACAGCAGCTTCGGCCGCTTGATGTCTTCGGCGTCTTCCACGGTGGGCAGCGCATCGCCATCGTCGGACACACTGGCGTCCATCCACGAACCACCCTGCGGCAGGGTCAGCACGCCGAGGCGACGGCGCTCCTTCATGCCCAGGTACCAGGCCAGCAGCAGGATGCCCACGCAGGCGATGACCATCGACGGGATCAGCGGCACGAACACGTCGGCCGGGTCCACGTGCAGCGCCGTGGCCGCACGCGCGGTCGGTCCACCCCATGGGGTCAGGTTCATCACGCCGCCGGCGAGGATGGTCACGCAGGTCATGTTCAGTGCGCTCATGCCCAGCCGTCGGTACAACGGAAGCATCGCCGACACGGTGATCATGTAGGTGGTGGAACCATCGCCGTCGAGCGAGATCAGCATCGCCAGCACCGCGGTGCCGACCACGATCTTCAGCGGATCGCCCTTGACGATGCGCAGGATCACCCGCACCAGCGGATCGAACAGGCCGGCATCGATCATCACCCCGAAGTAAAGGATGGCGAACATCAGCATCACGCCAGTGGGCGCGATCTTCTTGATGCCATCGAGCATCATTTCATCGATGTTGGCACCGAAGCCGCCGAGCAGGGCGAAGATGATCGGAATGGTGATCAGGGCGACCAGCGGCGACAGTCGTTTGCTCATGATCAGGTACATGAAGGCGATGACCATGCCAAAGCCGAGGATGCTGAGCATCATCTGCGGACTCCTTGGGTGAAGGCGGGAAGGGGGAGGGGAGGGGGATTGAGCACAAGGCTCAGAAGTCGAAGGCCAGGCGTCCGGTCACCGCACGCGTGCGGTCCACGGTGGTGTCGGCCAGTCGATCGCGGTTGCGGCTTTCGATCACGTTGAGCATGAAGCGCAGGTTGTCGCGGAAGTACCAGTTGCCGCCCAGGGTCCACGCCTCTGTGCTGCCATCGCGAAGGTCCGGCGCGCCGTACAGGTGCTGGTCGCCGCGCATCTGGTCATAGCGCAGGGCAAGTTCGAAGGCACCGGCGCGATGGCGTATGTCCTTGATCCGGGCAAAGCGGCCGGTCTTGCTGTCGTAACGCTTGCTTTCGCCGGTGACGAACCAGCTCAGCATGCCGTAGCCGGCCACGACCTTGCCGCGCTGCTGGCCGTCGTCGAAGGTGGCGCCGCTGAATTCGCCCTGCCAGGACCACGGGCCGCGGACCTGGGCGTATTCCAGCGACCATTTGTTGACGTCGGTGTCGCGCCCGGTGGAGAAGTCCACCAGGGTCATGCGGTTGTTGTCGGACAGGTGCCCGCCGGGACGCGGGCGGATGCGCAGCGCCGGCGCGCCGCCTGCACCGGGGTTGTCATACATCTCGCGGGCCAGCGACAGCCCCAGGTGCAGCACATCGCCGGCCG
>DALZLW010000253.1:0-4339 GCA_032007425.1 Stenotrophomonas sp.
CAAAGCACACCATAGGCCCCATCCCCTACCCCCACCCCAGCACTCCCCCGACTGCCCTTCCTGTCACGCGGCGCCACACTGACTTCCCCCTCGTTTACCAAGGAACTCCCCAATGAGCCTGGCGCTGGTGCACAGCCGAGCCCGTTGCGGTGCCGAGGCGCCCTTGGTGCGGGTGGAAGTGCACCTGTCCGGTGGTCTGCCCGCCACCCAGATCGTCGGCCTGTCTGAAACCGCCGTGCGCGAATCGCGCGAACGCGTGCGTGCCGCCCTGCTCTGCGCGCGCTTCGAGTACCCGCAGCGCCGCATCACCCTCAACCTCGCCCCGGCCGATCTGCCCAAGGAAGGCGGCCGTTTCGACCTGCCGATCGCCTTGGGCATCCTCGCCGCCAGTGGCCAGATCAACCCACAGGCGGTGGTGCGCCATGAGTTCATCGGCGAGCTCGCCCTGACCGGTGAACTGCGTCCCGTGCGCGGCGCATTGGCCGCCGCCATCGCCGCCGCCGAGGCCGGCCGCACCCTGTTCGTGCCACCGGGCAATGCCGCCGAAGCCGCCCTGGTCGAACACGCCGACGTGCGCATCGCACGCACCCTGCTGGAAGCCTGCGCATCGCTGGAAGACCCACAGCGTCTGCCGCGTGCCGCCCGGCCCGACGATCTATGGGATGCCCCGCTGGACCTGGCCGATGTGCGCGGCCAGGCCCACGCCCGCCGCGCATTGGAAGTCGCCGCGGCCGGTGGCCACCACCTGCTGCTGATCGGCAGCCCCGGCTGCGGCAAGACCCTGCTGGCTTCCCGGTTGCCGGGCATCCTGCCCGAAGCGACAGAAGCCGAAGCACTGCAGAGTGCCGCACTGGCCTCGATCAGCGGCGGTGGCCTGGACCCGCGCCGCTGGCGGCAACGGCCGTTCCGCGCGCCGCACCACAGCGCCAGCCCGGTGGCGTTGGCCGGTGGCGGCAACCCACCGCGCCCCGGCGAGATCTCGCTGGCCCACCACGGCGTGCTGTTCCTGGATGAACTGCCGGAGTGGTCGCGCAACGCCCTGGAGGTCCTGCGCGAGCCACTGGAGTCCGGCCACATCTGCGTCAGCCGCGCCGCCCACAGCGTCGTGTTTCCTGCACGCTTCCAGCTTGTCGCCGCGATGAACCCCTGCCCGTGTGGCTGGGCAGGCGACCGCAGCAACCGTTGCCTCTGCGTGGAAGAGCGCATCCGCCGCTACCGCGCACGCGTTTCGGGCCCGCTGCTGGACCGCATCGACCTGCATGTCATGGTGCCGCGTCTGTCACCGGAAGAACTACGCGATGACACGCCCTTGGGCGAGCCCAGCGCCACGGTTCGGCAACGGGTCGTCACCGCGCGTGCGCGCCAACTCGAACGCGGCAACATCAACGCCGCCCTGGACACCCGCGCGCTCCGTACGCATGCCCGTTTGGCGGCCGCCGATCAGGCCCTGCTGGAACAGGCCATCGAACGGCTGCAACTGTCCGCACGTGCCATGCACCGCATCCTGCGCGTTGCACGCACCATCGCCGATCTCGACGATAGCGACACCATACAAACAGCGCATTTGACGGAAGCCATAGGCTATCGCCAACTGGATCGTGGCAGCGCCTGAGGCCTGCAGTCAGGCCTTCCACGCCGACACGTGTCCACTTTTCAACTAGCACGTGCCTACGGCCCGCAAGAAAATAGCCATGCTCTCTCGCGTCCCACGCCCCCGTTCCTTCATGGAGAACCGCATGGATCCCGACCCTGCCAGTCCTCGCACCCTCACTGCCACCTCGCTGGCACCCACGTTGGCATCGGCCGCCTGAGCTCACCGTCCTGACATGAGCCTGTGCCAGATGCCGCGCATCTGGAGCACGCCCACATGTCCTTCCACGTCCTGTACCTCCGCCTTCGCCAGTTGATCGCCACGCGCAATGTCGCCGGGCTGCACGATCAACTGCTTCGGCAGGGCCCTGTCTCCTTCGCCAACACACTGGCCACGACCTCCCCCCGGGTGGTGGCTGATGCGCTGTCCTTGCTCAACTTCAGTGATCGGCTCGTTGTGCTGCGCCATCTACCCGCACCGCTGCGTGAAACGATGCGACCACTCTGCATCGGCGGCAGCCAGCGCCTGCGCACACGCGCGATGCTGCCGCGTGCCCCCCGCCCGCAGACCACGACCACCGCGCAGAGGCAGCGTCCATGAGCTTTGCCCCCATCCTTCCGGCGATCAATCTGCCGGCGCTGCTGGGCTCGCTGATCAGCCTGGGCACGGCCTTCGTACTCGGCGCGGCGATCGGTCTGGAACGGCAACTGCGCCAACGCACCGCCGGGCTGCGCACCAACACGCTGGTCGCGGTTGGCGCTGCCGCCTTTGTCGATCTGGCCGTGCGCTTCCATGCCCAGGCCGGCGGCACGCCCTCGCCCCTGCACGTCGTTGCCTACGTCATCTCCGGTGTCGGGTTTCTCGGTGCAGGCGTCATCATGAAAGATGGCGCCAAGGTATCGGGCCTCAACACCGCGGCGACCCTCTGGGGCTCGGCCGCGGTCGGCGCCAGCGCTGGCATCAAGCTGTTGCCGGAGGCCGGGCTGATCGCGCTGTTCGTGATTGCCGGCAACACCTTGTTGCGTCCGGTGGTGAACCGCATCCAGCGCCAGCCCATGGCCGAAACATTCAGCGAAGCCACCTACGCGATCCATGTGGTCTGCAATCGCGCGCAGCAGGCAGCCGTCCTCGATGAGCTGATCCTGCTGCTGGAGGAGGCGCACTACCCTGTGCGCGCCGTCGATCAGCGGCCCTTCGGCGACCACGATGTCGAAATCGAGGCGCTGCTTTACGCGACCAGTGTCGTTGGCGAGGAACTGGACACGGTGCTTGCCTCGCTATCCGCCACGCACGGCATGGTGCAGAGCTACTGGAACGCCAGTCTGGAGGAATAATCCGACGTATCAACCCGGAAGCGCCGGACAGAGTCCGGCGCTTCTATAATTTCGATAGCGCCCTACCTCACTTGACCTCGCTCACCAGCGTCGGCATCTCCCATGCACCACCGGCCGTCACCAACCGGCACATGCCCGTGGTCTGGTCGAGGCTCTGCTGGAAACGACGCCCGTCCCACACCCAGGCTTTGACCACCCAGCAATCGCCAAGCCCGCGTCCTTTCTGCGCCATGGAAATCTCGCCATCAGCGGCATCACTGGCGCCGGTGGTCACCAGTACTGGCGCATACGGCGCCTTGGCATTGATCACCCAATAGCCCACGCCTTCGTTATAGGCCCCTCGCCAGCACACGGCCGAGGCCAGCAGCTTGTGATCATCCAGCCGCTGCACACTGATCGCTGTCGGTTCATCGTCGTCATACGGCGGCAGACCTGCAAGTACATTGCAGTCATCGGCCGGCTGTGCGGCCAGCAATGCAGCGCGTAACGACGCAGACGCGGCCAACGCCGTGTCCTCGGGCCGCGTGGCCGGCCAACCCACGCGTCGGATCACCGGCATCGGCAGGGCCGCCGGCACGGAGGCCTCGTTGCGCTTGCCTGGCTTGACCAGTGCCCCCGGCGTGCCGAGGCGTCCCTGGAATTCATCCATCTTCAGCAGCACGGCCGACGCGCCGCGGTCGGACACCTGCCACTGCCGCTTGTCAGCACTGGTCACCAGGATCGTACTGTCCTGGCGCAACGCCTTCAGCAGGGCGGCGGTCTGGGGTGCGCTCAGGTCACCACCATCGGCGTCCGCAATGGGCCCCAGGTCCTTGCCGTTGATCCGCAGGCGCGGTGACGGCACCGGCGCGTGGTTGTCGTAATCACCGATCTTGAGCTTGGCGGTGACCGGCTGATCCGGTCCACCCTGGCGGGTGAGCATCACCGATACCGGCTCACTTTTGCCGTCTTCATCCTGATAGCCGGCCGCGCGACAGGTACGGGTGTTGTCACATGCCAGCGTCCAGTCGTGGTGATCGAAGCCGAGGCCGCCACGCTCGGGAGCGGCCTGCACGCTGCCGGCTGCGAAGAGCGGCGCTGTGAGCAACACGGTCATGGCGAATAACGGGCGCATGCAACGTCCTTGAGTGCGGGTGATGAAGGGCATGGTCGCCGACCGAAGGTAAAGCGCGGATGACTACCCAGCGTTCGAGCCGCGTATTCCGGTACGGCGCCGACACTGCGTCAAACCCGTCATCGCCACCTGTCGCCAGCCGCATCGCCCATAGCGGCGAGTGCCCCGTCGACACCAACCGCAACGCTTGTCACTGCAGGCCCCGACGCAATCGCCAGCAGCCAGCATCCGCCCCTGCCCTGTACACCAGCCGCCCACCCGAACCCTTGGCGCAGAGACAGGCATGGCGGTTTTCACACC
>DALZLW010000254.1:0-4303 GCA_032007425.1 Stenotrophomonas sp.
CCAGCGGCTTGGCCTTGGCCTTCATGATGTCGGGCAGCTTGATGAAGCGCGGCTCATTAAGGCGCAGGTCGGTGGTGACCACGGCGGGCAGGTCCACTTCCAGTGTTTCCAGGCCGGCGTCGACTTCACGCACGACCGTGGCTTTGCCATCGGCGATGTCCAGCTTGCCGGCGAAGGTGGCCTGCGGGCGGCCCCAGATCGTAGCCAGCATCTGCCCGGTCTGGTTGGCATCGTCGTCGATGGCCTGCTTGCCGAGGATGACCAGGTCAGGCTGCTCTTTCTCGATCAGCTTGAGCAGGGTGCGTGCGGCGGTCAGCGGCTGGATGGCCTGGTCGGTGACCACGTGGATGGCGCGGTTGGCGCCCATGGCCAGGCCGGTACGCAGGTGGGCCTGGGCGTCGGCCGGGGCGATGGTCGCGACCACGACTTCCGTGGCAATGCCCTTGTCGCGCAGGCGCAGGGCCTCTTCGAGGGCGATTTCATCGAACGGATTGGGCGACAGCTTGACGCCGTCAGTGACCACGCCGGAACCATCCGGCTTGACCTGGATGCGGACGTTGTAGTCCACCACGCGCTTGTACGCGACGAGGATCTTCATCTGCTGCGGGGTCCTTCAATAAACAGGGGACGCCGGCCAAAAGGCCGGTGCGGGAGGTGGGACCCCGATTCTAGCGGCAGCCGGGCTTCCATGCGAATGCGTATGGTGTGAATTGCCGCTCATTTTTTGGTCGGGGCGTTGGCAGTGCCACGTTTTCCTTGGCTGGCGCCGGGCAAGGGGGCCAGCAGGGCGTCCAGATCGGCGTCGGAGAACCGGGGCCCGGCGCCGCTGCCGCCTTCCAGGATGGCCTCGGCCAACGCCGATTTGCGCTCCTGCATGGCGACGATGCGCTCCTCGATGCTGCCGGCGGCGATGAGCTTGTAGACGAACACCGGCTTGTCCTGGCCGATGCGGTGGGCACGGTCGCTGGCCTGTTCTTCGGCGGCCGGGTTCCACCAGGGGTCGTAGTGGATGACGGTGTCGGCGGCGGTGAGGTTCAGGCCGACGCCGCCGGCCTTGAGGCTGATCAGGAACAGCGGGACCTCGCCGTCCATGAAGCGTTGCACGGGCGTTGCGCGGTCGCGGGTTTCGCCTGTCAGCAGCACGTAGGGCACGCCTTGCTTGTCCAGCGCCTGGGCGATCAGCGCCAGCATGCCGGTGAACTGCGAGAACAGCAGGATGCGCCGGCCTTCCTCGATCATTTCCGGCAGCATCTCCAGCAGCAGGTCCAGCTTGGCCGAAGGCGCAGCGCGACCGCTGGTCGGCGCGCCTGGCAGCAGGCGTGGATCGCAGCAGGCCTGGCGCAGTTTCAGCAGCGCATCGAGCACCACGATGTGGCTCTTGGCCAGGCCATTGCTGGCGATGGCATCGCGCACCTTTGCTTCCATGGTGCTGCGCACGGTCTCGTACAGGTCGCGCTGCACGCCCTCCAGCGCCACGCTGCGCGTCATCACGGTCTTCGGCGGCAGCTCACGGGCCACGTCGTGCTTGCGGCGGCGCAGGATGAAAGGACGCAGGCGCTGGGACAACAGGCGCGCCCGCAGGGTGTCGCCTTCGCGTTCGATCGGGTAGCGCCAGTGGCGGTTGAAGGTGGCCTCGTCGCCGAACAGGCCGGGCAGCAGGAAATCGAAGTGGGTCCACAGCTCGCCGAGGTGGTTTTCCAGCGGTGTACCCGACAGGCACAGGCGGTGCCGGCTGCGCAGCCGGCGCAGGGCGATGGCGGCGCGTGCCTTGCCGTTCTTGACCTGCTGGGCCTCGTCGAGGATCAGCAGGTGGTAGTCGTGGACCGCCAGATCCTCCTCGTCGCGCCACAACAGCGGGTAGGTGGTCAGGATGATGTCGTGATCGGCAATCTGGTCGAACAGCTTCTGCCGCCCGGTGCCATGCAGGGTGAGCAGGCGCAGGTCGGGCGTGAAGCGCGCCGCTTCGGTCTGCCAGTTGTGCAGCAGGGTTGTCGGTACCACCACCAGTGCGGGGCGATCGAGCCGTCCGGCCTCTTTTTCCAACAGGATGTGGGCCAGCGTCTGCAGGGTCTTGCCCAGGCCCATGTCGTCGGCGAGCACGCCGCTGATGTCATGCGCGCGCAGGAATTGCAGCCAGGACAGGCCCTGCAGCTGGTAATCACGCAGGGTCGCGGCCAGACCGGTTGGCGGTTGCACGTCGTCGATGCCGCCCGTGCCGGACAGCCGCTCGACCATCGCCTGCAGGTCACCCACGCCGCGGAACTGCAGGCGTGCACGGTCCTGCAATGCGTGCAGGCGCCCGGCGTCCTGCGGTGCGATGCGCAGGGCCTCCTTGCGGCCGCTGAACAGATCGCCGAGCAGGGCGATGACCGGCTTCAGCCGGCCAGCATTGAAGTGCAGCGTGCTCAGCGGCCCGGTCTGCACGACCACGGGCATGTCGTCGTCGATCGCATCCAGGTTGCCCCGGGTCCACCGCGCGTCGTCGGCCAGCAGCCGCTCAAGCAGCGGGGCCAGCTCGACCCGCTTGCCGTCGACTTCGATGTCCAGCGCCAGCTGGAACCAGCCGGCGACGCCTTCGCTGACATCGATGCTGATCTCGTTCACCACGGTGACGCTGTGGCGGAAGCCGGGCATCTGGATGACGTCCCAGCCCTGCGCGCGCAGAGCGGGGATGCCATCGGCCAGGAACGCACCCCAGTTGCTGTTGGGTGGGCCCCAATGCACGCCGGGAAACTCTTCGAGTTGCGAATGGTATTCCTCGCGGCGCAGGCCGACCTCGTCGAGCTGCTCCAACCAGCGGGTTTCCTGGGCACTGTCGCGGTCGAGCACGCGGACGTGGCCGCGGCGGTCGCGGGCGAACAGTGACGGGTCATCGGCCTGCACTTCGTAATCGCCGTGGCGGAAGCTGACGATGGCCAGGTCGCGCCACATTGCCGGGGCCTTCCGATTGAAGCCGGGCGGGTGATAGCGGATGGTCCGCAACGTCAGCACCGGCACGGGGGCGGCGTCTGGTGGCGCTTGCTCCGTGGTGGCCTGGTCAGCGTCGGTCCCGGCGGAGAGCGCGCCAGGCGGCAGGGGCAGGCCGCCGTGGATGCGCCGCAGTACCTGGCCAACCAGTGGCTGTTCCACCGCCAGCGTCGCCGGCAGGGTCAGGAAGTCTTCGGCCTCACCGGCGGGCACGTCCAACAGCAACGCTCCGCACTGGCCGGTCTGCAGGTCCACATAGCGTGCGCCGTGGCTGCTGACCAGCCCTTCGCCACCACCGTCCACGTGCAGGTGTGGGCGGTGGGCAGAATGGGTGCCGATCTGTGTTTCGGCCCAGGACAGCCAGCCCCTTCGCTCCGGCGCACTAACCGCAGGCTGCTGGCGAATACCCGGTGCGGTCACCCACGCCCGTCCGGTGGCGAGCAGGTCGTCGAACAGACGAGCGCTGTCGCCACGCGATTGCTCGCGGTGTTCCTGCTGCTGCCACAGCCGCGCCAGCAGGCCGATGTCCTCGGCCGCGCAGCCGGCCGGGGGGGCGCTGATGAGCAGGGGGTCCAGGATCAGTCTGCGCTCGAAGCGGATGCTGCCGTCATTGCCACGCCGGAACTGCTGCACGGTGACCTGCAGGCGGTGATCGACCACCCCTATCAGGTACGCCAGGCCTTCGCTGCCAGCGTTGCTGCCGGCACGACGCAGGGTGTGCCGGCTGTGGATCCGCGACAGGTCCTTGAGCAGTTGGTTGCGGGGCTGCCCGGGGCTGGCGGTGGTGATGGTTTCGCTCTGTGCCAATGCCGCCAGCAACAGCGCCCCCACATGCTTGCAATCGCTGATCATCGGGCAGCTGCAAGTGCTGTGGAAGGCGCTGTCGGGGCTGCGCAGGCTGTTGGCCAGGTCGATCCGGGTGGCGTAGGGCCGGGCGTGCGTGCCCTGCACCTTGCCCTGCAGTGCACCGCCCTTCAGCGCCAGATCCTGGACCCGGCCGATGTAGGGGCGCGCCTTGGCCAGGGTATGCGGGTCCAGCCAGCGCTGGACATCATGGGAATCAAAGGGCAGGTGCATGCAGGACGTGGGACCGGGGAGCTGCGGTAGCGCATCCACCAGTCTAGCCCGGTGGGTGCTGTGCTGTCCGCGCCTGAGCTGCGGATGAGCGATCCACGGAGTCGTCGTGACATTCCTGCACGGGGCCCGTTGTATCCTGTGGGATTCAGGGTCAGCCAAGATCGGTGCTGCCCGCCGCTTTCAACAGGAGAACAGGCAGTGTCCACTTGGCTAGTCACCGGCGGAGCCGGATTCATCGGCGGTAATTTTGTGCTCGAAG
>DALZLW010000255.1:0-4293 GCA_032007425.1 Stenotrophomonas sp.
CCACAGGGCATCACGCGGACTTGCATCCACCACCTGCAGGTGCTCCAAGGCCACCCCGGCGGCTTGCCAGGCCGGTGCATAAGGCAAGTAGGGCGGCGCGATCACCACCACGGCCACGCCGGCCGCACTCAGCCGCGCCAGGGTCGGCAGCAGCAACGCCAGTTCTCCCACGCCATCGGCCGGCAGCAGCAGTTCTGTCAACGCGCGCGGTGGCCAACCCTGCTGTGGCAGCAGCGCATCCAACGCCGCATGCCCGGTGGGTTCGCCGACCACGCCCTGGCCCGGGGCTCGCCCGGCATGCCACAGCGTCTGCGCGGCCAGCATCTGCTGCAGGGCAGGAGCCGCCTCCATCTCAACCCTGCCGCACCAGCCCGCAGTAAACGCCTTCGATGGCGAACTCCTGCCCCGGCTGGACCACGATCGGCGCATGCGCCGGATTGCGCGGCAACAGCCGCAGCCCCTGCGCGCCCTGATGCAGGCGCTTGATGGTGAGTTCGCCATCGATGCGCGCCACCACGGTCTGGCCATCGCGTGCCGAGGGCGTGCGATGCACGCCGACCAGGTCACCATCGAGGATGCCATCGTCGATCATCGAATCACCCTGTACTTTCAGCAGGTAATCCGGGCGCGGCGAAAACAGCCGCCGGTCCAGCCACAGTTGCTGGTCCAGGCCGATGTCGGCGCCGATCGGCTGGCCGGCCGCCACCCGCCCCAGCACCGCCAGTGGCAGCAGTTCGGCATTGCCACCGGGCAGGCGCAGGCCCCGCTTGCGGCCAGCCTCCTGTTCCAGCAGCCCGGCATCGACCAGCGCCTGCACATGCTTCTGCGCGGCATTGCGCGAGGCAAAACCAAAGGCCTGTGCGATCTCGGCCAGACTGGGTGACTGGCCACTGGCCAGGCGCTGGCGCAGCCACGCCAGTACGGCACTGCGTTGTGGCGAAAGTTCGGTGAGGTCCATAGGTGTACATTTGTACACCCATGGCATTACAAATGCGAATCGCGCTGGTTCAGCCTTCCCGACCGCGGCGCCATCTCAACGCCGCCGCACCCACAGCGCCAGCGTCGAGGTCGCACAGGCCAGTAACGCCACCCCCTGCCAGCCGGCCTGTGCCAGTACCAGCGCTCCCAGGCCACCACCGCCGGCCATGCCGATGAACACTGCAGTGAACAGCAACGCATTCAAACGGCTGCGCGCTTCCGGCTGCAGCCCGTAGACCAGGGTCTGGTGCGAAACCAGCGCCGCCTGGAAGCCGAAATCAAACACCACCGCACTCACCGCCAGCAGTACCAGTTGCAGCACCGGCGGCAGCAGGTTCCCCAGCAGCAGGCTGGCAAACCCCACCAGGGCCACACCGATCGCCAGGCGTGCCACCCGCTGGCTGCCGATCCGGTCGGCCAGACGACCGGCCAGTGGCGCGGCCAGTGCCCCAGCCGCACCGGCAATGCCAAACGCCCCTGCCCCTGCGCTGCCGATACCAAAACGGGCGTGCAGCATCAGCGCCAGGGTCGACCAGAACGCGCTGAAGCCCATGGCCAGCAAGCCCTGCGCATAGGCTGCGCGACGCAAGGGTTGCTGGCTGCGCCACAAGCCGCCCATCGAACGCAGCAGGGCCAGCCAGTTCAGGTGGGTGGTCGGCGCAAACGGGGGCAAGGCACGCCACAGCACCAGCCCCATCGACACCACCGATACTGCCGCCACGCCATACATCATGCGCCAGCCGAACTGTTCGGCCACCACGCCACTGACCACCCGTGACAACAGTATCCCCAGCAGCAGGCCGGTCATTACCTTGCCGACCAGGGCGCCACGGTGCGCCGGCGGTGCCAGGGTCGCTGCCGCCGGCACGACGTCCTGGGCCACGGTGGCCATCAGGCCCACCACCAGGCTGGCCAACAGCAGGCCCGGCAACTGCCCGGCCATCGCCGCTGCCAACAGGGCCGCGCCCAACAGCAGCGACTTGAGCAGGATGATGCGACGACGGTCATAACGGTCACCCAGTGGTGCCAACAAAGCGATGCCCGCGGCGTAGCCGAGCTGGTTGAGCGTCGGTACCAGGCCGATCGTGGCCTCGCTCGCGCCCAGCGCGGACTGCATCGCCCCCAGCATCGGCTGTGCGTAGTACAACGAGGCCACGCTGAAGCCGGCACCGGCGGCCATCGCCAGCACCAGCGTCGCTGGCATGGTGCGGTCTGCGGCCCCGACCGGGGTTTCATGCGCCATGTACATGGCCTTGCTCCAACAGGGAAGAGGCGCGCAGTCTCCTACTGCACGTCCATGGCGTGTAGTAGCATCCGATGTATCTCACTCATACGCCCAACGCATGAGCGCCCCCGCACCACCGCATGGCAGCGACCGCATCGACCTGTTGCGCACCTTCGTCCGCATCGTCGACGCCGGCAGCCTGTCTGCCGCCGCCACGCAACTGGGTACCAGCCAACCCACGGTCAGCCGTCGCCTGCAGGTACTGGAACGGCAGTTCGGCCTGCGCCTGCTGCAGCGCTCCACCCATGGCATGCAGCTCACCGAGGACGGCGAGCGCTGCCTGCAACATGCCCGTGACCTGCTGGACAGCTGGGATGGCATCGAAGAGGACCTGCGCGGTGCCGGCCAACAGCCCCGCGGCCGCCTGCGGGTGGCGGTGCCGCATGCGTTCGGCCAGGCGCAGCTGCTGGCGCCGATGTTGGCCTTCCTGCGCAGCTACCCGCTGATCAGCCTGGAATGGCGCCTGCACGATGGTCCGGTGGACCTGGTTGCCGACGGCTATGACTGTGCCATCCGGGTCGGCCCCTTGGACGAACAGGACGTGGTGGCCCAGCATGTCGCCAATGTCCCGCGCATCGCCGTCTGCGCCCCCGGACTGGTGCCGGTGCCCCCGCCCAGCCACCCCCGGCACCTGCAGGCCCTGCCCTGGGTGGCGTTGACCAACTTCTACCGCGATCACCTGGTGCTGCATGCCTGCGCGGAAGACGGCCAGCTGATCGCCGAGCAGGGCGTCCGCATCGGCCTGCAACCACGCCTGCTCACCGACAACCTGTTCGTATTGCACCAGGCCGTGCGCGAAGGGCTGGGCGTGGCAGTCGGCTCGGCCTGGCTGATGGCGCAGGACCTGCGCGATGGTCGCCTGGTGCAGTTGGTGCCGGGCTGGGAAGCGCCCCCATTGCCCGTGCACCTGGTCTACCCGAGCGGCCACCACCGGCCCCTGCGCCTGCGCTTGTTCCTCGATGCGCTGCGCGCGGTGATCCCGCAGGTGCAGGGCATGCGCGCGCCGAGCCGGCCTCCGCTGCCGTTGCCGCCGATCTCAGCGCCCGCGGTGGGCTGAGATCAGCGCTTCCAGCTCGGCCTTGCGCTGCTGCACCAGCTCTTCATAGGACGGATCAGATCTCGATCCGGACACCACCGTATCGATGCCTTGCCCGCTGCAGTCCCCACCATCCAGGCACAGCGAATCCATCGACGGCGATCCCGCACCACAGTCCACCCCATGCTCGCAGGCCAGCAAGGTGAACGCCGCCACGGTCGGGGCGCCAAAATCCTGCCCCTCGTACCCCGGCAGCCCGTTCCTGACCCTGGCCACCAGCCGCACGGCCTCCAGCATGGCGTGGCCATCGCCACTGGCCAGTACCTCGTCCATCAGCGCACTGTCGGCCACCGGATCCGGCTTCGGCTGGCCCGGTCCCGTGCCCATCCGGATGCGGGCCGCCAGGTCGCCGGCCTCGGCCGCTTCTCCCATCCATATCCTGTACCGCATGGCCAACCCCTGCCGATCCAGCCCCTTCCCCAGCCGCGCGCAGTGGTCATGCAGCCGCTGCGCAGCCCCACGCAGGTAGGCGGCCTGGTCGGCCGGCAGTGCATTGGCCCGACCGTCCACGGTGTGCCAGAAGGCGGCGTTGTTCCACCCCTCCTTGCCCATGCCGAAAAAACAGCGCATGTGCATATCGGCGTACATGCGCATGGCCGCCGGATCGCCGCGCTCGGCGGCGGCCGCCAGCGCTTCCGGGTCCAGCAGCGATATCGGGGAACGTGCACGTGCCGGTGCGCCGCCAACAGCCACCAGTGCGCTCGCCGCGGAGCGGGGGACCAACGGCGCGGCCACCACCGGCGCGGCCATCCGTGGCAAGGCAGGAGCAGGCCTCCCCCACCAGAAGGCAATGGCGCCCGCCAACAGGCACGCCGCCAATGCGGTCCACATCCTTGCACGTTGGCCCCGTCCTGATCGTTCCATCACGGCAGTGTAATGCCCTGCACATTGCTTTCGCATCGCGGCCATCGTGCACATGCCCGATCACCACAGT
>DALZLW010000256.1:0-4288 GCA_032007425.1 Stenotrophomonas sp.
CGCCGAAGATGCCCTCGGCGGTGTTTTCCGGATCGTTGTCGAAGGTGCGGGCGGTGCGGCGGCCCGCCGGTGGCTGGTCGTCGTCCTGCGCGGTGTCGGCCGACGCCGGCGCGCTGGATTCCGTCTGCGCCGGCAGGTGTTCCTGCGCCCGGGTGTGCAGCGGCAGGGCGAGCAGGGCCAGCGGCACGCTGCACGACAGCAGCACGGCCAAGGTCATGCCGCTGCGCTGCAGGCGCTGGCGCAGGCGGCGGAAACTGATTTCCACATCCCACGCCTCCATCTGCGTGCGGCGGGCCAGGTACAGGCCGAAGCCGCCGCCGATGTTGAACGGGGCCATCACGCTGGCCGCCGCCCACACCGCGCCGTTACGTGCAAGCTTCAGCCATGCCGGGGTTTCGTACTGCATCAGCTCCCAGGCATCGCGCCAGGTATCGGGCAGCAGGGGCACGGGCACCATGATGAAGAACAGGGCCACGCAGGCCATCACCAACACGCCCTCGAACAGCAGGCAGAAGGTGCTGAGCAGCATCGCCGGGCCGGCCACGGTGCCCACCACCGCGCGTCGCCGCCGCGCCCGCACGGTGGGGTCGGCTTCTTCCAGCAGGTTCACCGGCAGGGCGACATTGCGCACCGGGCTGAAGCGGCGCCAGCCCACGTAGCCCCACAGGCCCTTGCCCCAGCGGTACTGCCCACGCAGCGCCTGCCACGCGGTGGTGTGTTCGCCGAACACGCTGCGCGACAGCACGTACACCACGCTGCGCTCGAACAGCGGCTTGCACCACCACATGGCCAGCAGGGCCCAGCCGAAGTGGCCACTCCACCAGCCCAGCGCGTTGACCAGCACGAACAGCGGCAGGCTGGCCAGCAACCAGGCCCCCCAGATGGCGCGCGCATCACGCCGCACCAGGGCGGTGCCCAGTTCGATCGCTTCCCAGCTGCTGCGCTCGCGCAGGGTGACGTTGAGCTGGTCAATCTGCATGTGCGTCTCCGCGGCCACCGCGCCACAGCCACACCAGCACCACGGTCCACAGCGCTGCAGCCACGCTGTATTTGCCCCACGCCGGCACGGCGGCGATCGACGACCAGAAGGCTTCGATGAAGGCCGCCACCAGCAGCATGAAGACAATGCCCAGGCAGAGCCTGGCGCCGATCCGGCCGCCTTCCACCAGCGCATCCACGCGTCGCTTCCGGCCCGGTGCCAGCACCCGCAGCCCCAGCTGCAGGCCCGCCCCGCCGGCAATGACAATCGCGGTGAGTTCGAACGAACCATGGCCGACGACGAAGCGCCAGAACGGATCGCCATGGCCGACGTGCTGCAGGTGACCGGCAACGGTGCCGATGGTGACGCCATTGAACAGCAGCACCATCACGGTGCCGAGCCCGGCCAGCAGGCCACTGGCAAAGATGCGCAGGCCGATGCTGATGTTGTTCATGATGTAGTGGCCGAACATCATCCAGTCCGAGCCGCTGTCGCGGCCAAGGCGTTCGGCGCTCGGGTCGTACATGCGCTCCATCTGCGCCAGCTGGCTGCTGTCCATCACCGCATGGGCAAAGCCGGGGTACACCTGGGCCAGCACGAAGCTGGCCACCAGCGGCACGGCGAACAACGCCAGTGCCACCCACATGTAACCGGCCTGTTGACGCACCAGCTGGGGGAAATCGGCCACCAGGAACATCAGCACCCGGCGCCAGCGCGGCGCCGGCGTGCGGTACAGCAGTGCGTGCCCGCGCTGCATCAACTGCTGCAGGCGGGCCACCAGCTGCGGGCTGTAGCCGCGCTGGCGGGCCAGCGCCAGCTGCTGGCAAAGCCGGCGGTAGCGTTGTGGGATCTCGTCATCGGGCGGCAGCGCCACGGCGCCCGCGGCTGCCGCAGGATCAGTGGCTGGCGAAGGTGCAGGCGCCGCCCTGCGCGGATTGCCGCGGCGGTGCAACCAGGTTTCCAGCGCCAGCCACTCGTGCTGGTGGCGGGCCACGAACTGTTCCTGTCTCATCGCCGCCCCAGCAACCAGTTGGCCATGGCATACAGGCGCAGCACCGACACCGGCCCCTGGCTGCCGGTCAGCGGTGCGGCCAGCGCGGCCAGTTCCAGCTGGCGGGGTTCGGAAAGCCGAGGTGCGCGCTCGGCAAAGGCCACGACGGCGGCCTGTTCGCCTGGTCGCAGTGGGAATGGCGGCGCCAGCACGCTGCTGACGCTGGGTTTTGCTGCCACCGGCCGGCTGGCCTCGTGCACCACCACGGTGCCGGCGACCAGATCGCCCAGGCGCCGGCCATGGGGATCGAACAAGCTGCTGAGCACGCCGATGGCATAGCCGAAGGGCAGCATGTCCACCACCCGCAACAGGTTGCGCACGATGGCGGCATTCCAGCCCACCGGCGCGCCATCACGCGACACGACCCGCAGCCCCAGTGCACGCTTGCCCAGGGTCTGGCCCCACACCGCTTCGAGCACGATCGGATAGGCCCACAACATCAGGAACATCGCCACGGCGTACAGGCCCTGGCCGAATTTTTCCAGCCAGACCAGAGGAATCCCGGCGACCATCAACCCACCCAGGCGGATGCCGGCATCGATCACCCACGCCAGTGCACGCGGCAACGGACCGGCGGCCGGCAGCTGCAGCGGCACGCCTTCGGGCGTGACCACTTCACGGTAGGTGTCGAGCATCGGTGGGGCGGTCATGCGGACCGGCATCCTCGCCGGTGGGCCGTTGCAGTCATGCGGGTCTCGACGTCATCCTGGTCGGTCCCCGACTGTAGCAGAAGCGCCCGTGTTGCTCAGCCCAGATACTCGTCTTTCAGCCGCACGTAATGGTCGGCCGAATAGTGCAGCGCCTCGATGTCCTTGTCGCTGAGCGTGCGCGTGGGGCGTGCGGGGTTGCCGACCCACAGCTCGCCTTCGCCAACGAACTTGCCGGGTCCGACCACCGCGCCGGCACCGATGAACGCGTGGCGTGAGACGGTCGCGCCATCCAGGATGCACGCGCCCATGCCGATCAGGCTGTAATCGCCGATGGTGCAGGCATGGATGATGCAGCCGTGGCCGATCGTCACGCCTTCACCGACCAGCGTGGGATAGCCGGCCTTGTTGTAGGGACTGTGGTGGCTGACGTGGATGATGGTGCCATCCTGCACGTTGGTGCGCGCGCCGATGCGTACATGGTTCACATCGCCACGGATGATGGTGCCGGGCCAGATGGAGACATCATCGGCCAGTTCGACATCACCGATGAGGGTGCAGGCCGGATCGACATACACGCGCTGGCCGAGTACCGGCAGTTTGTTGCGGAAAGGGCGCAGTGGGGTCATGTCGGGTTCCATGGGAAAGGCATGACCGTGATGATACGACGCGCAACGCGGCAGCGCCGGGTCATGCCCGGCGTCATACCTACCCATCCCAAGGCCCGTCAGCGTCGGGTCCCACGCGCCGCGAGCGCAGCGGCGATGACACACCGTGCCCGGCGCGGCGCGACCGCTTGGCGATCAGCCCGCCGTGCGCCGTGCGCGCTCCAGATGCACCAGCAGCAACGAAATCGCCGCCGGGGTCATGCCCGGGATCCGCTGCGCCTGGCCGATCGTCTGCGGCCGCACGCGCTCCAGCTTCTGCAGTACCTCGGCCGACAGGCCGCGCACGCCCTCGTAAGCAAAGCCGTCCATGATCGGCGTGGCTTCGTGGCGCTGCTGGCGCTCGATCTCATCGCGCTGGCGGTCCAGGTAACCGGCGTATTTCACTCCGATCTCCACCTGCTCGGCCACCTTGGCGTCGGCCACCGCCGGCCCCAGCGAAGGCACCTGCATGAGCTGCGCGTAATCCAGTTCCGGGCGCTTGATCAGGTCCAGCACCTTGGTCTCGCGGCTCACCGCCAATCCCAGCGTTTCCTGCAGCTCACGCCCCAGTGCATTGCCCGGCGTCGCCCACAGCGCGCCCAGACGATCGCGCTCGGCGGCCACGGCCGCCTGCTTGGTCTCGAACGCCGCCCAGCGCGTATCGCCGACCAGACCCATCTGCCGGCCCACCGGCGTCAGGCGCTGGTCGGCGTTGTCCTCGCGCAACTGCAGCCGGTACTCGGCGCGGCTGGTGAACATGCGGTAAGGCTCGTTGGTGCCGTGGGTGATCAGGTCATCGACCAGCACGCCCAGGTAGGCCTCGTCGCGGCGCGGGCACCAGCCATCCAGCCCACGCACCTGGCGGGCGGCGTTGAGGCCGGCCAGCAGGCCCTGCGCGGCGGCTTCTTCGTAACCGGTGGTGCCGTTGATCTGGCCGGCGAAGAACAGGCCGCTGACCAGCTTG
>DALZLW010000257.1:0-4281 GCA_032007425.1 Stenotrophomonas sp.
GCCATGGATGGCGAAACGCGAGGCACGCAGGGAGCGGCTTTTGCCGTCCCCCACATCACCGCCCCGACCGCCCCGACCGCCCCAAACGCGCAAACCCGCAGCCACCCACAAACCCACGCCGCTGTCCGCGACCAAGCCTATGAAAACCTTCAACGCGTCTGCCGCAGCAGCCTGGGCACCTGCAACACCGCATGCGCCCAGATCGCCGCCCACACCGCCGCGCGCACTACCACCCCGCGCCGACTGGCCTCGAACCGCTGGAAATAACGCCACAGGCCGCGGTGCTTGTGCCATTCCACGAAGTATGGGCGCGCGCGGCTGGAAACACCGCGTACATGCACCACCTGCAGGTCGTTGGCGATGACTACCTGCGCACCTGTCTCGCGTACGCGACGGCACAGGTCCAGGTCTTCGGCGTGCAGGCGATAACCGGCATCCCAGCCACCAATGCCATCGAACAGCGCGCGTGACATCAGCAGCAGTGCGCCGGACAGCGCCGGCACCGGCTGCATCACCTGCGTGGGGTCCCGCTCGATCGCAAGTTTCGAACCGCGCCCGGGGTGCCGCAGCATCGCCAGGAAATCCGGGTCGCGGCGGCGCACCGCCGGATCGGGCTGACCCCGCTCGTCCACTTGTTCGGCGCCCAGCAGGCTGGGCCCGAGCACCTGCGCGCGGTCGCGCAGGATCGCCAGCGTGTCCTGCTCGACCAGCAGATCGGGGTTGATGAAGGCCAGCCACGGGCTGTCGCTGGCGGCCACCGCCTGGTTGTTGGCCGCGGCAAACCCCGGGTTATCCGGATTGGCGATGAAACGCACGCGCGGATCGTGGCTCGCCACCCGGTGCAGGATCTCCAACGTGCCATCCACCGACCCGTTGTCGACCACGCGGATCTGCTGGACATCGCGCGCCGCACGCAACCGGTCCAGGCAGCGCTCGATGGTACTGGCGCTCTGGAAGGTGACGACGATGGCGGCAATGTCAGCACTCACGCAGCGGGCTCCGGCGACGGCGGGGTGAACAATTCACCCTGCCCGGCCGGCATTATCGCCTGTCGGTGGCGCTGCTGTAGATCCAGACGCAGTGCATGCAGGGGGTCGTGCATCAGGAAGTCGGCCAGTCGCGGTGCCCACCCCGGCCAGCGGTTGCCCAGCGCTTCCATGTCGCCAGGGAAACCAGGCGCTTCGTCGGCTCGGCAGACGAAGGCGTTTTCGCACAGAACGTTGCGCCACCCCAGGCCCGCCATGCGCAGGCTCAGGTCAACCAAGGCCGCACTCCATCCCCCATAGCTGTTCTGGTCCAGTCCACCTGCGCGCTGGCGCGCACTGCCGCGCACCAACACCGCATGGGTCACCGCACTGGGCAGTTCAGGGTGCAGCGGCGGCAGGCTGGCGCAGGCCGAAGCCAAGGCGGGCAGACCAGCTGGTTCAGCGTTCACCTCCCCCAACCGCGGCCATGCCACGGTTTCGCCGGCATTGCACCACGGTGTCGCGGTAGCAACGGCGGCATCGCGGGCAAAACAGGCCTGCAGCTGCTCCAGCCAGCCCGGTGCCGGTACGCTGTCCGGGGCCAGCACGGCCACATCCCTGCCAGCGCAGGCCGAGAGCATTTCATCCAGATGCGCCACTTCACCGATCCGCCGTGCCCGGCGGGTGTATTCGGCCTGCAACGGTGTGTGGGCCAACCAGTGCTCGATGATCGCCTGCGCCCGTGGGCCCGTCTGCGCATCATCGGCCAGCCAGATGGCCGTTCCCGCCGCCGTGCCCTGATCCAATGCCGCCAGGCAGCGGTCCAGGACGGCATCATCGACGCCCAAGGGCAACAGCACGATCGCTTGCATTCTGCCTCCGCGTGAGGACAGGCGAGGCAGATACGTCAGTACCGGCCGGGCCTTGCCCTCAAGCGTAGCAACTCCCGCCCATCAACGTGTTTTTGCCGGTGTGTTGATCGGTTCCATGGCGCGGAAGCGACGGCTGTATTCGTCGGTGAGATTGCTCGACTCCTGGGCATTGCGCACGATGGTGGGGGTCAGCAGGACAATGACCTCCGAGCGCGTGCTGTTACGCGACTTGCTGCCGAACAGCGCACCGACGACGGGAATGCGGCTCAGGCCCGGGATGCCGCTGTGGCCGTCTTCGCCGCGATCGGTCATCAACCCGGCCAGCATGATGGTGTCACCGCTCTGCACCGCGGCTTCCGTGGACAGCTTGCGGGTGGAGATGCGTGGGTTGCAGGAGGTCTGCGCTGGATTGCAGTTCTCCGGCACCTGCTGGGCATTGCTCACTTCCTGCACGATATCCATGAAGACGGTGCCATCGCGGGTCACCCGCGGGCGCACCTTGAGGATGACGCCGGTATCGATGTACTGCACCTGGCTGTAGGTGTTGTCGGTACCGACGCCGGTGTTGACCGAGACCGAGCTGATCGGCACACGCTCACCCACGTTGAGCGTGGCTTCGGCGTTGTTGCGCACGAAGATCGATGGCGTCTGCAGCAGGCGCAGGTCGGTCACCTTGTCCAGGGCGCTGACCACCGCGGCGGCATTGCGCCCGAGGAAGGTCCAGCCCAGGCCACTGCTGCCGGTGATGGCACCGGCATAGGTGCCCCAGACATCACGGCCTGACGCACTGGGCAGCGTGGCACCGGAAGTGGCGCCCGGGAAGGTCTGCCCCTGCACGGCGTTTTCAAAGTACCAGTTGACGCCGTAGCTCAGTTCGCCGGTCAATGCGACTTCGGCCACCTGCGCCTCGATGTGCACCTGCATCGGCATCACGTCGAGCTTGTCGATGACTTCGCGGATCGAGCGCCAGGCCTGAGGCGTGGCACGCACCAGCAAGGCATTGGTCTCTTCCACCGCCGAGACCCCGACGGTGTCACCTTGGACCTCCAGGCTTACGGCGATGTTGCCGGCCTGCCGCTGCGGCAGGCTCATGCTGCTACCGGTGCCCTGCCCGCTGCCACCGGCGGTGGTGTCAAAGCTGTTGCCCGAACTGTTGCCCTGGACGCCGTCACTGTCTTGGCCTGACGAGCGCGCCCCCGGCGCCAGGGAGACGGGCGATGAAGCGCGCGAACCGTTGGAAGGGGCAAACGCTTCGGACAGGCGTTCGGCCAGGTCACGGGCCTTGATGTAGCGCAGTTCGTAGGTGAACAGACGCGGCGCGCCACCTGCGGTATCGATGCGTTCCAGCCACTGCTGGATCTGGTCCAGGTAACGCGCCTGCGGGGTGATGACCAGGACCGCATTGGCGTTTTCCAAGGGCAGGAAGCGCAGCATGCCCGCGCTGGGGGTCTTGCTCTCCTCGCCAAATACTTTTTCCAGGTCGGCGGCCACCTGTTCGGCCTTGCCCGACTGGATCGGGAACACGCCCACCGACATGCCCGACAACCAATCAACGTCGAAGATTTCGACGGTGCGCAGGTAGTTTTCCAGTTCGCTGCGGGTGCCGCCCAAGGTGATCACGTTACGCCCGCTGTCCACGTTGACGATGGCATTTGGCCGCGCGTAGGGCTCCAGCACCTTCTTCATTTCCGCCGCGGAGATGTATTGCAACGGCACGACACGTACTTCAAACCCCCGCGCCGAGGACGCGGGCGCGGTACTTGGCGCCACCGTGCCCTGCAAGGCCTGGTCGGCGGCGACGATGTTGTACCGGCCACCACTGTAGACCATGCGGGCGTTGTTCCAGCCCAGCACCATTTCCAGCAGGTTCAGGGCCTGGGCCGGTGATACCGGCTTGGGGGTGGCCAAAGTGACCGTGCCCTGCACGCCCGGGGCGATCACGTAGTTCTGACCCAGCATGTCACCAAGAATGGCCTTGACGACCGCATGCACGGATTCGCCTTCGAAGTTGAAGGTGGCTGCGCCGGTGCCGGCACCCTGCAGCGCCGGCGATGGCGCGCGGGCGGCTTCGCGGTTGATGACAGTGCCGCTGCCACGGCGGATGACGGCCTGCGGTTGCCCCTGGCTGTCGCTGTCCTCCGTGCCGACGCCCGGCTGTCCGCCGTCTACCGCCGTGGCCGATGCAGCCGCGTTTCGATGCAGCTGCGGCGATGAAACGGTACTGCACCCAACCAACAGGGCAAGTGCAAACGAACAGGGAAGAAAACGCAGGTTCATGCTGTCACTCTATCGGTTGGCGCCTGCGCCACCGGGCGCGGGCGACGGAGTCTGTTGTTGTTGCTGGCGCAGCTGTTCCCGGCGCGCACGGATGCGTTCGCGGATGGCCTGCATCTGTTCTTCGCTCGGGCCCTGGTTGGCAGGACCTGCCGCGGCCGTGGGAGTCG
>DALZLW010000258.1:0-4267 GCA_032007425.1 Stenotrophomonas sp.
TACTCCGGCAGGTGCTGGGTCGCTTCGCGGACCTGCTTGAACACGCCGCGTGTCATCTGCAGCGAGGAACCCGGTGGGAGCTGGACGATGGTCATCGCGTAGCCCTGGTCTTCCGGCGGCAGGAAACTGGTGGGAACGCGGGTGAAAAGGAAGCCGGTCAGCACCACCAGCACCGCGAACACCGCCATCCAGCGCGGCGCGTGCGCGATCACGCCCGCGATGCGGCGGACATAGCTGTTCTCGACCTTCGCATATACCGCCTCGAAGGCGCGGAACACCACGTTGCGCTGCCGGTGGCCGTCCTGCGCATGCTGCTTGAGCATGGTCGCGCAGAGCGCGGGGGTGAACCCGAGGGCCAGGAAAGCGGAGAACGCCATCGCCAAGGCGATGGTCACGGCGAACTGCTTGTAGATCTGGCCGGCTGCACCACTCTGCAGTGCGGACGGGATGAACACCGCCGCCAGTACCACGGTGATCGCTACCACCGCGCCGGTGATCTGCTGCATGGCCTTTTCGGTCGCTTCCTTCGGCGGAAGCTTCTCCTCCGCCATGATGCGCTCGACGTTCTCGATCACCACGATCGCATCATCCACGACGATGCCGATGGCCAGGACCAAGGCGAACATGGTGAGCTGGTTGACGGTGTAGCCAAACGCGGCCAGGCCGATGAAGGTGCCCAGCAACGCGACCGGGATCACCAGGGTCGGGATGATCGTCGCCCTGAAGTTCTGCAGGAAGACCAGCATCACCAAGAACACCAGCACGACGGCTTCCAGGAGGGTGTGGAACACTTCCTCGATAGACACCTTGATGAAGGTCGTCGTCTCGTACGGCTGGAACCAGGTGACGCCCTCCGGGAAGGTGGCAGCGATTTCATCCACCTTGGCCTTCACCGCCTCGGCCGTTTCCAGTGCGTTGGCGCCGGGCAGCAGCTGGATGCCGAAGGTGGCCAGTGGCTTGCCGTTCCATTGGGTATCGAACCCGTAGTTCTGCGGCCCCATCTCGACCCGTGCGACGTCCTTCAGCCGGACACTCGAGCCATCCGGGTTGGCGCGGATGATGACCTGTTCGAACTGTTCGGGCGTGCGGAAGCGGCTGTCGGCGCCTACGGTTGCGGTGAATACCTGGCCCTTCGGCGCCGGGTCGGCACCGAATGCACCGGCCACGAACTGCACATTCTGCTGGCGCACCGCGTTCAGTACGGCCGTAGGGGCCATGTGATAGCCCTGCAGCTTGGCCGGGTCCAGCCAGACATTCATTGCGTACTCCGAGCCGAACAGTCGTGTGCTACCTACACCCTGGATGCGGGCCACCTGGTCGATCACACGGGAGGCGGCGATGTCATTGAGCTGGTCGCGGTTGATGCGCGGATTGTCCGAGATCAGGCCGACCATCATCATGAAACCGGCACCGGCCTTGGCAACGGTGACGCCCTGCGAGACGACTTCTGCCGGCAGGCGCGCTTCAGCCAGGGAGACCTTGTTCTGCACTTGCACCTGGGCGATATCGGGGTCGGTGCCGGTCTCGAAGGTCAGGGTGATTTCGACACGGCCGGACGAGGCCGACGTCGAGCTGAAGTACAGCAGGTGGTCGATACCGGTGAGCTGCTGTTCGATGACCTGGGTGACCGTGCTTTCTGCGGTCGCCGATCCGGCGCCGGGATAGTTCGCCACCACGGTGATCTGGGGCGGGGCGATGCGCGGATAGGACTCGACACCCAGGTTGAACAGCGAAATGACGCCGCCAAGCGAGATGAGAATGGCGACAACCCAGGCGAACACCGGGTTGTTGATGAAGAACTTTGGCATCGTGTGTCCTTAGTCCTGGGCCATTGCGCTCGTCGAGCCTGCGTCCGATCCGCCTGCGCTATGGGGCTGGGGCGCCTGGCCGGCGTCGTTGTAAGGAACGGCCACGACCTTCTCGCCGGCGCGCGCCGACTGCAGGCCCAGCGCGATGATGCGGTCGTTCGGTGCCAGGCCCCGGGTGACGATCCAATGCCCGTCGACGGCACGCGGTTCCAGGGTCACGTCCTTGCGGGCGACGACACCGGCACTGTCGACCACCATGACGAAGGCGCCGTCCTTGTCGCGCTGGGCAGCCTGCTGCGGAATGCGATACGCGCCCGCCAGGTTGCCGAGATCGGCCTCGACGCTGACAAACGCCCCTGGCAGCAGTTCCCGCTCTGGATTGGGAAGGATCGCGCGCAGCGAGACAGACCCGCTGGAGGGGTCGACGTCCATGGCTGCGAAATCGAGCTTGGCCGTGTACGAATAGGGACGACCGTTCGCCTTGATGACCCGCACGCTGACGTCGCGGGTCTGGGAAAGGCTGACGTGGCCCTGGTTCTGCTGCTCCCGCAGCGCTTCAAGATCGGCGGCACCGATGCTCAGGTTCACGTACAAGGGATCGATCTGGTCGACCGTGGTCAGCAGGGTGACCTCACCCGAGCCCACCAGCGCACCCTCGGTCACCTGCTGCTTGCCGGCGCGGCCGTTGATGGGCGCGCGGACGCGTGCGTAGCCGAGGTCGATCCGAGCAGCCTGCACGCTGGCTTCCGCCTGCGAGATCGCGGCATTGGCACTGCGTTCGGCGGCCTGTGCAGCATCCAGGTCAGCCTGCGAAACGTACTTTCCAGGCGCCAGGCTGCGTGCGCGATCTGCCGCCGCACGCGCGTTCAGACCAACCGCCCGCGCCGACTGCAGCTCGGCCTGGGCACGGGCGAGCGCCGTCTGCAAGGGCGCGGGATCGATCTGGAACAGCGGCTGATCGGCGTTGACGTCGGTGCCTTCCGCGTAGAGCCTGCTCTGCAGTACGCCCGGCACGCGCGCCCGGACATCGGCGGAACGGTAGGCAGACAGGCGGCCAACCAACTGGCGCGTCAACGTCACCGTCTCCGGCGCGGCGGTGATGGTTGAAACCTCGGGCGTTGCAGCGACCGGCGCCGGTGCTTGAGAGCAGCCAACCAGGGCCAGCGATGCAGCGAGGGTGAAAAGAGGCAGAGGGCGAGCTGCCCAGTGCGCAGGACGTGGGGGCATGGTGGGTACCAGATGGGGGCGTGAGAGAAGCTGCGGGCGTGCAAGCTGGCTGGCCCGCTGCGGGGCGCACCGGCCATCGCCGAGACGTACGCGCCATGATCCCGATCGGATCTAATGAAATAAATGGTGCTCGTTCACTAGCAGCTATATCGCTTCTTCATCAATCAACCGGTGACAAGGCCCCTGGCTCTCCCCTACCCTGTGCCGACACTGGCGAAGCCCTGCCCATGAAACGCGACGAACTTGCCGATCTGGCCGCATTTCTCACCATCGCCGACGAGGCCAGCTTCACCCGGGCCGCGGCCCGCATGGATACCTCGCAGTCGGCACTGAGCTATACGATCAGGCGACTCGAATCGCGGCTGGGGGTCCGACTGCTCAACCGGACGACCCGGAGCGTTGCGCCCACGGAAGCGGGCGAACGCCTGCTCGGTGCCCTCAGGCCAGCCCTGTCGAGCATCGGCGGCATGCTCGATGAACTCAGCGAACTGCAGGAAAAACCTTCGGGCAGCGTGCGGATCACCACCAGCCGACACGCTGCCAGGACCGTGCTGTGGCCGGTGATATCGCGGCTCGCCCGACAGTACCCAGACTTGATGGTGGAGGTGTCCGTCAGCGGGGGCCTCACGGATATCGTTGCGGAGCGCTTCGACGCAGGCGTAAGGCTGGGCGAGCAGGTCGCCGCGGACATGATCGCCGTGCCCATCGGGCCACCGTTGCGGATGGCGTTGGTCGCCGCACCGTCCTACCTGGCCGAGCACCCCGCGCCAACGCGCCCGCACGAACTGCCTGGTCACTCCTGCATCAACATCAGGATGCAGACGTCAGGCGGCCTGTACGCGTGGGAGTTCGAGAAGGACGGCAGGGGCCTCAATGTCCGGGTGGAAGGCAACCTGATCTTCAACGACATGGACCTGGTGCTGGCTGCCGCGGTTGAAGGCCTCGGATTCGCCTACTGCATGGAGGACCATGCACAGGCGCAGCTGGAGAATGGAACGCTGGTCCGTCTGCTGGAGGACTGGTGCCCACCGTTTCCTGGATACCACCTTTACTACCCGAGCAGGAGGCAGCCGTCGGCGGGCTTTTCGGCGGTGGTCCAGGCACTGCGCGACCAGCATCGCCAATCCTAGCGCGCGGCCGTCAGGCAGGGATGGCCGGCGCAGTCGCCCGTTCGGGACTGATCCGCCCGTCGATGGACGCAAAGCCATGGCACACGATTCGGCTGAAGCGAA
>DALZLW010000259.1:0-4246 GCA_032007425.1 Stenotrophomonas sp.
CCAGCGCGCGGCGCCGGGCCAGCCATCGGACCGCTATGTCGAGCACATCGATGCCCCTTGGTTGGAGGTGTACCAACCCGCGCAGGGCGGCAACGGGCGCGCCCTGCTGGTGATCCCCGGTGGTGGCTACCAGCGGGTGGTGATCGACAAGGAAGGCAGCGAACTGCAGCCGGCCTGGGTGGACCAGGCCGGCTGGACCCTGTTCGTACTGCGCTATCGCCTGCCCCAGCCCGGCCGTGACCCGGCCGCTGCGCTGGCCGACGCGCAGCGCGCGATGCGGGTCATCCGCGCCGGTGCCGCAGGCTGGAACATCGACCCGGCCAAGGTCGCGGTGATGGGTTTTTCCGCCGGCGGCCACGTCGCCGCACGGCTGTCCACCGGCTTCGCCGCGCCGGCTTACGTGCACCGCGATGCCATCGATGCCCACAGCGCGCGCCCGTACGCCGCCGTGCTCGGTTACCCGGTGATCGACATGGGCGCTCACGCACATGCCGGTTCACGCCTGCGCCTGCTCGGACAGGCCCCCAGCGCGGCGGCTATGCAGACGGCCTCGCAACAGACCCAGGTATCAGCCGATACACCGCCCACCCTGCTGCTGCACGCCGCCGACGACACGGTGGTGAGCGTGGACAACAGCCTGCTGTACTTCACTGCACTGCGCGCGGCCAAGGTGCCGGCCGAACTGCATGTTTTCGCCAGCGGCGGACATGGCTTCGGCATGCGCGCGGCACCGACCACCACCACCGCGCAATGGACGCCGCTGGCGCTGGCGTGGCTGGACACCTACGGAGCTACCCATGACTGATGACCGCGCCAACCTGCAGCGCCGACGCTTCCTCGCTGACAGTGCGCGCTGGGCGTTTACCGCCACGGTCGCAGCGGCCAGCCCGATCGTGCTGGCCCAACCCGGCCCGCGCAGCGACAACCAGGTCCTGGCCCGGGTGCGTGGTGGCCGGGTCCGTGGCCAGCGCGAGGACGGCGTGCACGTGTTCCGTGGGCTGCGCTACGGCGCCGACACGGCGGCCTACCGTTTCCAGCCACCCCGCCGCGAGGCGCCATGGCGTGGCATCGCCGATGCCCTGGACTACGGCGCCAGCGCACCGCAGGGCGGCAGCGAAGGCCCGGGCAGCGAGGACTGCCTGTTCCTCAACGTCTGGACGCCGGGTCTGGACGATGGCGCCCGCCGTCCGGTGCTGGTCTACATCCATGGCGGCGGTTTCAACAACGGCTCGGGCAGCGATCCGCTGTACGACGGCAGCGCGCTGTGCCGGCGCGGCGACGTGGTGGTGGTCACCCTCAACCATCGCCTCAATACTTTTGGCTACCTGCACCTGGGCCATCTCGGCGACCCGCACTATGCGGCCTCCGGCAACGTCGGCCAGCTCGATCTGGTGCAGGCATTGCAGTGGGTCCGCGAGCACGCCGCGGTGTTCGGCGGTGACGGCGGCAACATCACCGTGTTCGGCCAGTCCGGTGGCGGCGCCAAGATCGCCACGCTGATGGCCATGCCGGCAGCCCGTGGCCTGTTCCAGCGGGCCTGGACCATGAGTGGCCAGCAGGTCACCGCCGCCGGACCCCGCGCGGCCGCACAGCGCGCGGCGATCGCCATGCAGGCCGTGGGTGCGGCCGATATCGATGCGCTGTTGCGCCTGCCGGCTGCGGATCTGCTGGCGGCCACGCGTGCGCGTGATCCGTCGCGCGTGGAAGACACCAGCCTGTACTTTGGCCCGGTGCTCGATGGCAACGACCTGCCTGTGCACCCGTTCTGGCCCGATGCACCGCTGCAGTCGGCAGCCATTCCCATGGTGATCGGCAATACGCGTGACGAGACCCGCGCCTTCCTCGGCAACGATCCGGCCAACTTCCAGCTGAGCTGGGAAAGCCTGCCGGCCCAGTTGGAGAAACAGCAGTTCGTGGACATCGCCCCGGCCACGGTCATCGCCCGCTACCGTGCCCTGTATCCGGCGTACACACCTTCAGAAGTGTTCTTTGCCGCCACCACCGCCGGCCGCTCGTGGCGTGGCGCGGTGGAGGAACTGGAGGCGCGCGCCAGGCAACCGGCGACTGCCGCGCCTACCTGGGCCTACCAGCTGGATTGGCCCTCGCCGGTGGAAGACGGCCGCCTGCGCGCTTTCCACACCTTGGACATCCCGCTGGTGTTCGACAACGCCTCGTTGCCCAGCGCACGTACGGGCGGCGGCGCCGAGGCACGGCAGCTGGCCGATCGCATGAGCCAGGCCTTGCTGGCCTTCGCGCGCACCGGTGATCCCAACCACCCCGGCCTGCCGCGCTGGGAGCCCTATGGCCTGGCGCGGCGACAGACCCTGCTGTTTGATCGCACCTGCCAGTTGGCCGATGACCCGCGCGGCGGCGAGCGCGAACTGTACCGGCAGGTGCCTTTCCTTCAGCGCGGTACCGGCTGAGGACGCGTGCTGCGCTGTAGGTACCGATCGTTGATCGACGCTGCTTCTGCCCCCTTTCCCCGTATAGGATCCGCCCATGCCCACCGCTCCCGGCCATCTCCGCGGCCACCTGGCCACCGTGGCCCTGCTGCTGTCCAGCGTTTGCTGCGCACACGCCGCCCCACCGCTGGACCCGTCCATCACCGACCGTCCGCCGGCCACGCCGATCCGTGCCAGCAAGATCCTGCTGGTCGGCGATTCCACCACCGCCGTACAGGGTGGCTGGGGACCGCGCTTCTGCGGTGACCACGTGACCTCCTTCGCCGCCTGCCTCAATCTGGCGCGCGGCGGCCGCAGCACCTACAACTACCGCGCAGAAGGCTCCTGGCAACTGGTGGAAGCAGAGATGCGCACACCCGGCTACGCCACCATCTGGGTGCTCATCCAGTTCGGCCATAACGACCAGCCGGGCAAGCCCGGGCGTTCGACCGATCTGCAACGCGAGTTCCCCGACAACCTGCGGCGCTATGTCCAGCAGGTCCGCGCAGCCGGCGCCCAGCCGGTGCTGCTCACCCCGCTCACCCGTCGTCAGTTTGCCGACGGCCAGTTGATCGACGATCTGGCGCCGTGGGCCGACGCCGTGCGCGCTGTAGCCGCCGAGTTGAACGTCCCGCTGGTGGACCTGCATGCGCGCAGCCGTGCCTTGGTGCAGGCCATGGGCCCGGTGGCCGCGATGCGCCTTGCCCAGGCGCCGGCCGAGCAGGCCCAGGTGGTGGCTGCACTGGCCGGCACCACGGTGGCAGCGTCCAGCGCACCACCTGCGGCATCGGCTGCCGCCCAGCAGGCCCTGCTGGAACCCATGGGTCAAGCCAAGCGGGCTTTCGACTACACCCATCTTGGCGACGAGGGCGCAGCCACCTTTGCCACACTGGTGGCCGACGAACTGGCAAGGAAAGTCCCTGCGATGCGTGCCCTGCTGCTGCCGTGAACGGCACGGCCGATGCAGCGACGTCGTGTCGATCGCGATCCCGCGCGCCGCCTCAAGCAAGAAAACCGTCGCGAGCGATTGTTGGAACATTCCATTAACGACCATGTCTTAGACTCGAGACATGGGAGACGAGCTGCGCCATCCGATGTTTCCGGGCCGTCAACGATTGCTGGGTGCAATCGATGCGGCGGTCATGCTGGGTGAACCCGGCGTCATCACCCGCGCCTTGGAGCAGGTGCTGCGCGAGGCCATCCACGACCCCACCATCAGCCTGCCGGCGTGCGTACAGACGCCCGTGGCCGGCCGCTATGCCCGCCGCGAACTGCACCGCAGCCGCGCACTGGGCTACAGCGTGGTGGCGATGTGCTGGGGCCCGGGACACGGCACGCCGCTGCACGACCACGGTGGGCTGTGGTGCGTGGAAGGCGTGTGGCAGGGCGAGCTGGTCGTCACCCCGTATGACCTGCTGGAAGACGATGGTGAGCGTTTCCGCTTTGCCGCGCAGCCACGCATGCGCGGCACCTTTGGCTCGGCCGGCAGCCTGATTCCGCCGTTCGAGTACCACACCCTGCACAACGCCAGCGAGCGGCAGGTGGCGGTATCCGTGCACGTGTACCAGGGGCCGATGGAGCGCAGCGCCGTCTTCGATCCGCTCGGCGGCGGCTGGTACGCGCGGCAGGTGCGGGAGTTGGCGGCGGATCCGGTTTGTTGACTGGCTTGCGGATGCTGGCCGCGTAGAACGGCGGGTTTCTGTGGGTGGCTCGCGGAGAGCGGGTCCTGCGCGCCGGGCGGTCGGGGTGGTGGCGTGGGGGACGGCAAAAGCCGCTCCATGCGTGCCTCGCGTTTCGCCATCCAT
>DALZLW010000260.1:0-4214 GCA_032007425.1 Stenotrophomonas sp.
GCCGGCCCTTGCCCGAACTGCACGAGTCGTAGCCCATGCTCTGTGTCTGCCCGTCAGCAGTTCGGCTGGTCGGTCGCCCCATGCCATCGTAGGCATACTGAGTCACACCGCCATCAGCCTGGGTGGTGCTGATGCGCAGACCGGCTGCATCGTAGGCATGCGTGGTCACACCCGTGTCTGGACTGGCCTGCGACCACAACTGCCCGAAGCCATCAAACACATAGCTCGTTTTCAGGTTCCGTGGATCGGTGACGCTGCTGAGTCGATCGCCGGTGTCATAGGTAAACCGGGTTACGCCACCCGCCGCATCGGTCTGCGTGATCAGCCGGCCGCGGGCGTCATAGGCCATCGCGGTGACCCGATTCTGCGAATCGGTGATCTGGGTGAGCCGATCCTCGGCGTCGTAGGCATAGCGCACGTTCTGCCCGGTATCGCTGCGCTGGGCGACCAGCCGCCCCATCTCGTCATACTCATAGGTGGTGCTCAGCACGACGGTGTTGAGCCCCATCAACAAAAAAGTCAGCCCGGCCATCAGTTGGCTCCTTCCGTGGAATCCATATCCAGCGTCGGCGCCACGACCCGCGGGACTTCACAGTGCCGCCCCGTACAGATGGGTTGGTTGTTGTGTACCGTCACCCCGGTCGTTGAACGCGGCCCCCATGCCACGCCATTGGTGGCCATCTGCGCCGAGTATTCGAAGTAACGCCCGCCGTTTCCTTCGTTGATCGGCGACAGGTAGCGACTGAACGTGGCGATCTCACCGGGCTTGACCGGCGCGCTCAATTGCATCGAGTTGGTGAGATGGATGAAGCCCCAGGCGAGGTAGGTATCACCCTGCCAGATCACGTTGCCTGTGTTGCGGACCTGGGCGGTGAGCGTGGTGCCCTCGCCATTGGTGATGTTGTCTGGCGACGTCCAGAAGCGGATGTTCTCGGCGGCACGAACAACCGGGGGAATGGTGTAGCTACCCGAGTTGTCCAGCAGGCGATTCTCTCCACCCACCGGAGAGATGCCGTGTACGTGGAGTGTTTTGTTGGCATGGGCACTACGCACATCGACATCCAGCGGCACGCGGAAGCGGTAAGCCGTTCCGTTGGATTGGCAGGCTGCGGCAACGTCCGAACCTGTGGCATGCGCAGCATGGCCGTCAGCGACGAAGCTGCCCGAGCCTGCAGGGCCTCCAGCATAGACATGAACGCGGATCGGCGCGGCAACACCCGTGGAGCAGGCCCAACCTTCCAGGTAGTGCACCCAGTTCTCGTCACGGGTCACACCGCCGATGTCGCCAATAACCGGAGCGGGACTGATGGCATGTATGCCGGATCCCGACAAGGGTCGGTTATAGGCGTCGCCTTGGGGTGACTTTCCGTAAATGGAGACCGTTTGACCGCCAAGTTTCTGGCGATGCGCCAAGGTAATGGGTAACTGGAAACGGTATGCTGAACCTGACGTCTGGCACTGAGCGCCGATCGCCGCCTCGCCGGCTAGATTGGCCGTGGCGCTCCCCAGATACGTACCGTCAGCGGCGTAACCATCAACCTGGATGGCGCTGGAGAAGCCCGTTGAGCAGGCCCAGCCGTTGGCGACCCAGTTCCAGTTGGCGTCATGACTCAAGCCATCAATACTGCCGATCACCGTGCTACCCAACGGATAGTCGGTGTGCCGCACCTCGGTTTTTACCACGTCGGAATTATGGTTGTAGCTGTGCTGAGTCCACGCGTACGTGCCATCGGCCAGCGGACTCACCTCACGGATCAGGCGCATACCCGCGTCGTACTCATAGCGCGTCACCGCCCCGGTGGGCGCCGTTACGCTGGCGATGTTGCCGGCGCCGTCGTAGGTAACTGACGATGTCGCCCAGCCCGTACCTGCAGCGGTGCGTGTGCTGACGACGCGCCCGCGTGCGTCGTAGGTTGTTTCCTGTACTTCTCCGTTGGAGCCGGTCACCTTGCCGGGCTGTCCCAGCCCGTTGTAGTCGGCAAAGATGGTTGCGTGATCCAGTGCATTGGTGATGCTGACCAGATCGCCTTGCGTGTTGTAGGTTTGGGTGACGTCATCCTGGGCGAGCGGGCCATCGGTGCGCACCGTGGCCTTCAACCCGTTGGGATGGTAGGTGTAGCTGTAGTTGAGTGTGCGCGACTGCTGCGGCACACCGTGTGCGGTAAGATTGGTGGTGGTGACGCTGGCAATATTGCCCCTGCTGTCATAAGTGAAGCTGACCTGCGCGTCTCCCACGACCGTGAGTTTCGACAGCCGATTGGTAGCAGCGTCCCACTCCCACTGCGTCGTGCGCGCCGCACTGGTGCCGACAGCTTCCACTCGTTTGTGCAGGAAGCCCTTGGCGTCGTAATCGTAGTCGGTCAGGTTGTCGGCAAAGTCGTGCACCAGGTCCGGGTAGCCGTTGGCATCGTAGGTGGCTTCCTTGAAGCTGGCCGGGCAGCGCGCCGTGGCCTCACCGGCCACCGAAACCTGGTTGCCATCTTCATAGGTGGTCGTGGTGCGCCGACCGAGCGGATTGGTCGTGGTGACTTCGATCACGACGGGCCGGTCGCGCGTGCTGGGCGCGTTGCTGGTTGTTGTGCTGCTTGTTGCGCTTGCTGTGACACCGCCATCGGGGCCATCGAGCGGGATGGACATCTCCGGCAGCGAGCGCGGCACGTAGCAGACTTGACCACCCGGGCGCGGCTCGCACCAGGGCTCCTCCGGTCCGTTGCCCGCATTGTTGGCGCGCCCTGGCATCACTGGCGCCGGCGGCGGGGCGACCGGTTCGGTGCGCTTCACTGCATAGCTGAAGGTATGGCGCTCGATGCCGCCGGCATGTTCGGTGGACGTCGCACGCCTGGACGCGTCATAGGCAAAGGTGGAATAGCGCGAGCCATTGAAGGATTTACCGGTCAGTGCACCCGGGAAACGCGCATCTTCATAATGATATTGGATGACGGTAGATGGAGAACCGGGAAGCATCGTGCTGGCCAGGCGTGCCGTGCCCGGACCAAAAGCATCAGCTGTGTAGGTGTACCGGTAGCTGTTGCCAGCTGGATCGACCACTTCGGTCAGACGGCCATTGCTCCAGCGGAACTGTATCTTGCGACCGGACGCGTGCGTGACGCTCTGCAGATAACGACTGCTGTAAGCATAGGTCCACGCCACGCCCTGTTCATCGCGCTGGCTGGTGATGAAGCCCTCCGGGTTGTAGGTCTCGATACCGCGGTCTTCGTTGAAGAGAGTCAGCGATCCGTCCGCTGCACGTGTGATGTAGGCAACCGGCTGCGCTTTGTCTTCGTACCAGCGACTGCTGGCCGGATCGAGCAGGAACCTGATCCGGCGTCCATCAGGCCGCTGCGCCCAGAGGATGTTCTTCGCATCGGAATAGACGAGGGAGTAATCGAAGTTGCTCAGCCAGTGTCGGCCGAAGATGCCGGTTGCGCTCCAGTGGTGGTTGTAGGTGCGCTGCATGTACAGACCGCGTTCGCCATTGCTGGCGAAGTCGGTTTCCGGCTCGACTTTATTGCCCGTGTAGAGCACAACAGGATTGCCATCTTTCTTATCGCAATCGTCTTCCATGTCCTCCGTTTCCTGGGCTTTGTCAGACTTGTTGGCCAGGAAAGCACCCCGAGCACCACCCCCAATCTCTGGCATTGATGCAATGCGGTTCAAGTAGTTGGTGGAGAATCCACTGTAGGATTTCCATCCATACGCGTGGACGCGAACGGGTCCCTCATTTCTGGTCGCAATGCCCCCTTGTCCCTCCAATTGACTTCGGGTCCGCACCCCTTTTACGGCGTCCATGTCCGATGCCGCCTGCGCGGTTCCGACGGACAGTGCCGAGATGAAGGCTGCACGTCCAAGACCGGTAAGAAGACCATTCCTACGACTGCTTCGCACAGTGACTCTCCCTGTAGCTTTGGCTTCATGCCAGATCGCATGTCCACTTCTGCGATGTCCCCGAGCTTGATCCTGCTGACGTGCCGCTTGGCGCAACATGTCAGGATTCCCTTGATGGCAGCAGTGCCTTCAAGAGTCGAGTTGGCGATAGCAGAAATGCTGAAACCTCACTTTCGGAAATTGATACGTCAACAGCTTTCAGTTATCGATCATTTCAACAGCGATTTCTCGCCCACCGCATTACCCTAGAACAGGGAACCCTGCGGTGAATCCGCCTTCGCCTGTGCCGGCGGCACGAAATGCCTCGTCTCCAGCTTCGGCCAGTGGCT
>DALZLW010000261.1:0-4185 GCA_032007425.1 Stenotrophomonas sp.
GCCAGCCTGATTACTGCCCGTGAACGTGACCGGCCCACAGCTACTGCCCGCTGATGTCCGCGGCCGCCTGCAGGCGCTGCGGCTGCTGCCGCGCCGCGCCCACGGCAGCCATGGCGTTGGCCAGCATGCCAGCCGGCGCCGCGGTTCCGGACTGGAGTTCGCCCAGTACCGCGCCTACGAACCCGGCGACGACCTGCGGCAGATCGACTGGAAGCTCTACGCGCGCTCGGACCGTTTCTTCGTCCGCGAGGCCGAACGCGAGGACCCGATCACCGTCTGGCTGCTGCTCGACGCCAGCGCATCGGCAGCGCAGTGCGACCAGGCACGTCCCGGCTACAGTCGCCTGCAGCACATGGCCGGTATCGCCGCCTGCGTGCTGGAAGTGACGTTGCGGCAGGGCGACCGCTTCGGCGTGCTGGGCGTGGACGGTGACGGCCTGCAGTTGCTTCCCGCCGGCAGCGGGCCGCGCCACCGCGATCGCGCCCTGGCACTGTTGACTGGCCTGCAGCCGCGCGGTCAGTGGCCGGCGCCGCAACGCCTGCGTCCACTATGGGAGCGGGTACGCGCCGGCGACCTGCTGTTCGCCCTCGGCGACGGCTTCGACGAGCAGGCGATCGAGGCCCTGCAGCGCTTGTCGGCGGCCCGTCGCGAGGTCCTGCACGTGCAGGTGCTGGGCGCCGATGAGCGGGATTTTCCGTTCACCGAAGGCCACCGCTTCCGCGACCCGGAAACCGGCGCCGAGCTGCTCGGCGATGGCCGCATCCTGCGAGCGTCCTATCTGCAGCGCTTCGCCGAGGCCCGCCACGCCCTGCAGCAACGCCTGCGCGCCAGCGGCATCGCGCACACCGTGGGCTGGATGGACGAAGCGCTTGATCGGCCCCTGCAGACCCTGTGCGGTCAAGGCGGTCGCCGGTGAGCCTGCTGTTTCCCCTGGGCCTGCTGGCGCTGGCGGCATGGCTGGTGCCGTTGCTGGTGCACCTGGCCCGGCGCCAGCAGCATGCTCCGTTGGACTTCGCCGCGCTGCGCTGGCTGCACACGGCGATGAAGCCGCGTCGGCAGGTCCGCCTGGACGAGTGGCCGCTGCTGCTGGTCCGGCTGCTGCTGTTGGCCCTGTTGGCCCTGTTGTTGGCGCGGCCCATGTTGGGCGCACCGGCAGCAGACCGGCGCGGCTGGCACGTGGTCGCCCCCGGTCTGGACGCCGCCGCCTTGCGCGTGCAGCACCCCGACAGCCATTGGCATTGGCTCGCCCGCGGCTTCCCGTCGCTGGATGCGCCGATGCCCGCACCGGATCAACCGCTGGCCAGCCTGCTGCGCGAGCTGGACCAGCAACTGCCTGCCGGGACCCCGCTCAGCGTGCACGTGCCCGACCCGCTGCCGGGGCTCGACGGTCAGCGCCTGCAGTTGTCGCGTGCGGTGGACTGGCAGCCGATAGCGGTCGCCCCCGCGCCGCCGGCTGCTGCGGCACCGCCACCACGGCTGCAACCTGCGGGCACGGCCAGCGCAACCGGCGCGGCATGGCTGCCGTTGCTGGTGGCCCTGCAACGCGCATGGACCGACAGCGCGCTGCTGCCTGTGCAACCCGATGCGCCCCTCCCGGCCGACGGCGCGATCGGGGTGTGGCTCGCCGACGGGCAGCCCCCGGCGGCATGGCAGCAGTGGGTGCACGACGGCGGTCGCGTATTGATGGTCGGTTCCACGCGCGAAGGCAGCGAGGCGTGGCGCAACCTGTTGGAGGACGCACAGGGCCAGCCGCTGCTGCAATCACGTGCGGAAGGCCGCGGGCAGTGGTTGCGCTTGGCCGGGCATCCAACACCAGGGCGGCAATCGGCATTGCACGAGGCCGATGTGCCGCTGAAGGTGCTGCAGGCGCTGCAGCCAGCGGTGCCGGCAAGCGTGGCATCGGCACTTGACCAACACCCTGACGTGGGCGCGCCGGCGCCCCGGCCGGCGCCGCGCGATCCCACCCCCTGGCTGGTGCTGGCCATCGTGCTGGTGTTCGCGCTCGAGCGCCTGCTGGCCAGCCGCCCACGGCCAAGGACCACGTCATGACGGGGGCAGCGCAGGACCCTGCCCTGCACGTGGTCGGGCAGGCCTGGCGCGGGGCGCGCCGCAGGCAGGCCGCCCTGTGCTGGGCACTGCTGGCGCCATGGATCATTGCTGCATCCACCGTGATGGCACGCGTGGGCGGCTGGAATGCGGCAACGGTAACGCTGGCCCTGGGGCTGCTCGGCGCGGCCGGGCTGGCGACCTGGCGGGCACGACGCCTGCACCAGCGCTGGCTGATCCGGCAACTGGATGTCCTGCCCGAAGCGCGCGACAGTGCCGGGCTGCTTTTTGCCGATCCGGCAACGCTCGGCACACTGCAGCGGCTGCACGGCGCGCGCGTTGCCCAGGCGCTGCAGCAGCGGCCACCGCGACTGGCGCAACCCTGGCCAACCCGGACCCAGCTGGGCAACAGCCTGTTGGGCCTGGTGGTGATCGCCCTGGTAGTCGGCTGGCCGGCGACGGCCCCCCAGGCGCCAGCGCCTGGCACGACGGCGCGCGTGCCCGGCAGCGCCAGCAGCGCACCCGGTCTGCACTCGGCACGGCTGGACATCCGCGCACCGGCCTACACCGGCCAGCCGCTGCAACAGCAGACCGAACTGGATGCCAAGGTGGCCATCGACAGCCAGCTGGCCTGGTCGCTCCGCTTCAGCACCGCACCTGCATCGGCCGTGCTGCAGTTCCACGATGGCCAACGCCTGCCCTTGTACCGCGATGGCGATAGCTGGCGCGCCGAGGGGCGTGCCACGCGCTCGGTCCTGTACCGGGTGGTGACCGAACCTGCGTTGGCCAACAGCCGCCTGTACCGCCTGGAGGCGGTGCCCGACCAGCCACCCACGGTGCGCGTCATCGAACCGGAAGCCAGCCTGGTCATCGGCCAACCAGGGCAATCGCGCTGGCGCCTGCAGTTCGAGGCCAGCGACGACCATGGTGTAGCGGCGCAGGCCACGCTGCAGGTCATGCTGGCCGAAGGCAGCGGAGAAAACATCACTTCGCGCGAACAGTCGATCGTGCTGCAGGGCAGTGGCACACCGAAGCGGCGCCGCTTCAGCCACGTGCTGGACCTCGGCGCGCTGTCCGCCGCGCCCGGCAACGATGTGATCGTGCAGTTGCAGGTACGCGACAACCACCAGCCTCAGCCGCAGGCCGGGCAGAGCAGCAGCCTGATCCTGCGCCTGCCCAGCGCTCAGGCGGTGCTGGAAGCCGAACTGGAAGGCATGGTGAAGCGGACCCTGCCGGCCTATTTCCGCAGCCAGCGGCAGATCATCCTCGACGCCGAGGCGCTGGTCGCCCAGCGCGGCCGGCTTTCCGCCGAGGCCTTCATGCAACGCGCCGATGCCATCGGCGTGGACCAGCGCATCCTGCGCCTGCGCTATGGCCAGTTCCTCGGTGAGGAAAGCGAGGGCGCAGCCAAGCCGCCACCAACGAGTGACCTGCCGACCAATGATGCCCCGGCGCATGACCACGAGGACGACCATGGCGCCCATGGCGCGGAAGACGGCCACGCCACGCCAGCGCCATCGGCCAGCCCGGTGCACGACCACGATCACGAGCACGGCGGTACCGGCAGCGGCGATGCCACGCCGGTGTTCGGCAGCAGCGGCGATGTGCTTTCCGAGTACGGTCACACCCATGACCACGCCGAAGCCGCAACCCTGCTCGACCCACAGACCCGCGCCACCTTGAAGGCCGCGCTGGACCAGATGTGGTCATCGGAGGGAGAGCTGCGCCAAGGACGCCCCCGGCAGGCACTGCCACATGCCTACAAGGCACTGGGCTTCATCAAGGAAGTACAGCAGGCCGAGCGCATCTACCTGGCACGCGTCGGCACCGAACTGCCGCCCATCGATGAAAGCCGGCGCCTGCGCGGTGACCGCGCAGGCCTCTCCAGCCGCGTGCTTGGGTTGCCAGCGGTGGCCGCGGCCGACGATGCCGTGCTGTCCCAAGCATGGGCCCAGCTGGAACAGCGCGGCGCAGTGCCGGATCTGGCGGCACTGGTGCAATGGCAACGCGCGCATGCCACGCAACTGGCCGACCCGTTGGGATTTGCCGCCAGCGTGGATGAGCTGCAGGCCGCGCCGGACTGCGACAGCTGCCGCGCGGCGCTGCGGGCGCACCTGTGGCGGGCCCTGCAGCGGCCGG
>DALZLW010000262.1:0-4162 GCA_032007425.1 Stenotrophomonas sp.
CTTCTTCCAGAACGATTTCGCCGGCAGCCTGGCCAACCGGGTCATGCAGACGGGTACCTCGCTGCGCGAATCGGCCGTGCAGATGGTCGATTCGCTGTGGTACATCGTGGTGTACACCGGCACTGCACTCTATCTGTTCGCACAGGCCGACTGGCGGCTGATGATCCCGCTGGTGCTGTGGCTGGCGGCCTACGTGGTCATCCTGTGGTACTTCGTGCCGCGGGCGAAAGAGCGCGCGTGGATTGCTTCGGAAGCGCGCTCCAAGGCGATGGGCCGCATCGTTGATGGCTACACCAACATTCCGACGTTGAAGCTGTTCGCCCAAGGCGGCCGCGAGCAGGCCTACGTGGCCGAGTCCATCGACGAACTGGCGGTCAAGCACCGTCGCCAGACGCGCGTCACCACGTCGATGGACCTGACCATCGCCATCGTCAACGGCTTCCTCATCGCCGGCACCTGTGGCCTGGCCTTATGGCTCTGGAACGGCGGGCACATCACGGTGGGCGCCATTACCCTGGCCACTGGCCTGGTGATCCGCATCCACAACATGTCCGGCTGGATCATGTGGACCATCAACGGCATCTTCGAAGACATCGGCACGGTGCAGGATGGCATCACCAGCATCGCCCAACCGCTGAGCGTGCAGGATCGCGCCGACGCCGTGCCGCTGCAGGTACAGCAGGGCCAGGTGCGTTTCGACCATATCCATTTCCACTACGGCAAGAAGGGCGGCGTGATCAGCGGCCTGGATCTGGTGGTGCAGCCCGGTGAGAAAATCGGCCTGGTCGGGCCATCCGGCGCAGGCAAGTCGACGCTGGTGAACGTGCTGCTGCGCCTGTACGACCTGGAACAGGGGAAGATCCTGGTCGACGGCCAGGACATCGCCGGCGTCACCCAGGAGAGCCTGAGGCGGCAGATCGGCGTGGTCACCCAGGACACCTCGCTGCTGCATCGGTCGATTCGGGAAAACCTGTTGTATGGTCGGCCGGATGCCGACGAGGCAACACTGCGCACCGCGGTGGCCAAGGCCCGTGCCGATGGATTCATCGACAGCCTGGTGGATGGAGAAGGACGGCGCGGCTATGACGCGCACGTTGGCGAGCGCGGGGTCAAGCTGTCCGGCGGCCAGCGCCAGCGCATCGCCATTGCGCGCGTGTTGTTGAAGGACGCGCCGATCCTGGTGCTGGATGAGGCGACCTCAGCGCTGGATTCAGAGGTCGAGGCCGCCATCCAGGACAGCCTGGATGAGCTGATGGAAGGCAAGACGGTGATCGCCATTGCGCACCGGCTGTCCACCATTGCGCGGATGGACCGCTTGGTGGTGATGGACCAGGGGCGCATCGTGGAAACCGGCAGCCATGCCGAGCTGATCGCCGCCGGTGGCTTGTATGCACGGTTGTGGGCGCGGCAGACCGGTGGCTTCGTGGCGGCTGATTCCGAGGCGGCAGGCTGACGGCCGCCGTGCATGGCCCGGCGCGACCGGGGCGATGCCGTCGGCGGGCAAGGTGTGACGCGGCCAGCACGCCGCTGTCCCCGGCACGCTATGGCGTGGCCGCGGCCACCAACAGAAACGGCCCGGTTTTCACCGGGCCGTCCATGATCATTCGATCGGCTGGTCCAGCATCAGCTGGCGGGCGAAGCGCACCGGCGGCGCGCCATAAGACAGCATCTGGTCGTGGTAGGCCTTGAGGTTGAAGTTGGCCCCCTGCTTGTCCTGCACGGCCTTGCGCGTGTCGAAGTGCTCCTGGGCACCGACGAAGTAGGTCGGCAACTGCGCCGAGGTGAGCTGCGCGCGCACCCACTTGCCGGCCGCTTCGCTTTCCTGCTGGAACGCATCGTGGGTCATCAGGTGCATGGCCTGCTCGCGGCTCCAGTTGTCCACGTGCACGCCCTGGTCGAGGATCGCATTGGAGATGGTGCGCAGGTAGAACTTCAACTGCACCAGGTGGAACAGCGGATCGTTGTCCAGGTAACCCTGTTCCTGCATCATCCGCTCGGTGTAGACCGCCCAGCCCTCGGCGAACAGGCCCGAACGCAGGACCGCTCGCAGGGTGGAGGGGAACTTGGCCGAATGCCAGCCTTCCAGGTAATGGCCCGGGGTGCCCTCATGGATGCTCAGCAGGTGGATCATGCGCGAGTTGTATTCACGCAGGAACGAATCGACCTGGGCCTCGCTCCAGTCGTCGGGGATCGGCGACACCGCGTAGAACGTCTTGAGGTTCTTGTCCAGCGGACCCGGCGAGTCACAGTAGGCGACCGCTACACCACGCTGGAATTCCGGCATCAGGATGATGTCCACCGGCGCATCGGGCAGGGTCATCAGGTCGTGCTCGCGTACGAACGCGGTGGACTGGTCCAGCGCCGCCTTGGCATCCTCCACGACCTTGTCGCGCGCCGGCTTGTCGGCGTAGGCCAGTTCCAGCGCGGCCTCGATCGCGCTCTGCTGCTGCGCGTCGCTGGGCTGGGCTGGCATCTCCGGCGCACCCGGCTTGTCCTTCAGCACCGTCTGCGCAATGGCATACATGTCCTGGCGCACGCGCTTGAGTTCTGCACGCGCACGCTCACCGATCTCCTGCCGCGACAGCGAGGAGTTCAGCGCGAACTTGAGTTTCTGGTCGTACTTTTCCGCACCGATGCGGAACTCGCCCTTGGCATTGGGAACCAGGGTACCGTCCAGCCACTGCTGCTGTTCATCCACGGCCTTCTTCAGCCCATCGATGGCGGCCTGCAGGCGCTGCTGCTGGTCCTGCGGCAGCTCGCCGATGTGCGGTGTGATGAAGGTATCGACGATGCTCAGGATGCCCTTGTTCTGCTTGGCCACCGTCTCGGCGTGGATCTTCGGCACGCGTGCCGGATCGAGGTTTTCACGGGCCTGGGCGAAGACCGCCGGCAGCTTTTCCATGCGCGCGGTGGCCGAGGCCAGGCGCTCGGGCAGCGGGGCGAACTCACGGGCCATCAGGCCATACAGCGCGCTGCCGGCCAGGCCGTTGTAGAGCTGCGGATCCCACTTGCCGGACTGCAGCACGTCGGCATTCCAGATTTCCGACTGCAACTGGTTGCGCAGGATAGCCGCGTCGACCTGGTTTTCACGACCCAGCTTGGCCACGTCCAACTTGTCCAGTTCGGCCAGCAGGCCCTTGTACGCCGCTACCGTCTTGGCCTGCCCGGCGGCGCTGAGGTCATCGATCTCGCTGTCGAAACGGTGGTCGCCGATCTGCGTGGCGCTCACCGGGGACAGCTGCATCCAGGTATCCAGCGCACGCTGGGACAGCGCGGCAAACGCCGCATCAGCGGTGGCATCACCGGCTTGGCCGGCGGCTGCGCCGCCATCGGTGGGCGCGGTGGTGGACGGCTGGCAACCTGCCAGGGCAGCGAGCAGGGCGATGGAGAGAAGCTGCGGACGCATCGGCGAACCTGTACGTAAGGACAATCCAGAAGGATAGGCGGCACCGGCCCATTTGTCCCCCCTGCCAAAGGATTAGGCGGCCGCCGGCAACGCTTCGGCTGAGTGGCCTCTGCGTCCTGGATGGCCTTGGCAGCGTGCCGCATCAGCCTGAGCGCCTGGCCTGCCTCGGCACGTCCACCGATGTGCACCTGAATGGGCATGATGCCAACGGCCAACGGCCAACGGCCCACTGTCCAGTGCGCCTCAGCCTTCGTCGGCCTCGTATTCGACGAAGACATCCAACTCGCGCGCGAGGCTTTCCACCGCATCACGCACCTTCTGGGCCGTGCTTTCGTTACCAACCTCCACCTCGAGTTCATGGATGCCCGGTCCGATGTCGTCGGACAATCCGGCTGAACTTGAATCCTCATCGTCCATGTGGGGCATCAGGTCATCGGTTTCTTCGACATGCTCGATGCCATCGAGGCTGCCGAGCAGGTCGATGATGGCACGGGCGTCGTCTTCAGAACCGGTAATGCGCAGTCGGAGCATGGCCATGGCGGAAACTCGGAGAAAGGGAATTCCAGCGTAGCCAGCAGCGGGCAAAGAGCAGGTGAGGGTGCTTGCACGGTGTCCCTCGGCGCAGGTTGGTCGCCGGAAGCGGCGTTGGTTCGTGGTGGCAAGCCGGTTCATGGGCCGGGGCCGGTCGCGGGGGCTGATGCGGGGGACGGCAAAAGCCGCATCCATGCAGGCCTCGCGTTTCGCCATCCATGGCGA
>DALZLW010000263.1:0-4134 GCA_032007425.1 Stenotrophomonas sp.
ATTTCCTGTACTCGCGCAGCTTCCAGCTGATGGTCGAACTGGACCGCATGCCGGTGATGCAGATCCTGGCCGACACCACCAACCGCATCGCCGAAGGCGAGGTGCTGCAGCTGCTGCATGTCCATAACCCGGACACCGACGAAGCCGCCTACCTGCGGGTGATCGAACGCAAGACGGCCGTGCTGTTCGCCGCCGGCACCCGCCTGGGCGCACTGGCCAGCGGCGTGGATGAAGCCACCCAGCAGGCGCTGTACGACTATGGCATGGCGCTGGGCTACGCCTTCCAGATCGCCGATGACGTGCTGGACTATTCGGCCAATGCCGAGGAACTGGGTAAGAACCTCGGCGATGACCTGGCCGAGGGCAAGGCCACCCTGCCGCTGATCCATGCGATGGCGCATTCGGACGAAACCACCCGCCAGCGCCTGCGCAAGATCGTGCAGGACGGCGATGCCAGTGCGATGCCGGAAGTGCTGGCAGCCATCCAGGCCACCGGTGGCCTGGACTACAGCCGTGGCCGGGCCGAGGAATACGCCGAACAGGCCGAGCGGGCCCTGGAGGCTTTGCCGGACAACGATGCCGTTGCCGCCCTGCGCGGGCTGGCCCGCTACGCCGTGCAGCGCAGCCACTGAAGAACGGCGCAGGGCGGCTCGAGGTACGCCGCCCGCGGTCGCGTGCCCGGTTCCTGCGATGGGGGCTATTGGATCCCCAACCCCTGGATCGCACTGATGGCCTGCGGGTCGAAGCCAGCCAGTTCGGCGAAGTGTCGGCCCCGGGCGACATAGTCACGGTAGGCACCGAAACTGGGGGCACCCGGTGACAACAACACGACGCCGCCTTGGGCACCGAGCGCCGTGCGCGCCAGCGCCAGGGCCTGCGCCATGTCGCCGGCCGCATGCAGTCCGAACCGGCCAGCTGTCGCCAATGGCTCCAGCAGGGCGTGGATCCGCGGCCCGTTGGCGCCCATGGTGATGATTTCCACCGGGGGGGTGTCCTGGGCCATGTGTTGCACGAAATCGTGCCAGTCCAGACCACGATCGTGGCCTCCCACCAGCAGCGCGATGCGCTCGCCGGCAAAGCAATCCAGCGCGGCCAGGCTGGCATGTGGCGTTGTACTGATCGAATCGTTGACGAAGCGCAGCCCAGCCTTCTCACCCAGCAGTTGGAGTCGATTGGGCAGCGGCCGGAACTGCTCGGCAGCCGGTGCCAGCGCGACGGCATCCAGACCCAGCGCCTCCAGCGCGGCCAACACCGCACAGAGGTTGCCGCGGTTGTGTCGACCCGGCAGCGGCGTGCCACGCGTGTCGAATACCGCCTGCTCGCCGCGGTGCACCCAGTCACCGCGCATGTGCCAGCCCTGCGGCTGGTTGAACCAGACCACCTCGCTGTGCGGCAACTGCAACGCGGCCAGGCGCGGATCGGCGGCATTGAGTACGGCGATCCGCGGCGCGGCCTCGGTCACCAGCCGCAACTTGTCCTGGATGTACTGCTGCTCGCTGCCGTGCCAGTCCAGGTGTTCCGGGAACAGGTTCAGCACCACGGCCAGGCCGGGACGGGTACCGCTGCGGGCGACCTCGCCGGTCTGGTAACTGGACAACTCGATGGCCCAGTACGCCGGGGCCGGCTGCGGGTCGAGCACCTCCAGCAATGGCAGGCCGATATTGCCCACCAGCCCGGTGCGCTGGCCGGCCGCGCGCAGCAGGTGCGCCAGCAGGGCCGTGGTCGTGCTCTTGCCCTTGGTGCCGGTCACGCAGATCGCATTGCGCAGCAGGCCATCGGCCTGCGCGTGTTCGGCAAACCACAGCGCCGTACCACCGATGAACCGGGTGCCGGCAGCCGCTGCCGCCAGGGCGATCGGCTGGTAAGGGCTGATCCCCGGCGATTTCACCACGACGTCAAACCCCGCCAACGCGTCGGCCGTGGGCTCCCCACGCACATCGAGCGCCGTGCCGGCCTCATCGCGCGCGGCCTCGGCTTCGGCGGCAGGACAGAACAGGCTCAGCGGCAGCGCGGGCAGCCGCTGGCGCAGCGCGGCGAACGCCGCACGGCCTTCCCTGCCCCAGCCCCACAAGGCGACGCGCTGTCCCTCAAGCTGCGAAATCTTCACGCACCTGCTCCCACAGCGCCGCAGGAATCCGGTGCTCGCCCTGCAGTTCCAGCAGCGGGGTCAGGGCCAGCTCGGCCGGGTCCAGCTGCGGCAGGATCTCGTTGCAGAAGCGCTTGACCAGGGCGTCTTCCTTCCATTCGGCCCGCTGCGCCAGGGTGGCCATGGCCGTGCGTGATTCGCGGCCCTCGCCCACGCATTCGAACGGCTTGTGGTCCTGGAACTCCAGCAGCGCGTCGAAACCGGCCGCCTGGCTGGCATCGTCGAGCAGGTTTCGGCCGAAGATGCGCACCAGCCGTGTTTTCGGCATGAACGGGGCCAGCGCCAGGAACACGAAGTGGCACTTGGGGCAGACGCCACACCAGCGGTTCACCGGCCGCTCGCCGAGGATGTGGAAATTGCGGTTGCAGCTGGAGAAATGCGCGTCGTAGTAATCGCTGCGGGCAAACTGCCGGGCCACGGCCAGCTCGGACATCGGCCGCAGCAGCGAGTAATACTGCAGGTCGGCAGCAACGTAGCGCTGTACATGGTTGGCGAACGCCGATTCAAAGGCCCAACCCTTGGACCACTGGTGGTTGACCTCGCCCGTGCCCGGGATCTGGCTGCCATAGCTGGCCGAGCGCTCGTTGGAGAACACCACCTGGTCCACGCCCTGCAGCAGGGCCGCCAGCACCATGATGGCCGAATTCACCGCGGTCACCGGGATATGGCCGTTCCATGCCCCTTGCCGGTTCATCTCGAACAAGGCCGGCGCCAGGGCACGACCGAGGTTGAGCATCGGCAATCCTGTGCGCTCGGCGCAGGCACGGATCAGCTGCGAGCCGCCGATCCAGGTCACCGTTTCATCCACCCCGGCGCGGCGCAGGGCTTCGATGCTGACCAGCGAATCCTTGCCGCCGCCGATGGCCACCAGCGCTTGCCGGCGCAGCCCGACGGCCGGCGCCACCACTGTTTGCCCTTGCACCGGCAAGCGGAAGCGGCCACGCAGGTCCAGCCCATTGCGATAGGCGAACTCGCCCAGTCCGTTGAGGTAAATGCTTTCCACCAGCGCCGCGGTATCGGCATCGATGGCATAGCCGTCAATGCACACCTGGTCCGGGACACCTGCCTTGTAATAGCTCACCCCGGCGATCAGGTGCAGCATCTGCAGCGCGCGCTGCACCGCATCCGCCCGCGCCGGTTCGAGCACGAACGGCGCGCCCGGCACGGTGATGGTTTCCACCATCTCCGGACCGTCATCAAAGGCGTAGACCAGTTGGGCCACCCCGGTTTCAGCAGCGAAATCGCAGCGGACGAAGCGGAAGCAGGAAACCTGGTGTTTATCGAAAGCAGTCATGGAAAATCCGTATCAGGCGCGGTCAAGCGCAGCGCAGGCGGTGTCGACGGGAGGGTGGTGGCAGGGCGAGCTCACTGGATCACGTCCTCTTCGGGCAAGGCCCGCTGGTTGTAGGTATTGGCCATCGCAAAGCCGTACGCGCCGGCGTCGGCCACCAGCATCACGTCATCCGGCGTGGTGGAGGCCGGGAGCTTTCGACGGCGACCGAACACATCGCTGGACTCGCAGATCGGCCCGACCACATCGAACGCGGCTTCGGCGTAACCGCCCTGGCGGCTGATGTTCTCGATGTCGTGCCAGGCATCATAAAGCGCCGGGCGCATCAGCGCGTTCATGCCGGCATCCAGGCCGACCCGGCGGATGCCTTCTTTTTCCACGACCTGCGTGGCCCGGGTCAGCAACACACCGGACTCGGCCACGAGGTAGCGGCCGGGCTCGATGGCCAGGCGGAAGGCCGGATGCACCGCCTTGACCTCGGCCAGGCCTTCGGACCAGGCCTGCAGATCGAACGGCTCGTCTTCGTCACTGTAGGGAATGGGCAGGCCGCCGCCGATGTCGATGGTATGGATGGAACCGATGCGGCGCGCGAAGCCGGCCAACTCGTCACACATCAGGCGCCAGTGCTGGGCGGTTTCCACGCCGCTGCCCAGGTGGGCATGCAGGCCGACAACCCGCATGTCCAGTCCCGTGGCCA
>DALZLW010000264.1:0-4130 GCA_032007425.1 Stenotrophomonas sp.
TGGTGCCGTGGTAGGTGTCCTTGGCCTGGCGGTCAACGAACTCCAGGCAGATCTCCACGAAGGCCTGCCACTTGCCGGGAACGCCGGCCGTTGCCTTGCGGGTTGCCAGCCAGAATGCAACAACCATCACCAGGCCCATCAGCAGCGAGGTCACCAGGGTGTCCACGTGGATGGCCCACGGGCTGCCCTGCCCCGCGGTGAGGTTGTGCAGGTGATGCTGGATGTAGGAGGTGGGTGTAAGCGCCTCGCCTGCCATGTGTCCGAAACCTTCAGTTAAATGAATATTTTTATTGCCTGGCCAGTGCCAGGACCTGGAACATCAGGCCGACCGCGATGCCGGCCAGCAGCGCCAATGCAGGCAGCTTGAAGACCAGGTACCCCACCGCCAGCACACCAAAGACCAACGCCCACTTCGCCAGCACGGCGATGATCAGCCGCGCCATCGCGGAGCCCGCGCCGACCATGCCGCCACCAAGCGCCATGCGCGCAGCGACCCAACCGCCCGCCGAGACCGCTACGCCTGAAGCCAAGGCTCCCAGCGCGTGTTTCGGGCTCATCAGCAGGAACAACAGAGCCAGGACAGTCACGGCGGCCAGCGGATACACCGCGGCGCGCAGCATCAGTCGCCGACCCGCTTCAGCGGAGTTCAGCACACAATGTCCCGCACGATTGAAAGTGAATGGCTTAGGGCTGAAGCGTCATGCCCCGTCGAGCCGCCAGATTATAGCAATGGGACAATTTGCGAGACAACCGCCGCGTGTTCATACCGGATGTGCGCAAGTGTGCGAAAGCCCACGGTTTTTTGCATCCGGCCCTAGGTATCGGCCCATTTCGCATGCCGCGTCGCAACATGTTGAACTTTCGTCGCAACCCGTGGTCCATCTCATTGACCTGCCCAACGCACGATCCTCGTCGACGCCGCCGCCTGCAGGTCCCCAGGGTGGTCCCGCTGATGGGTGGCGGGACCGCCTCTCTCCCTCGCCGGGCGGCGCCAGCCTGAATCCTCTACACCGCGTGCACCATACGTTCACGAATGGTGGACCTGCGCCTCGTCAGAGTGGCTTCTACGACACCACCTGTTGAATTGCGAAGGATCTTGACCATGCGCGCCTTGCCCGTACTGCTTGCCATCACCACCCTCGCCGGCAGCCTCGCTGCGGTGACCTCGGCCCACGCGGCCGAGGGCGACGATCGCTTCACCTTGCGCTTGGGCGCCATGAACATCGATACCGATAACACCATTCGTGGCAATACCACGATTGCCGGCCAGGACGTGAACGTGTCCGAGGACTTCAATCTGGGCGGCAAGGAGTGGGAACCGCGCGTGGATGGCATGTTCCGCATCAGTGACCGCCAGCGGTTGATCTTCGATTACTTCAAGTGGGACAAGGACAACCGCCAGACGCTGGACGATGGCATTGCCTTCGGCGAGATCAACGTTCCTGAAGGCAGCTACGTCAAGACCGAGTTGAAGTACCAGGTCGCAAGCCTGGTGTATGACTATTCGGTCGTCGATACCGAACGCTTCGACATGGGCCTGCAGTTGGGTGCCGAATGGGCCAAGGTCAGCGCCAAGGGACACGCCGACCTGGGCACCGTGTATGACGGGCAGTTCCTCGATGAAAGCGAAAGCGGCGTTGCGCCGGTGGTCGGCGCACGACTGACCTTCCGCCCGGCCGATCGCTGGATGATCAACCTGCAGGGCCAGTACCTCAACACCAACTGGGGCAGCTTCGATGATTACGATGGCGATCTGAGCCGCGCCAATGCGATCGTCGAATACCGCTTCACCCAGCGCTTCGGCATCTTCGCCGGCTATGACTGGTTCAAGCTGGATGTGGACCAGAAGGGCAGCGACGGTGTGGTCGGCTTGAAGCAGGAGTTCAAGGGCCCGATCGCAGGCGTCAGCCTGAGCTTCTGATCACCGCGCAGGCGCCGGGCGGGCCACCAAGAGCCCGGCGCCGTGATGAAGAAACCCGGCTTCGGCCGGGTTTTTTCGTGGCTATCGGCCGTGGCCACCGGGCATGGCCCGGCACCCAGGTTCCGAAGTGTTTTACTTCTTCTTCGGCAGGTACAGATCGGTGATGGTGCCGTCGTAGATTTCCGAAGCCATCGCCACCGATTCGCTCAGCGTCGGGTGGGCATGGATGGTGTGGCCGATGTCCTCGGCTTCTGCACCCATTTCGATGGCCAGGCCGATCTCGGCCAGCAGGTCACCGGCATGCACGCCAACGATCGCACCACCGATGATGCGATGGGTGTCTTCATCGAAGATCAGCTTGGTGAAGCCTTCCGTACGGCCAATGCCGATGGCACGACCGCTGGCCGCCCACGGGAACTTCGCCACGCCGACCTTCAGGCCCTTGGCCTTGGCCTCGGTTTCGGTCACGCCAACCCAGGCAATTTCCGGATTGGTATAGGCCACCGACGGGATGACGCGGGCCACCCACTCCTTCTTGTGGCCGGCAGCCACTTCTGCTGCCAGCTTGCCCTCGTGCGTCGCCTTGTGGGCCAGCATCGGGTTACCGACGATGTCACCGATGGCGAAGATGTGCGGCACGTTGGTGCGCATCTGGCGATCCACCGGGATGAAGCCGCGGTCGGTGACCTGCACGCCGGCCTTTTCCGCATCGATCTTCTTGCCGTTCGGCGAGCGGCCAACAGCTACCAGCACACGGTCGTAGGTGCCCTGGGCCAGCGCCGGCTGCGCGCCCTCTTCAGCAGCCTCGAATGTCACGGTGATGCCCTTGGCATCAGCAGAAACGCCGGCCGCCTTGGTCTTCAGGTGGACTTCGATGCCCTGCTTCTTCAGTCGGTCAGCCAGCGGCTTGACCAGGTCCTTGTCGGCACCCGGCATCAGCTGGTCCATGAACTCGACCACGGTGACCTTGCTGCCCAGTGCGGCATAGACGGTGGCCATTTCCAGGCCGATGATGCCGCCACCCACGACCAGCAGCGAACCCGGCACTTCGGCCAGTTCCAGCGCATCGGTGGAATCCATGATGCGCTTGTCGTCCCACGGGAAGTTCGGCAGTTTCACTGCCTGCGAGCCCGCGGCGATGATGCAGTGCTTGAAGCGCAGCAGTTGGGTGCTGCCATCTTCGGCGGTGACCTGCAGTTCATTGGCCGACAGGAAGGTCCCCACGCCCTGCACATTGCGCACCTTGCGCTGCTTGGCCATGCCGGCCAGGCCCTTGGTCAGCTGGCCGACCACTTTTTCCTTGTACGCGCGCAGCTTGTCCAGGGTGATGGTCGGCTTGCCGAACTCAACGCCGAAATCGCCGGCATGGGCGACTTCGTCGATCACCGCGGCGGCATGCAGCAGCGCCTTGGACGGGATGCAGCCCACGTTGAGGCAGACGCCGCCGAGGCTGGCATAGCGTTCGACCAGCACGGTGTCCAAGCCAACGTCGGCGGCACGGAAGGCGGCGGTGTAGCCACCGGGGCCGGAGCCCAGCACCACCATTTCGCACTCGATGTCGGCCGGCTTGCCGCTGGACAGCGCCGGCTTGGGTGCGGCCGGTTCGGCCGGAGCACGGTGCGAGGGGGTAACCGGCGGTTTGCTGGCCGGCGCGGCAGCCGCCGGGGCAGCCGCCTTGGCCGGTGCTTCGGCAGCGCCTTCACTTTCCAGGATCACGACAACGGCGCCTTCGGACAACGTGTCGCCGAGCTTGACCTTCAGCTCCTTGACCACGCCAGCGGCTGCAGACGGGACTTCCAGGGTCGCCTTGTCCGACTCCAGGGTCACCAGACCCTGGTCCTTCTTCACGGTGTCGCCGACGGCGACCAATATTTCAATCACCGGCACGTCGCTGTAATCGCCGATGTCGGGAACCTTGACTTCAATCGTGGCCATGGTGGTTTTCCTCGTGCCCGGACGGCATCGCCGGCGGGCTGTCACTGCATCAGTTCATGCGGCCGCGCCCAAGGCAGCGGCCGCACGGTGGGGGCAACGCGGCGCCTTACAGCAGCACGCGGCGCATGTCGGCCAGCACCTGCGACAGGTACGTGGTGAAGCGGGCCGCCAGCGCACCGTCGATGACACGGTGGTCGTAGCTCAGCGACAGCGGCAGCATCAGCTTCGGCGCGAACTCCTTGCCGTTCCAGACCGGCTGGATCGACGACTTGGA
>DALZLW010000265.1:0-4075 GCA_032007425.1 Stenotrophomonas sp.
GGGTGCCGCGGCGGGCGGCAGCTGCGGGGGTAGCGGCGCTGGGCGTGGCGGTTCGGGCGCGCCGGGTGTTTCGACCGGCGCAAGCCCCTCGATGGCGGCCTCGAAGGCCGCCTCGAGTGAGGGAGTATCGGCATTGGCCAGCGTTGCACCGTGTGCGGCGCTGGTCTCGTAGATCACCTCATCGGGTAGGTCGTCCCAAGTGGGCTCGCGCTGGTTTTCCGGCGGGGCCGGTTCGTCGGCCGGCTCATCGACAGCAGGTGCGTCCTGTGCGGGGTCGGGCAGCGGCGCCGGTGCGGGCGCTTCGGCCGTCACCTGCGTGATCGGCGTGCCGACGATCACCCCGATCGCAGCGGGTGTGGGCACTGCTGCGGCTGCCGGATCGGGCACGGCTTCGGCCAACAGTTCGCCGAGGTAGTCGTCCAGCACGCTTTCCGGATTCACGCGGCCTGCTCCAGCACCCGGGCGTCGTCGGCCAGGATCCAGTTCAGCGCGCGACGATAGGCGGCCAGGCCGCGTCCCGGGTAATCGTCGCCGAGCACCGGATGGGTCAGGCCCGCGGCGTTGCTGATGCGGGTATCCACCGGAATGGCATCCTGCCAGACGCGCTGTCCGTGGCGGTCCTGCATGTGGCGCACGCTTTCGTTGCCGGCGCGGGTGCGTCGGTCGAACAGTGTCGGCAGGATCGACATCGGCAGAGGGCGGCGACGCGAGCGCTCGACCATTTCACCGGTCCGCACCATGCCATCGAGGCCATGCAGGGCCAGCGGTTCGGCTTGCGTGGGGATGATCAGGCGGTCGGCAGCGGCGAGCGCATTGACCATCAGCAGGCCCAGCGTCGGTGCACAGTCCAGTAGTACGTAATCGTGACGCCCCTGATGGCGGCCCAGCGCATTCTGCAGCGCCAGGCCCAGGCCGGGCTGGTTGGCGCTGCGGCGTTCCAGGGTGGCCAGCGCCGGCTGTGCGCAGACGTAGTCCAGCCCTGGAATGGCGCTGGAATGGCAGAGTGCGTTCAGCTCCGCCGGCGGCGCAGCGAACAGGTCGAGCACGCCGGCCGGCGGCGGCTCGGCCGGGACTCCAAACGCGCGGCTCAGCGATGCATGCGGGTCAAGGTCGATCAACAGCACGCGGTGGCCGAGTGCGGCCAGGCCACGGCCGAGGGCCAGGGTGGTGGTGGTCTTGCCGACGCCACCCTTCTGGTTGGCGATTGCCCAGATACGCATCGGTTACTCCTTCAGTGCGGGGTGGCGGCGCCGGTCGGGCTGCCTGCCGTGGCCGGCGCGGCGGGCGCGGCCGGGGTGGGAGGGGAGGTGCTGGCCGGATCTGCTGCATCCGGTGCCGCATCATCATTGGCGGCGGCCACCGCGTTGAGCTGGGCCGACAGTGGATCGGTGGCGTGGCTGGTATCGGCCAGGATGATCACCATCACCCGGCGGTTGCGGTTGCGCGCAGCGGCATCGGTGTTTTCTTCGCGCGGGCGGAACTCGCCGTAGCCGACCATGGCCAGCCGTGCCGGCTGCAGTCCCTGGTCGGCGAACAGATGCACCACGCTGGCCGCACGGGCCGCGGACAATTCCCAATTGGAGGGAAACTGCGCCGTGGCGATTGGCACGTTGTCGGTGTGGCCTTCCACGCGCACGCTGTTGGGCACATCGCGCAGCACCTGGGCAAGCTTGGCCAGGGTGTCGCGGGCGTGGACATCCAGGGTGGACGCGCCCGTGGCGAACAGGATGTCACTGTTGATCTCGACTTCGATCCACAGTTCGGTGCGACGGACGTTGATCATGCCGCGCTCCACCAGCGGGGCCAGCGCTTCGCTCAATTTGTTGGCGATCGCTTCCAGCTGGCGTTCGGCCTGGCGCAGCTTGGCCTGGTCGCGGAACGATACCGGGTTGCGCATCTGCGAGGCCATGGAGGGCAGCAGGGTCGAGTCGTTGACCGGCGCAGCGGCGGACGGGCCGATGCGGCTGCCGGCGTTTATGACGGAGGGGGAATCCCAGCCGGCGCCGCGCACGTGCTGGCTGCCCACCTGGACCGGATTGATGGTCTTGGGGCTGGAGCCGAAGGCGCTGCTCAGCGAATCGGCCACGACCCGGTATTTGCCCTCGTTGACCGAGGAAATGGCATACATCACCACGAAGAACGCCAGCAGCAGGGTCATCAGATCCGCGTAGGGGATCGCCCAGGCCTCATGGTTGGCGTGCTCCTCGTGCTGGCGTCGACGGGCCATGTCAGTGCAGGAAGCCGTTGAGCTGGGTTTCGATGTTGCGCGGGTTCTCGCCCTGGGCGATGGCGATGATGCCTTCCACGACCATTTCGCGATCACGGGTGCTGTGCGCGATCACGCCCTTGAGTTTGTTGGCCATCGGCAGGAACAACAGGTTGGCCGAGGCGATGCCGTAAATCGTGGCGGTGAACGCGGCGGCAATGCCGTGGCCGAGCTTGCTGGGGTCGGCAAGGTTTTTCATCACCGCGATCAGGCCCAGCACGGCACCGATGATGCCCAGCGTGGGTGCATAGATGCCCATGGCCTCGAACACCTTCGAGGCAGCCAGGTCCTGGTGCTCCTGGCTGCTGATGTCGATTTCCATCATGTGCCGGATGGCCTCCGGCTCGACGCCGTCCACCAGCAGTTGCAGTCCCTTGCGCAGGAACGGGTCCTGCTGTGCTTCGACCTGTGCCTCCAGGCCCAGCAGGCCCTGGCGGCGGGCGATGTTGCTCCACTCCACGATCTGCTGCACCAGCTCGGCGCGGTCGCTGTGCGGCGGGCGCACGACCCAACGCACGATGCGGAATGCGTGCTTGAAGATGGCCGGCGGGGTGTGCACGAGGATGGCGGCAACGGTGCCGACCATCACGATGACGAACGCCGCCGGGGACCACAGCGAAGCCAGGCCGGCGCCCTTGAGAATGCTGCCGCCCACCAGGGATGCCAAGGCGAGGAACAGTCCGATGAGGCTAAGTCTATCCATGGTCCGGTTATCGGCCCAGCGGCCGTCGACTTGAGTTGCAGAGACCGCGCGCCCCGATGCGCGTCACACTTTTCATGGGCCTTGAGGGCCGCGCAGGCCGTCCACGTCCAGGATCAGGGCCATGCGCCCGTCGCCGATCAAGGTGGCGCCGGCATAGCCCCGCAGGCCGCGCAATGACCGTGGCAACGGTTTGATCACCACTTCTTCGCGGCCACGGACCTGGTCCACGACCAGGCCGAAGCGGGCCTCGCCGGCCTGCAGCACGACGATGGTCAGCAGGCTCGATGGGGCCGGCGCTACGTCCAGCCAGTGCCGCAGATCGACGAGGGCCAGGGTATGCGAGCGGCGGTCCAGCACTGCACGGCCATCGAACCAGCCCAGTGAGGTGGACGGTGCATGCAGCACTTCCAGCACGCGGGCCAGCGGCAGCGCATAGACGTCCTCCCCGGCCTGCACGAGCAGGGTGGGCAGGATGGCCAGGGTCAGCGGGACACGGATCATGAAGCGGCTGCCGCGACCAAGTTCGGACTGGATCTGGATCTGTCCGCTGAGTTCACGGATGCGTGACTGGACCACGTCCATGCCGACGCCGCGCCCGGAAATGTCAGTAACCTGCTGCTTGGTCGAGAAGCCCGGCAGGAACACCAGGTGCAGGCATTCCTCGCTGCTCAACCGGGCTGCCGCTTCGGGGTCGATCAGCCCTTTCTCGCGGGCCTTTGCGCGCAGCTTCTCCGGGTCGATGCCTGCCCCGTCATCCTGCACTTCGATGCTTACGTAGTCGCCTTCCTGTTGCGCTGACAAACGCACGTGGCCGACACGCGGCTTGCCCTGTGCCTCGCGCAGCGCAGGAGTTTCCACGCCGTGGTCGATCGCATTGCGGACCAGGTGGACCAATGGATCGGACAGGGCTTCGACCAGGGTGCGATCGAGCTCGGTCTCGGCGCCGACCAGCTCCAGCTCGACTTCCTTGTCCAGCGAACGGGCGACATCGCGGGCGACCTTGGGAAAGCGCGAAAAGACCTTGCTGACCGGCTGCATGCGGGTGCGCATCACCGCCGACTGCAGGCGCGCGGTGGCGATGTCCAGCGTGGACACGGCGCGGTCGA
>DALZLW010000266.1:0-4052 GCA_032007425.1 Stenotrophomonas sp.
CCGTCCCCCACGCCACCGCCCCGGCCGCCCGGCGCGCGCCCCCCCCGCCGAGCCCCCACAGCCCCGCCGCTGTTCGCGGCCAACCCACAACGAATACCGCTGGCGTCCACGCGGTCAAGGGTCTACAATTCGCACTCGCCGAATCACGACAGCCGGACCGGTCCCGTACCGTACGTCCGCGCTTTTTTGCAACCGGATTTCCGTGAAGCGCAGGCGTGACTTCGGTGCCCCTCCGGTAGCCAAAGTGAGATTTCCGTGACCCAAGCCGCAATCCTCGTCCTCGAAGACGGCACCGTATTCGAGGGCGAATCCGTAGGCGCGCCCGGCCTGTCCGTCGGTGAAGTGGTGTTCAACACCGCCATGACCGGCTATCAGGAAGTGCTGACCGATCCGTCCTACGCCCGGCAGATGGTCACGCTGACCTATCCGCATATCGGCAACACCGGCATGACCGACCAGGACAACGAAGCTTCCAAGGTCTGGTCGGCCGGCCTGATCGTGCGCGATGTGCCGCGCCGCCCCAGCAACTGGCGCAGCCAGGTGTCGCTGCAGGATTGGCTGCTGCAGCGCGGCGTGGTCGCCATCGCCGGCATCGATACCCGCAAGCTGACCCGCATCCTGCGTGAGAAGGGCGCGCAGAATGGTGCGCTGCTGGCCGGTGATGCGCCGCTGGGCGAGGCCGATGTGGCCAAGGCGCTGGAAGCGGCCCGCGCGTTCCCCGGCCTGAAGGGCATGGATCTGGCCAAGGTGGTGTCTACGGAAAGCACCTACACCTGGTCGGAAGGTCAGCTGGACCTGAACGAAAACGCCTTCGTCCGCGTGCCGTCGCAGTTCAAGGTGGTCGCGCTGGACTTCGGCGTGAAGACCAACATCCTGCGCATGCTCGCCGAGCGCGGCTGCGAGGTCACCGTGGTGCCGGCGCAAACCCCGGCCGCCGAGGTGCTGGCGCTGAAGCCGGACGGTGTCTTCCTGTCCAACGGCCCTGGCGATCCGGAACCCTGCGATTACGCGATCACCGCGATCAAGGCGTTCCTGAAGGCCAAGGTGCCGACCTTCGGTATCTGCCTGGGCCACCAGCTGCTGGCGCTGGCCTCCGGCGCCAAGACCGTGAAGATGGCCCATGGCCATCACGGCGCCAACCATCCGGTGCAGGATCTGGACAGCGGGCGGGTGATGATCACCTCGCAGAACCACGGCTTTGCGGTGGATGAAGCGACCCTGCCGGCGACCCTGAGGGTGACCCACCGGTCGCTATTCGACGGCACCAACCAGGGCATCGCCCGTACCGATGTGCCGGCATTCTCGTTCCAGGGCCATCCGGAAGCCTCGCCGGGTCCGACCGATGTCGGTCCGCTGTTCGACCGTTTCGTGACCCTGATGCGCGAGGCCAAGGCCTGACCGGCGCGCCGCCGGACCGCCGGCGGCGGGCGTGAAGGATCGCGCCAACCGGGGCGCCGCTGCCGAAGGCGCGGCACCCTGCCTCTGCAAGATTCCTGATCGACAGCGTGCGATCACCCTCCAAGACACGCTGTACTGACTTAGAGAAGACAATGCCAAAGCGCACTGACCTTAAGACCATCCTCATCATCGGTGCCGGCCCGATTGTCATCGGACAGGCCTGCGAGTTCGACTACTCTGGCGCCCAGGCCTGCAAGGCCCTGCGCGACGAGGGCTACCGCGTGGTGCTGGTCAACAGCAATCCGGCCACCATCATGACCGACCCGGAGATGGCCGATGCCGTCTACATCGAGCCGATCAACTGGCAGACGGTCGAAAAGATCATCGCCAAGGAAAAGCCCGACGCCCTGCTGCCGACCATGGGTGGCCAGACCGCGCTGAACTGCGCGCTGGACCTGGCCGACAACGGCGTGCTGGAGAAGTACAACGTCGAACTGATCGGTGCCAAGCGCGAAGCCATCCGCATGGCCGAAGACCGCGAGCTGTTCCGCGTGGCCATGGGCGAAATCGGCCTGGAATGCCCGACCGCCGCGGTTGCCCATACGCTGGACGAAGCGCTGGAAATCCAGACGCGCGTCGGCTATCCGACCATCATCCGCCCCAGCTTCACCCTGGGCGGCAGCGGTGGCGGCATTGCCTACAACCGCGAAGAACTGGTCGAGATCGTCAACCGCGGCCTGGAACTGTCGCCGACCACCGAAGTGCTGGTGGAAGAATCGGTGCTGGGCTGGAAGGAGTTCGAGATGGAAGTGGTCCGCGACACCGCGGACAACTGCATCATCGTCTGTTCCATCGAAAACCTGGACCCGATGGGCGTGCACACCGGTGACTCGATCACCGTGGCCCCGGCCCAGACCCTGACCGACAAGGAGTACCAGCGCCTGCGCGATGCCTCCATCGCCGTGCTTCGCAAGATCGGCGTCGATACCGGTGGCTCCAACGTCCAGTTCGGCATCAACCCGGACACCGGCCGTGTCGTGGTCATCGAGATGAACCCGCGCGTTTCGCGGTCCTCGGCGCTGGCTTCCAAGGCCACCGGCTTCCCGATCGCCAAGGTTGCCGCGAAGCTGGCCGTGGGCTACACCCTGGACGAATTGAAGAACGAAATCACCGGCGGCCTGACCCCGGCCTCGTTCGAGCCGTCCATCGACTACGTGGTCACCAAGATCCCGCGCTTCGCTTTCGAGAAGTTCCCGGCGGCCGATGCGCGCCTGACCACCCAGATGAAGTCGGTGGGCGAGGTGATGGCGATGGGCCGTACCTTCCAGGAATCGATGCAGAAGGCCCTGCGCGGCCTGGAAACCGGCAAGGTGGGCTTCGACCCGACCGGCCTTGACCTGGGCAATGAAGACGATCTGCAGACCCTGCGCCGCGAGCTGAAGGCCCCGGGCCCGGAGCGCCTGTTCTACGTGGCCGATGCGTTCCGCGCCGGCATGAGCGTGGAAGACATCTTCGGCCTGTCCTTCATCGATCCGTGGTTCCTGGACCAGATCGAGGAAATCATCGCCGCCGAAGCCGAGGTCACTGCCGGTGGCATCGACAGCCTCGACGCTGCGCGCCTGCGCAAGCTCAAGCGCGCCGGTTTCTCCGACGCGCGCCTGGCCCAGCTGACCGGGACCAACGAAGCGGCGATCCGTGCCCTGCGCCGCGCCCACAAGGTGCGCCCGGTGTACAAGCGCGTGGACTCCTGCGCGGGCGAGTTCAGCACCGGCACGGCCTACCTGTATTCGACCTATGAGGACGAATGCGAAGCCGCACCGAGCAACCGCGACAAGATCATGATCCTCGGCGGCGGTCCCAACCGCATCGGCCAGGGCATCGAGTTCGACTATTGCTGCGTGCACGCGGCGCTGGCGCTGCGTGAGGATGGCTATGAAACCATCATGGTCAACTGCAACCCGGAAACCGTTTCGACCGACTACGACACCTCTGATCGCCTGTACTTCGAGCCGCTGACGCTGGAAGACGTGCTGGAAATCGTCGAACTGGAACAGCCCAAGGGTGTGATCGTCCAGTACGGCGGCCAGACCCCGCTGAAGCTGGCGCGTGCGCTTGAAGCCAATGGCGTGCCGGTGATCGGCACCAGCCCGGATTCCATCGACCTGGCCGAAGACCGCGAACGCTTCCAGCAGCTGGTGGATTCGCTGGGCCTGAAGCAGCCGCCGAACCGCATCGCCCGCAACGACCAGGAAGCGCTGCTGCTGGCCCGCGAGATCGGTTATCCGCTGGTGGTGCGCCCGAGCTACGTGCTCGGTGGCCGCGCCATGGAAATCGTCTACGGCGAATCCGACCTGGCCCGTTATGTGCGTGATGCGGTCAAGGTGTCCAACGATTCGCCGGTGCTGCTGGACCGCTTCCTCGACAACGCCGTTGAATGCGACGTGGACATCATTGCCGACGCGCAGGGCAATTTGCTGATCGGTGGCGTGATGGAACACATCGAAGAAGCCGGCGTGCATTCGGGCGACTCGTCCTGCTCGCTGCCGCCGTACTCGCTGTCGGCCAAGACCCAGGCCGAACTGCGTCGTCAGGTGGTGGAGCTGGCCAAGGCCCTGAACGTGGTCGGCCTGATGAACACCCAGTTCGCCATCCAG
>DALZLW010000267.1:0-4015 GCA_032007425.1 Stenotrophomonas sp.
CCAGCGCCTGCAGCAGGCCCAGCCCGAAGGCTGCGGTCTTGCCGCTGCCGGTCGGCGCCTGCGCGATCACATCGCGGCGCTCAAGAATGGGCGGCAGGCTCTGTGCCTGCACGGGGGTCAAGGTGGTGTAGCCGAGGGCATCCAGGCCGGGCCTCAGGGCCGGGCTCAGCGGCAGGGTCGAGAAATCAGTCATGGCGCATTGTACCGGCGTTCGTCCCGCCACGGCGCCGCCGATCAGCCCAGCAGACTGCCCAGCAGGACGTGCAGGGCCAAGCCGCCGCCGACGAGCCAGACCATCAACAGCGCGGCCAGCAGCAGCGGCTTCAGGCCCGCCCGGCGCAGCGCCGTCGCCTGCGTGGTCAGGCCCAGCGCGGCCATGGCCATCGCCAGCAGCAGCGTGTCGAGCTGGAGCAGGACCGTCTGCAATGCCGCCGGAAGCCAATGCAGCGAATTGAAGCCCACCATTGCCATGAATCCGAACGCGAACCACGGCACCACCACCGGTGCACGCCCGACGCCGGGGGCCGCATCGCGACCGCGCGCCAGGTGCCAGGACAGCCCGAGCAGGAACGGCGCCAGCACCATCACCCGCACCATTTTCGTGATCACCGCGGCGTCGGCGGCAGGCGCACTGATGGCCCGGCCGGCAGCCACGACCTGGGCCACCTCGTGCACGGTGGCGCCGGTGAACACCCCGAACGCGTGTGCGTCCATCGCCAGCCAGCCCGGACCATGGGCTGCGGCTGACTGCAACAGCGGGTAAATCGCCGGGTAGAGGAACATGGCCAGGGTGCCGAACGCCACCACCGTGGACACGGCAACGGTGACCTCGGCAGCACGCCCGCGTACCACCGGCTCGGCGGCCATCACGGCGGCCGCACCACAGATCGCGCTGCCGGCACCGATCAGCATCGCCTGCTCGCGGCGCAGGCCCAGCAGCCGCGTCCCCAACCAGCAGGCCAGCGCGAAGGTGCTGGTGACCACCAGCACGTCCAGCACGATGCCGGCAGTGCCAACGCTGGCGATGTCCTGCACGGTCAGGCGCAGGCCGTACAGCACGATGCCGGCGCGCAACAGCCAGTGCTTGGCAAAGCCCACCCCGGGCGCGGCGAGGCGGTTCATCGTCGCCTGCGGGTAAAGCGTGTTTCCGAACGCGATGCCCAACACGATGGCGACAGTCAGCGCGCTCAGACCGTGGTCCTGCAGCCATGGCCGCTCGGCGGCCCACAGACTCAGCACCGCAATAGCGGCGGCCAGTGCCAGGCCGGGCAGGCGGGCGGCGGTGGGTGGGGGCAGGGCAGGTGTGGGAGACGCAGCTGTCATGGGATCAACCCGAAGAACAATGGACGACAGGGTCGCCCGCCCCAATCAACCTATAAAACGCATAATCCGGGTAAGATTGACCGGAATTACAGGTCGAATGCCTCCGATGCGCCTCACTTTGCGCCAACTCCAGGTTTTCGTCGCCATCGCCGACGAAGGCAGCACGGCGGCGGCCGGGCAGGCGATCGCCCTGTCGCAATCAGCGGCCAGCGCCGCACTGCAGGAGCTGGAGGCGCACTTCGACACCCCGTTGTTCGACCGCATCGGCCGGCGCCTGGTGATCAACGGCCATGGCCGTGCCCTGCTGGCGCCGGCGCGCGCCCTGCTGGTCAATGCGCAGGACCTGCAGCGGCAGCTGGCCGGCGGTGCCAGTGGCGAGGCTGGCCAGGCACCTCTGCAACTGCGCGTGGCCGCCAGCACGACCATTGGCAATTACCTGTTGCCCGCGCGCATCGCCGGCCTGCTGCAGGACATGCCGCAGGCCGAGGTGGACCTGCGCATCGGCAACAGCGCCGGCGTGGTGGCTGCGGTGGAGCAACTGGAAGTCGATGCCGGCCTGATCGAGGGTCCCTGCCATGCGCGTGGGCTGCTCGTGCACCCCTGGCAGCAGGACCCTTTGGTGCTGGTCGGTGCTGCCGATGGCCCGCAGCACTGGTCGCTTGCTGGCCTGCGCAGCGCCCGTTGGTTGCTGCGCGAGCCGGGCTCGGGCACCCGCGAGATCACCGACCAGCTGTTGCTGCCGCACCTGGGGGGCTTTGCCCGCAGCCTGCAGTTGGGCAACACCGAGGCCATCAAGCAGGCGGCCATGGCGGGATTGGGCCTGGCCTGCCTGTCCCGGCACGCGGTGGCCGATGCCCTGGCCCACGGTAGCCTGCAGGTGCTGCGTACCGCGTTGCCGCCGCTGCAGCGCACGCTGTGGCTGCTGCACCATCCCGGCAAGGCCTGGCTGCCCGGGCTGGCCGCGTTGCTGGGCGAAGCACCGGGGCCAACGGCGCACGGCGGCTGATCCACCCAGCGGCGCCTGCACCGCTTACACTAGGCACATGCCTCTGATTACCTTGCAGAACGTCGACTACAGCGTCGGCGGCCCGTTGTTGCTGGAAAAAGCCGAACTGACCGTCGAACCGGGCGAGCGTATCGCCCTGATCGGCCGCAACGGCGCCGGCAAATCCACCTTGATGAAGCTGATGGCCGGCGAGCTCAAGCCGGACGACGGCGAAGTGCGCGTCCAGCAGGGCGTGCGCGTGACCCGGCTGGAACAGGAAGTGCCGCATGGCGCGGCCGGCAGCGTGTTCGACGTCGTGTCCGGCGGGCTGGGTGACCTGGGCCATTGGCTGGCCGAGTTCCATCGCCTCAGCCATGCCGACGACTTCGACGGCGATGCGATGGGCGCGGTGCAGGCCAAGATCGATGCCGCCGATGGCTGGGCGCTGGACCAGCGCGTGGCCGAGACCCTGACCAAGCTGGACCTGGACGGTGATGCCGAGTTCGGCCGCCTGTCCGGTGGCATGAAGCGCCGCGTGCTGTTGGCGCGCGCGCTGGTGGCCGGCCCGGACGTGCTGCTGCTGGATGAACCCACCAACCACCTCGACATCGAAGCCATCGACTGGCTGGAAACCTTCCTGAAGGGCTGGGCAGGCTGCGTGGTGTTCGTCACCCATGACCGCCGCTTCCTGCGTGCCCTGGCTACGCGCATCGTGGAAATCGACCGTGGCCAGGTGACCAGCTGGCCCGGTGACTGGGATAACTACGAGCGTCGCCGCGAAGAGCGGCTCAACGCCCAGGCCCAGGAAAATGCCCGCTTCGACAAACTGCTGGCGCAGGAAGAAGTGTGGATCCGCCAGGGCATCAAGGCCCGCCGTACCCGCGACGAAGGCCGCGTGCGCCGCCTGAAGGCGATGCGCAACGAGCGCAGCCAGCGCCGTGACCTGAGCGGCAACGTGAAGCTGGAAGCCGCTGGTGCGGAAAACTCCGGCAAGAAGGTCATCGACATCAAGGACGTGTCCTTCGCCTTTGGTGCACGCACGATGGTCAAGGATTTCTCCGCGACGATCCTGCGCGGCGACCGCATCGGCCTGATCGGCCCCAACGGCAGCGGCAAGACCACGCTGCTGAAGCTGCTGCTTGGCGAACTGCAGCCCGATAGCGGTGAAGTCCGCCAGGGCACCAACCTTCAGATCGCTTACTTCGACCAGTACCGCGCCACCCTGCGCGAAGACTGGAGCGCGATCGAGAACGTGGCCGAAGGCGCGGACTTCATCGACCTCAATGGCAAGCGCAAGCACGTACATGCCTACCTGCAGGACTTCCTGTTCACCCCCGAACGCGCGCGCGCGCCGATCACCCGCCTGTCCGGCGGCGAGCGCAACCGCCTGCTGCTGGCCAAGCTGTTCGCCCAGCCGTCCAACCTGCTGGTGATGGACGAACCGACAAACGACCTGGACGTGGAAACGCTGGAGCTGCTGGAAGAGCTGTTGGCCGACTACACCGGCACGCTGCTGCTGGTCAGCCATGACCGTGACTTCCTGGACAACGTGGTGACGTCCACGCTTGTGCTGGAAGGCGAGGGCGTGGTCGGCGATTACGTGGGTGGTTACAGCGATTCGCTGCGCCAGCGGCCGGCCCCGGCGCAGACTGCGGCGGCAGTGGCCAAGGCTTCGGCCACGGCGGTTCCCGCGGCGGCGGCGCCGGT
>DALZLW010000268.1:0-4008 GCA_032007425.1 Stenotrophomonas sp.
CCACCGCGCCGGCACCGGAAACCCTGCCGCCACCGCCAGCGGTGCCGGCCCCCGTCACCGCACCGGCCGAGGGCAGCGGCGGATGAAACTTTCCGATATCTCCATCCAGCGCCCGGTCTTTGCCGTGGTGATGAGCCTGCTGCTGCTGGTGCTGGGGGTGATGTCGTTCACCCGCCTGACCCTGCGTGAGCTTCCGGCGATCGACCCGCCCATCGTCTCGGTATCGGTGGACTACACCGGCGCGTCGGCGGCGGTGATCGAAAGCCGTATCACCCAGGTGCTGGAAGACGCGCTGGCCGGGATCGAGGGCATCGATACCATCAACGCCCGCAGTTCCAATGGGCGAGCCCAGGTAAGCATCGAGTTCACCTCCAACCGCGATATCGAGGCGGCGGCCAATGACGTGCGCGACGCGGTCAGCCGGGTGGCCGACCGCATGCCGGAAGAGGCGCGTCCGCCGGAAATCGCCAAGGTGGAAAGCGATGCGGATCCGATCATCTGGTTCAACATGTCGTCCACCACGATGGATACGCTGGCGCTGAGCGATTACGCCGACCGCTACGTGGTCGACCGTTTCTCAAGCCTGGATGGCGTGGCCCAGGTACGCATCGGCGGCCGCCAGCGCTATGCCATGCGGATCTGGCTGGACCGTGACCAGTTGGCCGCGCGCGGCCTGACCACCGGCGATGTGGAAACCGCGCTGCGCAACGAGAACGTGGAGCTGCCGGCCGGACGCATCGAGTCGGCGGACCGTGATTTCACCCTGCGGGTGGAGCGCAACTATGTGAAGCCGGAAGACTTTGCCACCATCCCGTTGGGCAAGGGCAGCGACGGCTACGTGGTGCGCATGGGCGACGTGGCGAAGATCGAACTGGCCTCCGCCGAGCGCCGTGCGTATTTCCGCAGCAACGGCGAACCGGGCATCGGCCTGGGCATCGTCAAGACCTCCACGGCCAACTCGCTGGACGTGGCGCGCACCGCGCGCGCTGAAGCCGAACGGGTTGCTGAAACCCTGCCGGAAGGCACGCAGATCTTCGTCACCTTCGACAACACGACCTTCATCGAGGCGGCGGTGGATCGTGTCTACGCCACGCTGGTGGAAGCCATGCTGCTGGTGCTGGTGGTGATCTGGCTGTTCCTGGGCAGCTTCCGGGCTGCGCTGATCCCGGCGGTGACCGTGCCGGTGTGCCTGGTGGCCGCTTTCATCGCGCTGTATGCGTTTGATTTCTCGATCAACCTGCTTACCTTGCTGGCCTTGGTGCTGTGCATCGGGCTGGTGGTGGACGATGCCATCGTCGTGGTGGAAAACGTGCAACGGCGCATCGACCTGGGCGAGCCGCCGCTGGTGGCGTCCAAGCGCGGCACGACCCAGGTGGCGTTCGCGGTGATCGCCACCACCGCCGTACTGGTGGCGGTGTTCCTGCCGGTGGGTTTCCTCGAAGGCAACACCGGGCGCCTGTTCCGCGAACTGGCCGTGGCTCTGGCGGCGGCGGTGGCCTTGTCGGCCTTCGTCGCGCTGACGCTGACCCCGATGATGGCTTCCAAACTGCTCAAGCCGCACAGCGGACAGCCGCCGCGTGGTCTGCACGGCCTGATCGACCGTGGCCTGACCCGCGTTGCCAGTGGTTATGAGCGGGTGCTGGATCGCCACGTCGACCGCACGTGGTTCTACCTGCTGGTGATGGTGGCGGCGCTGGCGGCCAGCTGGTGGTTGATGAAGATCCTGCCTTCGGAACTGGCTCCGGCCGAGGACCGTGGTTCGTTCCAGATCATGATCGATGGCCCGGAAGGCGCCGGCTACGATTACACCGTCGGCCAGGTGCAACAGGTCGAGGCCCTGCTGGCCCCGCATGTGGGCGAAGACAAACCGATCGTACGGGCCAACCCGCGCGTGCCGGGGGGCTGGGGCGCCAGCGAGGAAATGCATACCGGGCGCGTCAGCGTCTTCCTGCAGCCGTGGCGGCAGCGCACTGAATCCACGCCGGACGTGGCCAATGATCTGCAGAAGGAGCTCGATACCCTGCGCGGTGTCCGCGTGCGCACCCAGGTGGGTGGCGGGCTGGTGCGTGGTGGCGGGCAGCCTTTCCAGATCGTACTGGGCGGCCCGGAGTATGCCGAGATCGCGCAATGGCGCGACCGCGTGTTGCTGCGCATTGCGGAGAATCCGGGCCTGGTTGGTGCCGATTCGGATTACAAGGAGACCCGGCCACAGATGCGGGTGAACATCGACCGCCAGCGTGCGGCGGACCTCGGGGTGTCGGTGACGGCCATTGGTTCGGCACTGGAAACCATGATGGGCTCGCGGCGCGTCACCACCTTCGTCGACAACGGCGAGGAGTATGACGTGCTGGTCCAGGCCGGGCGCGAGGGGCGTGCCAGCCCCGCCGATCTGGCCGCCATCCGGGTCCGCGCCAGTTCCGGTGAACTGGTGCCGTTGTCCAACCTGGTCACCCTGAGTGAAGTGGCCGAGGCCGGCACCTTGAACCGCTTCAACCGCCTGCGCTCGATCACCATCAGTGCCGGCCTGGCGCCCGGTTACCCGCTGGGCGAAGCGATTGCCTGGGCCCAGCAGGTGACGCGCGAAGAGTTGCCGCAGTATGCGCAGGTGAACTGGAAGGGTGAGTCACGCGAATACCAGAGCTCGGGCAGTGCGGTGCTGCTGACCTTCGCCATGGCCCTGCTGGTGGTCTATCTGGTGTTGGCCGCGCAGTTCGAAAGCTTCATCCATCCCTTGACCATCATGCTGACCGTGCCACTGGGGGTGCTGGGAGCGTTGGTGGGCCTGTGGGCCAGCGGAGGAACAGTGAACCTGTTCAGTCAGATCGGCATCGTCATGCTGGTCGGGCTTGCGGCCAAGAACGGCATCCTGATCGTCGAGTTTGCCAATCAGTTGCGCGATGAAGGTCGCAGCGTGCGCGAGGCAACCCTGGAATCGGCACGGGTGCGCCTGCGGCCGATCCTGATGACCTCCATCGCCACCGTGGTCGGTGCCATTCCGTTGGTGGTGGCAGGGGGGCCGGGCTCGGCCAGCCGTGGCACGATCGGCATCGTTGTGATCTTCGGGGTGACGCTGTCGACCCTGCTATCGCTGTTCGTCGTGCCTGCGTTTTATGCCCGTCTGGCGCCGTACACCCGTTCTCCGGACGCGGTGAAGCGCGAACTGGAAGCCCAGGAGGCCAGCACGCCGTCGGTCGGCGGCCACGCCTGACAGCGGCCATCCGGCACTTCCAAGGCAGCGCCGGGCCATGCCCGGCGAGCGCAGCGTCATCGCTACCACCGGTTACGCCTGCGCCGGCCGGGCAGCGCCACCCGGCCCATGCCCGGCCGAACGTGGGCAAGCTTTGGCACTGCGCGTGGATCAGTTGATTCACTGCATTGCACGGAATGCGCGTCTGCTGCTACCGCATGGCAACGCGATCAGGGAGAATCGACGCGTCCCTTCCAGCCGACGGGACGCCCCTTCCCATCCGCCGACTGGAGAGATCGCGTGGAACAAGCCGTACATTTTGTCAGCAGCATGGTCTGGAGCAAGGCACTGATCTTCATGTGTCTTGGCGCCGGGCTGTTTTTCAGCGTGCGTACCCGTTTCATGCAGATCCGCGGTTTCGTGGAAATGTGCCGCCTGACGGTCAAGGGTGAGAAATCCGACGCCGGTGTGTCCTCGTTCCAGGCATTGGCCATGTCGATGGCCGGCCGCATGGGCATCGGCAACATCGCCGGCGTGGCCACGGCCATCGCCTTCGGCGGACCCGGGGCGATCTTCTGGATGTGGGTGATGGGTTTCCTCGGTGCATCCACCTCCTACGTGGAATGTACGCTGGCGCAGATCTACAAGACCAAGGATGCCGAAGGCCGCTACCGCGGCGGTCCGGCTTACTACATTGAAAAGGCCATGGGCCTGCGCTGGTATGCGGTGGCGTTTGCGCTGGCCACCATTGTTGCTGCCGGCTTCCTGATGCCGGGCGTGCAGGCCAATGCCATCGCCGACAGCATCATCAACGCCTGCCG
>DALZLW010000269.1:0-3974 GCA_032007425.1 Stenotrophomonas sp.
CTTGGGCGAGGCCGCAGGCGCTTGGTGGCAGGCGAGCGGTCTGGCCGCACCCGCGTTGTTCCTGCACGACGCCGACGGGCGCGCCGAACTCGCGCTGCGCGCGGCATCGGTAACGCAGGCAATCGACCCCGAGCTCGACGCAAGCAAACAGTCGCTCGGCTTGCCAACCAGTTTTGGCGACCTCGGTCCGGCACTGCCGTTGACGTTGTTGGCGCTGGCCCACAACGCGGTGATGACACACGATGCGCCAGCGTTGCTGGCGATGCTTGGCGATGATGCCCGCGGTGGGTTCACCGCATTGGATCCTCTTCCCACTTCGGCGCCGGCAGAGTCACTGCCGGCGGCCGGCTGACCTTGGACGTCTCGATGCAACTGAGCAATTTCACCTATTACCTTCGCGACTACCGCCTCTGGATGGTGATCGGTCTGATCGGTGCGGCCGGCTTGGCCTATTTCGGCGCGGCTGAAGCGCGGCAGATCGGTATCTGGGTCGCGATCGTCCTGGCCGGGCTGCTGCTGATCGCGCTGCTGGTGTGGCTGGTCAAGCGCATCCTGGCGCGACGGGCGGCCAAGCGGGTCGAAGCGATGGTCAAGCTGGACGCCGATAATGCGGTCGCGCAGGCGCAGCCGGCGCAGCGGGCCGATACCGAGGCGCTGCGCAGCCGCATGCTGGAGGCGATCAAGCAGATCAAGTCCTCGCGGCTGGGCGCGATGAAGGGCAAGGCGGCGTTGTACGAGCTGCCGTGGTACGTGATCATCGGCAACCCGGCCGCCGGCAAGAGCACGGCCATCCTCAATTCGGGGCTCCAGTTCCCGTTCGAGGACAATCGCAGCAACGTCATCCAGGGCATTGGCGGCACGCGCAACTGCGACTGGTACTTCACCACCACCGGCGTCGTGCTCGACACCGCCGGGCGCTATTCCGTCAGCGTCGAAGATCGTCTGGAGTGGTTGACGTTCCTGGGCCTGTTGAAGAAGAACCGTCCACGCGCGCCTATCAATGGCGTGATCATCGCGGTCAGCATCGCCGAACTGTCCGGCAGCAAGCCGGAGTTCGCCATTGAGCTGGCCAAGAACCTGCGCCAGCGCGTGCAGGAGATCACCGAGCGTCTGGAAGTGTTTGCGCCGGTGTACGTGCTGTTCACCAAGGCCGACCTGATCGCCGGCTTCGGCGAGTTTTTCAGCAACCTTGATCCGGGTGAGCGCGACCATGTGTGGGGGGCGACCTTGCCCTATGACGTCCACCAGAAGTCCGACGCGCTGGCCGCGTTCGACAGCCATTTCGACACTTTGGCCGAAGGCCTGAAGGAAATGAGCCTGTCGCACATGGCGATGCAGCGCGGGCGTGACGTATCGCCCGGGCTGTTGTCGCTGCCCTTGGAATTCACCGGCATCAAGCCGGCGCTGCGCACCTTCATCGCCACCTTGTTCGAAGACAATCCCTACCAGTTCAAGCCGGTGTTCCGTGGCTTCTACTTCAGCAGCGCGCTGCAGGAAGGCCGCTCGGTGCACCATGCCTCTGAACGGGTGGGGCGGCAGTTCAATCTGTCGCGCGGCAACAGTGTCGACGAAGCGCCGACCGGCCAAACCGCCTTCTTCCTCAAGGACCTGTTCCGCAAGGTGATCTTCGGTGACCGCGAGCTGGTGCGGCAGTATTCCAGTCCGCACCAGAACCGCCTGCGCTATGCGGTGTTCCTTGGCGCGGTCGGCGTGCTGGCGCTGGCACTGGGGCTGTGGACGTGGTCGTACACCACCAACGCGCAGCTGGTGGCCAATGCCAGCAAGGACCTGGAACAGGCCGTGCGCGTGCAGCAGGACCGAGTGGACCTGAAATCCCGTATCGACGCCCTGTTGGTCCTGCAGGACCGCATGGAGCAGTTGGATCGCTTCGGCAAGGAAGGCAGCATCGCCAATCGCCTGGGCCTGTACCAAGGCGATGCGATCCGGGAAAAACTGCTGGCCGAATACTTCCATGGCATGCGCCAGGTCATGCTGGATCCGACCGTGGACAGCCTGGAGACCTACCTGACCCAGGTGGTGGCGAACCGTGCCGAGCTTGGTGCCGGCAGTACCGCGGCACCGGAGGCCGAGACCCTGTATCAGGATGCTTCACCGACCAGCACCAATGACGCCTACAACGCGCTCAAGACCTATCTGATGCTGGGCAACGCGCGCTATGTGGAAGGCGCGCACCTGTCGCAGCAGTTGACGCTGTTCTGGCGCAACTGGCTGGATGCCAACCGGGGGCAGATGACCCGTGAACAGATGGTGCGCGCGGCCGAGAAGCTGATGACCTTCTACGTGGCCCAGGCCGATGACCGTGGCTGGCCGCTGGTGGAAAGCAAGGTGGCACTGGTTGCCGATACCCGCCAGGCGCTGTCGCAGGTGATGAAGGGCCAGCCGGCCATGCAGCGCGTTTTCGCCCAGGTGAAGGCACGTGCAGCGGCACGTTTTGGAACGGTCACGGTGGATGCGCTGGTCGGGCGCGAGCGCAACGGGCAGCTGATCAACGGCAGCTATGCGATCTCAGGCGCGTTCACCCGCAAGGCATGGGAAGAGTACGTCAAGGACGCGATCAACGAGGCGGCCAACTCGCAGCTGAGCACGACCGACTGGGTGCTGGGCACCACCGAACAGAGCGATCTGTCGCTGGCGGGCAGCCCGGAACACGTGTCCCGTGAACTGGTGTCGTTGTACAAGCAGGAATACGCACGCGAGTGGGGCAAGTTCATCAGTGGCCTCAGCGTGGCCCAGTTCAGCACCTTTGACCAGGCGGTGGCCGGCATCAACCGCCTGGGCGATGGCGCGGCCTCGCCGCTGCGCACCCTGCTGGAGAAGATCAACGAAGAGACGGTCTGGGACAATCCGCAGGCAGCGGCGCGCACCTTGAAGGCCAAGGGCGGTTTCGTGGCCTGGTTCCAGCGGGTGATCCTGCGCAAGGATCCGGTCGCGGCCGCAGCGGCGCAGCCGGTGGGTGCGGTGGGCAAGGCCTTCGAGGGCATCGCCCGGTTGACCATGCCGCGTGATGATCAGCCGGCGATCATCGATGCCTATTTCGAACAGATGGGCAAGCTGCGTGCCCGACTCAACCAGATCAAGAGCCAGGGCGATATCGGCGTCGGCGCCGGCGCGCTGATGAAAGAGACCTTTGGCAACGAGGGTTCCGAGCTGAGCCGTGGGCTGGCGCTGGTGGATGAGCAGGTGCTGACCGGACTGGATGAAAGCCAGCGCGACGCGCTGCGTCCGCTGCTGCTGCGGCCGTTGACCGAGACCTTCACGGCGCTGGTCGGACCGACCGAAGCGGAGCTCAACAAGGTCTGGAGCGCGCAGGTGTACCAGCCGTTCAACAGCCGCATCGCCCAGCAGTACCCGTTCAACCTCAATTCCGACGTGGATGCGGCGCCCAGCGATATCGGTGCGATCTTTGGGGCCAGCGGTGCGATCGCCGCCTTCAACAAGGATGCTCTCGGCACCTTGGTCATCCAGCGTGGCAATCTGCTGCAGGCGCGTCGCTGGGCTGGATTGGGCATCAACCTGTCCAATGACCTGGTGGCCAACTATGGCAATTGGGTGAGCGGTGGCAGTGCCGGCGCGGCGCCGGATACCACGATCTTCGAGGTGTTGCCGTCGCCGGCCACCGGCGCGGTGGAGTACACCATCGAGATCGACGGCCAACAGCTGCGCTACCGCAATACACCACCGCAGTGGACCACGATGCAGTACCCCAATCCCGGCCAGGTGCCGGGATCGAAGATCACCGCCGTGACCAGCGACGGGCGCACCGTGCAGCTGTTCAATGCGGCCGGTGCCAATGGGTTCTCGCGCTTGATGAACGAGGCCGCCTACCAGCAGTTGGACGAAGGCAGCCGCCTGACCTGGACCGCCGATGGCGTTTCGGTGTCCGTGGACATGCGCATCGTGCGGCGCCCGGGCGAGGCCGCCGAGGGCGGTGACTGGCAGCGCGGCCTGCGCCT
>DALZLW010000270.1:0-3973 GCA_032007425.1 Stenotrophomonas sp.
CCCGCGACCTCCGGCGTGACAGGCCAGCATTCTAACCAGCTGAACTACCGCTCCGTACTACAAACCTCGTTGCGTCTCCCCGACCACCGAAGTGGAAGGGAAAACAAAGCCCCCAGCTTTTGGCCGGGGGCCGCGTTGAAACTGGCGGAGCGGACGGGACTCGAACCCGCGACCTCCGGCGTGACAGGCCAGCATTCTAACCAGCTGAACTACCGCTCCACATTTCAAACTTTACTGCGGTGCTGTGGTGGGTGCTGAGGGTTTCGAACCCCCGACCCTCTCCGTGTAAAGGAGACGCTCTACCACTGAGCTAAGCACCCCAGCGAGCCGCTTAGTTTACAGCATCCTTCAGCGCCTTGCCAGCCTTGAACGAAGGATTTTTCGAAGCAGCGATCTTGATGGTGTCGCCGGTCTTCGGGTTACGGCCGGTACGAGCTGCACGGTCACGGACCTGGAAGGTGCCGAAGCCCACCAGCGTCACTGCATCACCGTCCTTCAGGGCCTTGGTGACAGCGGCAACGACGGCATCGACAGCGCGGCCGGACTCTGCCTTGGTCAGGTCAGCGGCTTCGGCAACGGCGTCGATCAATTCGGTCTTGTTCATTCTGTACAACTCCTTATGCGGATGGTCCGCGGATTTAGCCAGGGAAGCAGTTGACCATGGAGATCGGCCAACTGCCATGTGGATCGTGTCGCCTGTCTATCCAGGCTGATTCGCGAATGCTGCTTTTATACCAGTGGCCCTACCCCCACGCAAGCCGGAAAGCCAGCAACGGCGCGGGTTCTACCGGCATTTTTCACCCTAGCTTCAGTGCTTGACGCGGGTACTTGTCGATCCCTTGCCCTTGCCACGCACCGCAACGCGCTGCGCCGTTTTGGACACCGCACGTCGTGCCTTCTTGGGGGCCAGCGGACGCTCAAGCGCCAGGTCCAGCACTTCCTCGATGTACTTCACGGGCACGATCTCCAAATCGCGCGTCACATTGGCCGGAATGTCGGCCAGATCCTTGCGGTTTTCCTCGGGGATGATCACCGTACGGATTCCGCCGCGCAGTGCCGCCAGCAGCTTTTCCTTCAAACCGCCAATGGCGGTGACGCGGCCACGCAGGGTGATCTCACCGGTCATCGCCACATCCGCACGCACCGGCACCTTGCTCAGCATCGAGACCAGCGATGTCACCATTGCCGCACCGGCGCTGGGACCATCCTTGGGCGTCGCGCCATCGGGCACATGCACATGGACATCGTGCTTCTGCAGGAAATCACCGTCGATGCCGAGCCGGTCAGCACGCGAACGCACCACCGACAGGGCCGCCGAGGCCGATTCCTTCATCACGTTGCCCAGCTGGCCCGTCAGGATCATCTGACCCTTGCCCGGCACCAGGGTGGACTCGATCTGCAGCAGATCACCACCCACTTCCGTCCAGGCCAGACCCGTCACCAGACCGATCTCGTTCTGCTCTTCAGCACGTCCGAAATCAAAGCGACGCACGCCGAGGTACTTCTCAAGATTGGCACTTGAGACTGTGACCAGCGCCTTGGGCTTGCTGCGCGCGCTCTTCTTGCCCGCCTTGGCCACCAGGGCCGGACCGCCCAGCGCGATCTCCTTGACCACCTTGCGGCAGATCTTGGCGATCTCGCGCTCGAGGTTACGCACGCCGGATTCACGCGTGTAGTAGCGCACGACATCCTGGATGGCATCGGCACCGATCTCCAGTTCCTCCGGCTTCAGGCCATTGGCCTTGAGCTGCTTGGTCACCAGGTAGCGGGTGGCGATATTGAGCTTTTCATCCTCGGTGTAGCCGGGGATGCGGATCACTTCCATGCGGTCCAACAACGGACCGGGAATGTTGAGCGAATTGGACGTAGCCACGAACATCACTTCGGACAGGTCCAGGTCCACTTCCAGGTAGTGGTCGTTGAAGGCGTTGTTCTGCTCCGGATCCAGCACCTCCAGCAGGGCCGACGACGGGTCACCACGGAAATCCATCGACATCTTGTCGATTTCATCGAGCACGAACAGCGGGTTCTTGCTGCCGACCTTGTTGAGGTTCTGCACGATGCGACCGGGCATGGAGCCTACGTAGGTGCGACGGTGGCCACGGATCTCGGCCTCGTCACGGACGCCGCCCAGCGACATGCGCACGAACTTGCGGTTGGTGGCCTTGGCGATGGACTGGCCCAGCGAGGTCTTGCCCACACCCGGAGGACCGACCAGGCAGAGGATGGGGCCGCGCATCTGCTTCACGCGCGACTGCACCGCGAGGTATTCAAGGATCCGCTCCTTGACCTTGTCCAGGCCGTAATGGTCGGCATCCAGCGTATCCTGCGCGACCTTGAGGTCCTTGCGTACCTTGCTGCGCTTCTTCCACGGCACGCCCAACACCCATTCCAGGTAGTTGCGTACCACGGCGGCTTCAGCCGACATCGGCGACATCTGCTTGAGCTTGTTCAGCTCGTTGCGCGCCTTGGTCTCCACCGGCTTGGGCATGCCCGCCTCGGCGATCTTGCGCGCCAGCTCTTCCAGTTCACCCGGTGCATCATCCAGCTCACCCAGCTCTTTCTGGATGGCCTTCATCTGTTCGTTGAGGTAGTACTCGCGCTGGCTCTTTTCCATCTGCGATTTGACGCGACCGCGGATGCGCTTTTCCATCTGCTGCACGTCGATCTCGCCGTCGACCAGCCCGACCAGCATCTCCAGCCGCTCGCCAACCGGCAGGGTTTCCAGCAGGCGCTGCTTGTCGGCCAGCCGCACGCTGATATGCGCAGCGATCGTGTCAGCCAGGCGTGCCGGCTCATCGATACCGGCCAAGGTCTGCAGCAGCTCGGGCGGGAGCTTGCGATTGGTCTTGACGTACTGCTCGAACAGCGACATCAGCGAACGCGCAATCGCCTCGATCTCACGCGCTTCACGATCGTCTTCCGGCTGGATTTCCACCGCCAGGCCATGCAGCGAGCCGTCGCGTTCGTCGACCTGGGTGACCTGCACGCGCGACAGACCTTCCACCAGCACTTTGATGGTGCCGTCGGGCAGCTTCAGCAGTTGCAGCACCTGGGCCAGTGTGCCGACCTGGTAGAGATCGGCGGCCTGCGGATCGTCGGTTTCAGCTGACTTCTGCGCCAGCAGGAGGATGCGCTTGTCCGCTTCCATCGCGTGTTCCAGCGCATGCATGGACTTGTCACGACCGACAAACAGCGGGATGACCATGTGCGGGAACACCACCACGTCACGCAGCGGCAGCACCGGCAGGTCGAGAGTCTCAGTTGGGGAACGGGCCATGGGGGCTCCAGGGAAGAAGGGATACGGTCGCCGGAAGCCGATCTTCCAACGACAAAAATGCCGATGGCCCCGTTATGGGGCCATCGGCATCAGGATGCAAGCTGCTTTGATAAACCACTTTCAAATCAGGTGCTTATTCCTTCATTCGGCACCAGCGGCCTTCTGTTCAGGCGCCGCAGGCGTCTGGTAGATCACGTAGGGCTCGGTCTTGTGCTCGATGACGCCTTCATCCACCACGATCTTGCTCACGTTTTCCTGTGAAGGCAGGTCGTACATGGTGTCCAGCAATACCGATTCGACGATGGTGCGCAGGCCACGCGCGCCGGTCTTGCGCTTCAGCGCCTTGCGCGCAATGGCCGACAGTGCATCCGGGCGGAACTCCAGCTCCACGCCTTCCATGTCAAACAGCTTCTTGAACTGCTTGGTGATGGCGTTCTTGGGCTCGGTCAGGATCTTGATCAGTGCCGCTTCGTCCAGCTCTTCCAGCGTCGCGACCACCGGCAGGCGACCGACGAACTCCGGGATCAGGCCGAACTTGATCAGGTCTTCCGGCTCGACTTCCGCCAGCAGCTTGCCCACTTCGGTCTTGCGCTCGGCGCTCTTCACCTTCGCACCGAACCCAATGCCGCCCGCATCGCTGGAACGCTGCTGGATCACCTTGTCCAGGCCGGCAAACGCACCGCCACAGATGAA
>DALZLW010000271.1:0-3935 GCA_032007425.1 Stenotrophomonas sp.
AGGTCACCGCCCTGGAAGCCGCGCACGCGGGCGGCGGCAAAGGCACAGCCCAGCACCACGTCTTCGCCGGCGCCTTCGGCACCGCGGCCCCAGCGCTGGTCGCGGGCGATGTCCACGGCCGGGGCATAGGTCCAATGCAGGCCCGCCGCCGTGGCTTCCACGGCGGTGGCGCGGGCGGTGCGTTCAGCCAGCTCCGGTTCGAAGCTGGCCGCTTCGCCCAGCGGGATCGGGAACACCGTGCGCATGCCGTGGATCACGTCAGCGGCCAGGATCACGGGAATGCCCAAGCGGCTTTCTTCGGTGGCGACCTGCTGGATGCGACGGCCCAGCTCGGCGCCGACGCCGTTGAACAGCGAGCCGACCTTGCCTTCACGCACCTGCTGCAGCACCTGGTCGGCGTTGCGCACATTGGCTTCCGGATTCACATCCGGGGCAAAGGGCCGGACCATGTCGGCGAACACGCCCAGCTGACCCACCTTTTCTTCGACGGTCATCTGCGCAATGAGGGATTCGATACGATCGGAGGCCACCGGCTGTCCTTTATGAAAACGTTTTCAAGCCCGGCATTCTAACGGCTCCGGACGATTTGGCGAGTACTTTGCGTGTTCAGCTTGGTGTGCCGCCAGACCCTCCCGTACGGCGGCACACCCTGCACTTTACCCGCTGCGGCCGGTTTGGCGACTGGCTTCACGCAACATGGTGTCGCTTGAAGCCTGGAACACCCGCAGCCCGAAGGCCGGCATGATGGCCAGCAGGTGGTCGAAAATGTCCGACTGCACCCCTTCATAAACGCCCCACGCGGTGCTGCGGGTGAAGCAGTACAGCTCCAGCGGCAGGCCCTCGGTCGTGGGCTGGAGCTGGCGTACCAGCAGGGTCATGTCCGGGTTGATCCCCGGGTGGCTGCCCAAGTAGCGCTCGACATAGGCGCGGAAGGTGCCCAGGTTGGTGATCCGGCGGCTGTTGATCTCGCCCGCGCCACGTGCGCGCAGGTCGTTGTTGTAGGCGCCCAGCTCCTGCTGCTTCTCGGCCAGGTAATCGGTCAGCAGGGCGAACTGGCCGAGCCCGGCGAACATGGCTTCATCGACGAAACCGACGCTGTGCTGGTCCAGGTACAGCGCGCGCTTGATCCGGCGCCCGCCCGATTCCTGCATGCCGCGCCAGTTCTTGAACGATTCGGTGACCAGTTTCTTGGTCGGGATGGTGGTGATGGTCTTGTCGAAGTTCTGCACGGTGACGGTGTGCAGGGCGATGTCGATGACGTCGCCGTCAGCGTTCTGGCTGGGCATTTCGATCCAGTCACCGAGGCGCACGCGGCCATCGCCACTGATCTGCACGCTGGCCACCAGCGACAGGATGGTGTCCTGGAAGACCAGCATCAGCACCGCGGTCGCCGCCCCCAGGCCGGTCACCAGATGGCTCAGTTGCACGCCGGCCAGGGTGGCGACGATGGACAGGCCGGTGATGACGAAGATGACGATCTTGGCGACCTGCAGGTAGCCCTTGATCGGCTTGTTGCGGGCATCGGCGGCACGCCGTTCGTAGATGTCGTTGGCCGCGTCCAGTGCATGCGACAAGGCCAGCGCGAGGGTGAGCACGGCCCAGGCCTGGCAGGCGCCGACGATGAACTGGGTAAGTCCGGGCGGCAGGTCCGGCACGATGCGGATGCCCGAAGCGATGACCTGGCTGGGCACCACATTGGACAATCGCGACACCACGCGCATCACGTGACTGCCACGACCGGCGTCGGCTCCGGGCAGACGCGCCAGAAGGCGTCGCAGTCCGCGCAGCAGGATGCGCTTGGTCAGCCAGTTGGCCAGCACCGCCGCCAGCACCAGCGCGGCCAGCGTCAGCGCCAGATAGGCGCCGGGATAGGGAATGAGGGTGTCCTGCAGGCGGTCGAGCCACTGCACTGCCATGATGGCATGGGCCATGGGGGGTCTCCGTTTATTGCTTCAAGGGGTAACACAGTGGCCGGTCAACGGACCGGCGCTTCACTCCGGGCAGGCCATGGCCGGCAATCGCGCGGCCTGGCAGCGGCGATGATCAGGCGCGTTCGCGCTCGATGATCACGCCAACGGCGCGGGCGCCGCGCACGGCACCGGGCTTGCTCAGCTTCAGCCGCAGCCAGCGCACGTCGAATTCCTGCAGGACGATTTCCGCACAGCGTTCGGCCAGCGTTTCCACCAGCCCGAACTCCGAGGCGCGCACGTAATCCTGCAGGCGGTTGCTGACCGCCTTGTAGTTCAAGGTATGGGCGATGTCGTCCGTGGTGGCGGGACGGCGGTTGTCGAAGCCCATTTCAAGATCGAACACCAGCGTCTGCCGGATACGCCGTTCCCAGTCATAAATACCGATGAGGGCATCGATTTCCAGCCCTTCGATGAACACCTTGTCCATTGCATCTGCCACAGCTTCAGAAGCGGACATGGTACCGGCGTGGGCCGAAGGCTGCCTGAAACCCGCCGCGCGCGACCGGCAACACCGGCCACATTACCGCCGCGCCGGCCATCCCCGGCGAGCGCGCAGTGCGGCATCTGGCAGACCCGCCGGGCATGGCCCGGCGCTGGCGCAATGACTTACACGGCAGGCAACGTCGCCATGTCCCAACGGGGGGTGACATCGATGTTGGCCGGGCTGTGTTGCCCAGCCTGCAGACGCAGGGCGCCGGCGAAGGCGATCATCGCCCCGTTGTCGGTGCACAGCGCCGGGCGCGGGAAGCAGGCCCGGCCGCCACGTCGGGCGGCCATGTCGTGCAGCTTGGCGCGCAGCCGTTTGTTGGCGCCCACGCCGCCAGCCACCACGATCACGTTGCTGCCGGCGGCATCCAGCGCGCGTTCGCACTTGATGACCAGGGTGTCGACCACCGCGTCTTCAAAGCCGCGGGCGATGTCGGCCCGGGTCTGTGCGCTCTGGTCACTGTCGCGCCAGGCCAGCAGGACCTGGGTCTTCAAGCCGGAAAAACTGAAATCCAGCCCCGGGCGATCGGTCATCGGACGGGCAAAGCGGTAGGCCCCCGGCGTGCCGGTTTCAGCCAGCGCGGCCAGCTGCGGCCCGCCCGGATAAGGCAGGCCCATCATCTTGGCGGTCTTGTCGAAGGCCTCGCCGGCGGCATCGTCCAGGGTTTCGCCCAGCAACCGGTAGCTGCCGATCGCATCCACCGCCACCAGTTGGCTGTGCCCACCGGAAACCAGCAGGGCGACGAAGGGCGCCTGCGGCGGGTCGTCTTCCATCAGCGGCGCCAGCAGGTGGCCTTCCATGTGGTGCACGCCGATGGCCGGCACCTCCAGCCCCCACGCCAGCGAGCGGGCCACGCCCGCCCCGACCAGCAGGGCGCCGACCAGCCCGGGGCCGGCGGTGTAGGCCACGCCATCAATGTCACTCATGGCCAGCCCGGCCTCGTCCAACGTCTGCCGGATCAGCGGCAGCAGCTTGCGCACATGGTCACGGCTGGCCAGCTCCGGTACCACCCCGCCGTATTCGGCGTGCAGCGCGATCTGGCTGTACACCGCATGGGCGCGCAGGGCTTCAATGCCGGCCAGATCGGTGTCATACACCGCCACGCCGGTCTCATCACAGGAAGATTCAATACCGAGAACTCGCATATGCGCTATTATGCGCCCCCTGCACGTCCTGGTGGACGCGCAGGACTTCCATGGCAAGCCGCTCCAGCCCGCATTCAGGGTTGATGGCTTGCAGTTTGCCGATTCGCCGCTATAATGTGCGGCTCGCCGGGCGTGACCCGGTACAACTGTGTCCCGGAGATTTCATGCCCAGCGTCAAAGTCCGCGAGAACGAGCCCTTCGAGTTTGCTCTTCGCCGCTTCAAGCGCACTTGCGAAAAGGCCGGCGTGCTGGCCGAGACCCGCAAGCGCGAGTTCTACGAAAAGCCGACCCAGGAGCGTAAGCGTAAGGCTGCCGCTGCTGTGAAGCGTCAGC
>DALZLW010000272.1:0-3854 GCA_032007425.1 Stenotrophomonas sp.
GTGCCCTGCCGCTGCGTCGCGGTACGCGGAGCGCCGTTCAGTGCCAGGGAGTGCCCCAGCAGCGGGGTGGCTTCCAGTTCGAGGGCGTGCACCTTCGCCTGCGCTCGCCGTGGCGGCTGTGGCAGCAGCAACGCCACGTGGCGCCCATGCAGACGGTGCGGGTGTTTCCCAACTTCCGGCCGCTGGCCAGGCTGGCGTTGTTCAGCGCCGACCAGGCCTCGCGGCTGGTCGGCGCGCATATCAAGCGCCGGCGTGGCGAGGGCACCGATTTCCACCAGATGCGCGATTACCGCGTCGGCGACAGCCTGCGGCAGGTGGACTGGAAAGCCACCTCGCGCGCCGGCCGGCTGATTTCGCGCGAATACCAGGACGAGAAGAACCAGCAGTTGCTGGTGGTGGTCGATACCGGCCGGCGGATGATGGCGCGCGAGGACGGCGTGGCCCACTTCGATCAAGTGCTGGACGCGGCGCTGGTGGTGTCCTATCTGGCACTGCGCCAGGGCGATGCCGCCGGTTTGTTTGCGATCGGCGGCCAGACCCGCTGGGTGCCGCCACGCCGCAGCATGGGTGCCATCGATGATCTGTTGCGTGCTGGCCACGACCTGCAGCCGGAGGCGGTGGCTACCGATTACCTGGCCGCGGCTTCGGAACTGAGCGTGCGCCAGCGACGCCGCGCCCTGGTGATGCTGGTGACCAATGTGCGCGACGAGGATCTGGAAGACCTGCTGGCGGCGGTGAAGCTGCTGCAGCGACGGCACCTGGTGTGCGTGGCGAGCCTGCGCGAGCAGGTGCTGGACCAGGCGCTGGAACGACCGATCAACACCGCGGTGGATGCCGCTGAAGCGGCAGCGGCGGCGCTGTACCTGGAACAACGCGGGCAGGCCCACGATGCGCTGCGCAGCCACGGGGTGATGGTGCTGGACGTCACCGCCGATGCACTGCCGGCGGCGCTGGTGGAACGCTACCTGGCGGTGAAGCGCGAAGGGCGGCTGTAGGGGGAGGGTTGTGGTCGCGTCGGGCCTGGCCCGTCGAGCCTCACCCTGAACAATCCCCAGCGTGAACGACCCTCCGCTGGACATGGATTGACCCTTGACGTTATATATAATCGAAACCGATTAATTGTTACTCGGGAGATCGCCATGCACCAGACTGTGCAGTTGGCTACCGCAAAAGAACTGGTCAGTACCGGCAGCGTGCTGGATACCGTCCTGTTGGGCCAGTCAGGCGGCTACAGCGTGCTGTTCAAGCTGGGCGGAAGTGAGCGGGCGCTGGCCACCAAAACCGGGCTGCTTCGCCTCTTTACCGGGGTCGACGCCGCGGCGCGCGTGCTGCGCAGCATCGGCATCGCCCGCTATGTGGTCGACGCCAGTGCCTTGGATGAGACAGGGGTGACCCGTCGCCGCCGGCCAGACCGGACAGCGGCGCTGAAACAAACCCATCATGACGCGGCCTATATGGCCTTCCTGCAGGAGCGCGCCGCTGCGGGTCGTCGTGATGACGTCCGCTATAGCCACGATGCGGTAAACGAACGCATGCGCAAGCTGCGTACGGAGCGCCGTGGCCGATGACGGTTGTCTGGTCCGGACAAGCGGTGGAGGAGCGTGAACGGCTCTTCCGCGCGATGGATGCCCTCAATCCGCAGGCTGCAGACAGACAGGATGACGCCATAGCGGCGTTGGTTGCTTCATTGGATGGCGTCGCGAGCTACCAGCAGCTACCAGATGGCACGCACTGGGTACCCCTTCGCCACTACCCGATTGTTGTCCTTTACGACCGCGATCCCGAAAGCGGCGACGTAACGGTCCTGGATCTGGCGCCCACGCGCTCCAACTGGAAACCTTGAAGCATCAGCAAGGCCCAGCCCTTCAGGGGCGGTAACGCTGGGCCTAGACGTAGATGCTCGTCGGCGCTTCGTCGATGATGGCGTGCGGCACGAAGCGGGCGCTGTCACGGGTGATCGCGCTGTCGTCTTCACGGATGCCGATGCCGCGCGCTTCGTCGCCGATCACCCAGCTGCCGATCAGCGGGTAACCGCCTTCAAAGCGGGTCAACGGGTGCGCCCGCTGCACGATGGCCGGGCCATCGTACGGGCCGTCGCTGCGCTGGGTGCTGCCATCGGCCAGGCGCATTTCGATGTTGGCCCCTTCGCGCGAGAACAGCGGCTTGCGCACCCAACCGGACGCCAAGGCACTGCCGTCATCGAAATGCGCTTCCAACAGGTTCGGATGGCCCGGATGGCGCTGCCACAGCAGTGGCAGGATGCCCTTGTTGCTGAGCACGGCCTTCCAGGCCGGTTCCAGCAGCTGCAGGCCCGAACCCGGCAACGCGCGGCCGAATTCCTCGGCCATCAGGTCTTCCAGCGGATACAGCTTGAACAGCGTGCCGATGACCGTGTCGTCCAGCGCGGTGAAGCGACCATCAATGGACAGACCGATGTCTTCGATGGCGATGCCCTGCCCGTTGAGGCCGGCCTGGGCGGCGCAATCGCGCAGGTAGTCCACCGTGCCGCCATCTTCGACCGAGGCACCGACCGCACTGAAGTACAGCGGCGGCGGCAATTGCGCTGCCAACGCGCCGAAGCGCTCCACCAGTCCTTCATGCAGGGAATTGAACTGGTCGGCGTGCTGCGGCAGGTGACCGGCGTTGCGCTGGTCTTCCAGCCACTGCCACTGGAAGAAACTGGCTTCGAACAGCGAGGTCGGCGTGTCGTAGTTGAGCTCGTAGAGCTTGGCCGAACCGCTGCCGTCGTAGGCCAGGTCCAGTCGGCCATACAGGTGCGGCTGCTGCGCGCGCCAGCTCTGCGCGATCCAGTCGCGGTAGTGGGCGGGAATGGCCAGCTGGTCCATCAGCCGCTCGCTGCCGACGACCTCTTCCACCAGCGCCATGGCCATCTGGTGCAGTTCCACGCTGGGGTCTTCGATGTCCTGTTCGATCTGCCGCAGGGTGAAGGCGTAGTACGCGGTTTCGTCCCAGTACGGCTGGCCATCGATGGTGTGGAAGCGGAAACCGGCTTCCTCCGCGCGCGCCCGCCAATGGGCGCGCTCGGCAATACGGATACGCTGCATGGTTCGATCAGCCGCCGACGCTGTTGTTGCTGCGACGGGCACTGGTGCTGCCGAAGCCGCTGCGGCTGGCCGTGGTAGCGCGATTGGGCTCGTTGCTGACCGGGGCCAGGCCGGCCTTGCCGGCGCCGATGCCGCTGGCGGTGTTCAGGCCACCGCTGCCGCCCGGCGCCGAGCGTGCCCAGCCAGCATTCTTGTCCTGGTAGGCCGGTGCGGCGGCAGGCTGCTGCTGCGGGGCCAGGCCACCGCGGTTGCTCAGCATCTGCGACATGAAGAAGCCCATCATCATCGGCCCGATGAACGAGGTACCGGCCGACGTGGTCTGCTGGACGCACTGTTCGGGCTTGTAATCGGCCTCGCAGGCTTCCTTGCTGGCGTACTTGGGCGCGGCATCGGCCGACTGCTGCTGGGCGGCGGCGAAGGCATTGCGGCAGGAAGAAGGATCGCCGGTGGCTTCGGTGCAGGCCTGCACCGAGGTGTACAGGCCTTCCTGCACCTGGACGGTTTCTTCCTTCTGGCACGCAGTGAACAGCAGGGGTGCAGCGCTCATCAGCAGCAGCGCAGTGGTACGGGAACGCTTCATGGCCTCATGCCTCCTCACGGGTCAACCCTGCAATCATGCCCGATCCTGGCCAAAACCCGTAATCAGCAAAGCCACCAACATGAACGGCGGGTCAGGAAGCCCGCCGAAGGCGGCGATGACGCCACGCATGGGCACACCCCCAGAGCCCCGCACACCCCACCGGAAGAGGAGCCCCCCTTTGTTAAGGGGGGCGCGCCAACGGCGCGGGG
>DALZLW010000273.1:0-3850 GCA_032007425.1 Stenotrophomonas sp.
TCGCAAGCGCCCGAACGCACAGCCGCCCAGCGGCTGGGCCGGTCCCCGGAGGGGCGGCTTTTGCCGTCCCCCACACCCCAGCCCCGACCGGCCACCCACGCAGACCCCAAAAAACGATCCCACGTAACCCCGCCGCTCCCAGCGCGGACCATCAGGAACAGATCTTGCAGCACAGCAGTGAACCCACGCCGCAGCGCCACGATGTCCGAGAACGAAGAAGCCGGCGAAAAGACCGAACAGCCAACAGAAAAGCGCCTGCGCGACGCCCGTGAACAGGGCAACATCCCGCGCTCGCGCGAGCTCGGCACCGCCGCGGTGTTCGGCGCCGGGGTGATCGCCCTCATGGCCAGCGGCGGAATGTTGGCGCGCGGTGCCGGCGACTGGCTCAAGCAGGCGCTCAGTCCGCCGCAGACGCTGCGCAACCACCCGCCCGAGCTGCTCGGCCACTTCGGCGACCTGTTCCTGCAGTTGTTCTGGGTGGCCATGCCGCTGGTCGCCGCCGGGCTGGCCGCCAGTTTCCTGTCGCCGGTGGTCATGGGCGGGCTGCGCTGGTCAGCCAAGGCCATGATGCCCGACTTCAAGCGCATGAGTCCGGCCGCCGGGCTGAAGCGCCTTTACGGCCCGGAAGCCATTGCCGAGTTCACCAAGTCGCTGCTTCGCGTCGGTTTCGTCGGCGCCGCCGCCGGGTTGGTCGTGGTCAGCGGCATCAATCCGCTGCGCGGCCTGCTGCATCAACCGCTGGAAACCGCTGCCGTGGAGGGGCTGGGATTCACCCTGAAGCTGCTGCTGGCCACGGCCGGGGCCATGCTGTTGATCGCCTTCATCGATGCGCCGTACCAGCGCTGGAACTGGTCGCGCAAGTTGAAGATGACCCGCGAAGAACTGCGCAAGGAAATGAAGGAAAGCGAAGGCAGTCCGGAGGTCAAGGGCCGCATCCGCCAGTTGCAGCACCAGATGGCCAACCGCCGGATGATGGAAGCGGTGCCCAGTGCCGACGTGGTGCTGGTCAATCCCACCCATTACGCGGTCGCGCTCAAGTATGAAGGCAGCCGCATGTCCGCACCTACCGTGGTGGCGCTGGGCGTGGACGAGATCGCCCTGGCGATCCGCAAGGTCGCCGAGGGCAACAAGGTGGCCATCGTCTCGGCCCCCCCTTTGGCACGCGCCTTGTATCGGGAAGGGGAACTTGGAAAGGAAATTCCCGTGAGACTGTACGCTGCCGTGGCCCAGGTCCTGTCCTATGTGTACCAGCTGCGGTCCTGGCGCACCGGCCCGATGCCCGCGGCGCCGCGGATCGACATCGATGAGCGTGCTCCCGAGCAGGGCCAGGGCGCATGAGCACGCAGGCCGCCGGGTTTGATGTCCGCCGCATCCTCGGGATGATCCGCCAGGGCGTTGGCGCGCCACTGGTCGTACTGGCGCTGCTGGCCATGGTGGTGGTGCCGCTGGCCCCGCCGGTGCTCGATGCGCTTTTCACGTTCAACATCGCCATCTCGCTGATGGTGCTGCTTGCCGTGGTGTACGTGAAGCGTCCGCTGGACTTCACCATCTTCCCCATCGTGCTGTTGATCACCACGATGCTGCGCCTGGCGCTGAACGTGGCCTCCACCCGCGTCATCCTGCTCAACGGCCAGAACGGCCACGAGGCGGCCGGCAAGGTGATCGCCGCCTTCGGCGAGTTCGTCATCGGTGGAAACTATGCCGTGGGCATCGTGGTGTTCGCGATCCTGACCATCATCAATTTCGTGGTGATCACCAAAGGTGCTGGCCGCGTATCGGAAGTGACCGCCCGCTTCATCCTCGACGCGATGCCCGGCAAGCAGATGGCGATCGACGCCGACCTCAATGCCGGCCTGCTCACCCGTGAAGAGGCCAAGGCCCGCCGCGAGGAGGTCCGCGAAGAAGCCGATTTCTACGGCGCGATGGACGGCGCCAGCAAGTTCATCCGCGGCGACGCCATCGCCGGCATCCTGATCCTGTTCATCAACATGCTCGGCGGTTTGGCGGTCGGCATGTTGCAGCATGGCATGCCTTTCGGTGATGCCGCCGCCACCTACACCCTGCTGTCGATCGGTGACGGCCTGGTCGCCCAGCTCCCCGCCCTGCTCGTCTCCAGCGCCGTGGCCATGCTGGTCACCCGCGCTTCCCGTGCCCAGGACATGAGCCAGGCCATGCTCGGCCAGGTCTTCGGCCAGTACCGCGCGCTGGCGATTTCCGCCGCGATCATCGGATTCGTCGGCCTGGTGCCAGGCATGCCGAATCTGGCCTTCATCAGTCTCGCCGCGGTTCTCGGCTACGCGGCGTGGAAACTCTGGAAGAAGGAACAGGCCGCAGCGCAGCAGGCGGATGCCCCGGCCGAAGCCGCAGGGACCAACGTGCTCGGCCGCCCCGCTGCGCCCGCCCCCACCGCGGAGCTCACCTGGGACGAACTGCGCCCGGTTGATCCGCTGGGGCTGGAGGTCGGCTACCGGCTGATTCCGCTCGTCGATGCCAGCCAGGGCGGCGAGCTGATGGCACGCATCAAGGGCGTGCGCCGCAAGCTGACCCAGGACATCGGCTTCCTCATCCCGTCGGTGCATATCCGCGACAACCTGGAACTGCCGGCTACCGGCTACCGCCTGCTTGTCCACGGCGTGCCGGTCGCCACGGCTGAAATCCACCCGGACCGCGAGCTTGCACTGGATCCAGGCAGCGCTTTGGGCCAACTCGATGGCATCGCCGGCAAGGACCCGGCCTTCGGCCTGGATGCCACCTGGATCCAGCCGCACCAGCGCGCCCATGCCGAATCCATGGGCTTCACCGTGGTCGACCCGGCGACCGTGGTGGCTACCCATCTGTCCAAACTCATCCGCGAGCACAGCCCGGAGCTGCTCGGCCACGAGGAAGTGCAGCAACTGCTGGCCAACCTCGCCAAGAGCGCACCCAAGCTGGTGGAAGACCTCACGCCCAAGGCGCTGCCACTGTCCACCGTGGTTCGCGTATTGCAGAACCTGCTGGTGGAACGCATCCCCGTGCGCCAACTGCGCAAGATCGCCGAAGCGCTGGTCGAGCACGCCCCATCCAGCCAGGACCCGGCCACGCTCACCGCCGCCGTGCGCAACGCACTGGGCCGGTTCATCGTGCAGGAAATCGCCGGCATGGCGCCGGAGCTGCCTGTGTTCACCCTCAACCCGCAATTGGAACGGGTCTTGCAGGAGTCCACGCAGGGCAACGGCGCTGCGCTTGAACCCGGACTCGCCGAACGCCTGCACCAGAGCCTGGCTGACTGTGTCAGCCGCCAGGAAGCGCGAAACGAGCCCGCGGTGGTGCTGGTACCAGGCCCGGTGCGTGCCGCGCTGGCACGCCTGGTCCGTCACAGCGTTCCGTCGCTGTCGGTACTGGCGTACAGCGAGGTGCCCGAGGACAAGCGCCTGAAGCTGGTCGGGACGATCAGCTGACGGCAGGTCCATGACGCGCCGGAAAACAGGCACCACCCAATACCGCATGCAGCTTTGAACAGAGGGATCCCGCACCGTGATGACCACCGACCAGCCGCGCTTCCCGGGCAATGATCCGGCGCCGTCAGCGAACCCGAGCATGAAGATCAAGCGCTTCGTCGCCGCCGACATGCGCTCGGCCATGAACCTGGTCCGCAAGGAACACGGGCCCGATGCGGTGATCCTGTCCAACCGGCGCATCGCCGAGGGCGTGGAAATCGTCGCCGCCGCCCACTATGACGAAACTGCCGTACAGCGTGCCCTGCAAGCCGCCAGCCGCGACAGCGCGCCGGTCGTCGAACCGGCGCCGCGCCCACGCAGCGCGGCCGATGCCATGATCGCCGCCATGACCCGGCGGCGCGAACCGGCGGCTG
>DALZLW010000274.1:0-3849 GCA_032007425.1 Stenotrophomonas sp.
GTCGTCAGACAGGTTCAACAGCAGCAGGTCTTGGTTATCAATCAACCCGTAACCGATCGAGGCATCGCCATCGAACACCCGCCGATAGCCCAAGGGCGCCAGCAGTGCGTCGTAGAACCGTCCAGCAAGGGCCAGATCGCCTACGGCGAGTGAGAGGTGATGGAACATGGGCGGGCCCGAGCCTGAACAGCCGACACGATAGCGCCCTTTTGTCGCGCGGCCGCACATCGCGGCATTTTCCTACACAAAAAACTAACAACTCATGCTATACCGGAGCTGAACCACAGGCCCTCGAGGAGCCACGCAGTGCCCGCCGTCCGTGACGTCATTCCGATGTGCCTTGCGCTGGATGGACAGGCCCTTTGGCTGGCTTGGCTGCCGTCGGCGCAGCGTGCCGGTTTCGTCGGTGGAACACATGGGGTTCTGGCGGCCGGCAGCCACGCACGGCTGATGGGCGCGGTGCACCAGCGCCTGCCCGAGGCCCACGAACTCGCACCCTGTCATCTGGATATCGACGGCATCGTCGAAGATGCCGGCAACGGCGTGCTGCGCGATGCCGATGCCACCTTGGACGTCTGGCACCTGTTCACTGATTTCGCTGCCACGGCGCGTGGCAGCGCACGGCCCCTGTTCATGGAGGAACACATGGCGACGTACCACAAGGTCTTCAGCCACTGCGATGCAGCAGGCAACGCCGGAATGCCGGCCCAGCACCTGGACAGCGCCGATCTCACCACGCTGGCCACGGTCCTGCAGCAGGGTTGCGCGATGCTGCGTAGGGAAACGCAGACGCTGTGGAATGCCCAACGAGCTACCGCGCTTTCCTGAACGATCCCCAGCGCAATGGCCCATAGCCCACGGCAGCATCACGCCGGTTCCGACACTCTGCGTCGTGACCCCAGCTTCACGTGCCCGGATATGGCTGCCATCATTGTTCCTTCGGAAAGCAAAAGGTCTTCGCTATCGCATGAGCGATATTTGAAGGCCGATCCTCTCTCTCCTGCCTATTCTGATCCCGTGCCACATCGGCAAGCCTTGAAGCAGTCCTTGACCCACGAATCCGCACAGCCCATGCAACACGTCGTCACGGACACCACTACCGCTTCAACGCCATCCTCCACTCCCCGGGTGCTGCTGCGCACCCTGGCCAAGGGAAAGGTGGACACGGGTGCATTCGGCACCCGGGGAGTGAGGACCTATCGCTGCATCGCCGCGGCCTTCCTGCTGGCGACCACGCTGCGGCTGGTGATGATCACCGTGGAAGAAGTCCGCGATCCGGTCACGCCGGTGTCAGCCGGCATGCCGTTCCTGGCGTTGTCGGTACTGTCGCTGTGGATGGGCATCAACCAGGTGCGGCGCCTCTTCGGCCGCTGAGCGCGGCGATCAGCGCCATCAGCCGCCGTACAGCACCTGGGCCTTCTGGAACAGGATCCAGCTGGTGGCGATGAACTTGTCGCCGGCCTTGGGCCGATTGCCGCGGTGGGTGTGGGTGAATGCCGTGGGTGCGATCAGAAGACTGCCGGTGCGCGGGGCGATCTTGCGCTGCTGGAACAGGAATTCGGTTTCGCCTTCAGCGAAATCATCGTTCAGGTAAAGGGTCCACAGCAGGTGCCGGTGCAGGGTCTCGGCCTGCACATCCTTGGGGAACAGTTCGCAGTGCCAGTATGGGTAGCCGCCCTCGTTGGCGGCGTACCACTGCAGGTTGATCGCACCGGGACGCAGGCAGGTACGGGCCAGGTCTGCCAGGCCGGCGTCGTCCATGCCGGGGAAATCCTCGGCGACCAGGCGCTTGGGCTGGCCCTGGCTGTCTTGCACCTGCAACATCAGCGGGGCGATCAACGCCTGTGGATAACGCCGTAGATAACTCAATACGCCGCGAAAAACGGCCTGCTGCAACATTCCGTCCACATCACGCCAGTCGGCTTCGCCGGTGATGCGAAGGTCCTTGCTGCGCTTGAGTTCCGGGAATACACCGCTGCCCACGGCGCCGGGTTGCAGGCGGTCGCTGGCACGCAGGCGGGCGATGATCGCGGCACAGGCCTCGGCCGGTATCGCGTTGTGGATCACTTCTATGAAATCCATCGGGTCCTGCGCCTGCATGCATCCGTCCTTCGCCAGCGGGACCCTGATGGTGCCCACTGGCGAGGGGGATGTCACGTGCCGGTCATCGCAGGGTCGGCCGTCATAGGCGCGTCATTGCCGCGCCATCGCGCATGGCCCGGTGCTACCAGAGGCCCGAGGAAACGCCGGGTCGCACCCGGCGTCACTCATTACCCGTCAGGCCGCGCTCTGCGCCGCGTCGTGGCGCTGGTGGTACTGCACCGCCTGTTCCACTTCCTCGCGCGAGCCCAGGAATACCGGCACGCGCTGGTGCAGGTGGTCCGGCTGGATCTCGAGGATGCGTTCGCGGCCGGTCGAGGCGGCGCCGCCGGCCTGTTCCACCAGCAGGCCCATCGGGTTGGCTTCGTACATCAGGCGCAGCTTGCCGGCCTTGCCCGGGTCCTTGCGGTCCCACGGGTAGATGAAGATGCCGCCACGGGTCAGGATGCGGTGCACGTCGGCGACCATGCTGGCGATCCAGCGCATGTTGAAGTTCTTGCCGCGCGGGCCTTCCTTGCCTGCCAGCAGGTCTTCCACGTAGCCCTGCATCGGCGCTTCCCAATGGCGCTGGTTGGACATGTTGATGGCGAACTCGCCGGTAGCGGCCGGGATCTGCATGTTCGGCGTGGTCAGCACGAACTCGCCCTTTTCGCGATCCAGGGTAAAGGCGTGGGTGCCATGGCCGACGGTCAGCACCAGCTGGGTGCTGGGCCCGTAGATGCAGTAACCGGCGGCGATCTGGGTGCTGCCCGGCTGCAGGAAGCTGGCATCGCTGGGGCATTCGGTGCCAGGTGGGCAGCGCAGCACCGAGAAGATGGTGCCGACCGAGACGTTCACGTCGATGTTGGAGCTGCCATCGAGGGGATCGAACAGCAGCAGGAAATCACCGCGCGGGTAGATGTCCGGCACCGGCTGGCAGTGGTCCATTTCTTCCGATGCGCAGGCCGCCAGATGGCCGCCCCAGGCATTGGCTTCCAGCAGTATCTCGTTGCTGATCACGTCCAGCTTCTTCTGCGCCTCGCCCTGCACGTTGCCGGTGCCGGCATCGCCGAGCACGCCACCAAGGGCGCCCTTGCTGACGGCGATGGAGATGCTGGTGCAGGCGCGGGCGACCACGGCGATCAACTGGCGCAGGTCGGCATTGATGTTGCCGGCGTGCTGCTCCTGGATCAGGAACCGGGTCAGGGACGTACGGGACATGGGCAGACTAGCCTCAAGCGACATTGGGGCGCCTATTGTCGCCCGGTTGCGCGCGCTGTGCCGCCCCGGCAACGGACCGTAACCGCTTCCAGCCCCTACCACGCGCAAAAAAAAGGGACGGAGGCGCAGGCCCCCGTCCCTTTCATCCAGCGATCAGCGCGATCAGCCCTTGGCGACGGTCGCCACGGCCTGGGCCACGTATTCCAGGTTCTTCTGGCTCAGCGCGGCCACGCAGATGCGGCCGGTGCCGACGGCGTAGATGCCGTACTCATCACGCAGGCGGTCGACCTGGCCACGGCTCAGGCCGCTGTAGGAGAACATGCCAGCCTGCTGGTTGATGAAGCCGAACTGCGGCGCACCGGCCGCGGCCAGCTTGTCCACCAGGCCCTGGCGCAGGGCGTGGATGCGCTCGCGCATTTCGGTCAGCTCCGCTTCCCACAGCTGGCGCAGTTCCACGCTGTTGAGCACGCCGGCCACCAGCGCACCACCGTGGGTGGACGGGCTGGAGTAGATCGTGCGGATGATGCGCTTGACCTGCGACTGCACGGC
>DALZLW010000275.1:0-3830 GCA_032007425.1 Stenotrophomonas sp.
TGGAACTGGGTGCCGCGCTGACGCACGATGATGTTGCCGGCGTCGATGGCCTGGCCACCGAAGATCTTCACGCCGAGGTACTTCGGGTTGGAGTCGCGACCGTTGCGCGATGAGCCTACGCCCTTCTTATGTGCCATGACTGCTTCTCCTTACTTGCTGCCACCGGCGATGCCGGTGATCTCGATTTCGGTGTAGTACTGACGGTGGCCCTGGCGCTTCATGTGGTGCTTGCGGCGACGGAACTTGATGATCCGGACCTTGTCCGCACGACCCTGGGACACGACCTTGGCGGTGACCGAAGCGCCGCTCAGCGCGTCGCCCAGCTTGATGCCGTCGCTGTCGCCCAGCAGCAGGATGTTGTCGAACGTGATCTCGTTGCCGACTTCGGCTTCGAGCTTTTCAACGCGGAGGGTTTCGCCCTGCGCGACGCGGTATTGCTTACCGCCGGTGACCAGTACTGCGTACATGACCAGACTTCCTTTGTAGTTATTGTGGCCTTTGGACTGCCGCCATCGAGGGCGGACAGGAGCGGAATTATACGCGTCCTGATTTCTTCGCGTCAAGTCAAGCCCGGACCGGCAAAATGACACCGTCGCCACGCCCGCCACGCAGGCCCTTCACCTGCCTGAGCCCTGCCCCACCAGCGTCTCATCCCCTGAGACATGCGTCTGGCATTGTCGCCCATTGCCCCCATCTGGTGAGCTGGTTAGGCTGGCTGATTACCGCCCCTGACCGCCCCTTCCTGCTGGCACGGCGCCCAGCACCCGCCCCCATAAACGGATCCCCCATGGCGATGGATTTCATCCGCATCCGCGGCGCGCGGACGCATAACCTGAAGAACCTGGACCTGGACCTGCCGCGCGACAAGCTGATCGTGATCACCGGCCTGTCCGGTTCGGGCAAGTCCTCGCTGGCTTTCGACACCATCTATGCCGAAGGCCAGCGTCGCTACGTGGAATCGCTGTCCGCCTATGCCCGGCAGTTCCTCAGTGTCATGGAAAAGCCCGACCTGGACCACATCGAAGGTCTGTCACCGGCGATTTCCATCGAACAGAAGTCGACGTCGCACAACCCGCGCTCCACGGTGGGCACGATCACCGAGATCTACGATTACCTGCGCCTGCTGTATGCACGCGTCGGCACCCCGCGCTGCCCCGACCATGGGTATCCGCTGGAGGCGCAGACCGTCAGCCAGATGGTGGACAACGTGCTGGCGATGGATCCGGAACAGCGCTACATGCTGCTGGCGCCGGTGATCCGCGAGCGCAAGGGCGAGCATGCGCAGGTATTCGACCAGTTGCGTGCGCAGGGCTTCGTGCGCGTGCGGGTGGACGGGCAGCTGTATGAGATCGACGAGGTACCGCCGCTGGCGCTGCGACAGAAACACACCATCGAGGCGGTGATCGATCGCTTCCGTCCGCGCGAAGACATCAAGCAGCGCCTCGCCGAAAGCTTCGAGACCGCGCTGAAACTGGGCGACGGCATGGCCTCGGTGCAGTCGCTGGACAGCGCCGACGCCACCCCGACGCTGTTCTCGTCCAAGTATTCCTGCCCGGTCTGTGATTACTCGCTGCCAGAGCTGGAACCGCGCCTGTTCTCGTTCAATGCACCGATGGGCGCCTGCCCGGGCTGCGATGGGCTGGGCATGGCCGAGTTCTTCGACCCCTCGCGCGTGGTGGTGCATCCGGAACTGTCGCTGGCCGCGGGTGCGGTGCGCGGCTGGGACCGCCGCAATGCCTATTACTTCCAGCTGATCGCCTCGCTGGCCAAGCACTATAAGTTCGACGTCGATGCCGCTTGGAACGCGCTGCCCAAAAAGGTGCAGCAGGCCGTGCTGTACGGCAGCGGCGAGGAGAGCATCGCCTTCACGTACTTCACCGAAGCCGGTGGCCGCACCCAGCGCAAGCACCGCTTTGAAGGCATCATCCCCAACCTGGAACGCCGCTACAAGGAAACCGAATCGGCCGCGGTCCAGGAAGAACTCGGCAAGTACATCAGCGAGCGTGCCTGCCCGGAGTGCAATGGCGCGCGATTGAACAAGGCCGCGCGCAACGTGTTCGTCGCCGACCGTCCGTTGCCGGAACTGGTCGTGCTGCCGATCGACGAAGCGCTGACCTTCTTCCAGCAACTCAGCCTGCCGGGCTGGCGCGGCGAGATCGCCAGCAAGATCGTCAAGGAAATCGGCGAGCGGCTGGGCTTCCTGGTCGATGTCGGCCTGGATTACCTCACCCTGGAGCGCAAGGCCGATACGCTTTCCGGCGGCGAGGCGCAGCGCATCCGACTGGCCAGCCAGATCGGTGCCGGCCTGGTCGGGGTGATGTACGTGCTCGACGAGCCCTCGATCGGCCTGCACCAGCGCGACAACGAACGCCTGCTGGGCACCCTCACCCGCCTGCGCGACCTGGGCAATACGGTGATCGTCGTCGAGCACGACGAAGACGCCATCCGGCTGGCCGACTACGTGCTGGACATCGGCCCGGGTGCCGGTGTGCATGGCGGTGAAATCGTCGGCCAGGGCACCTTGCAGGACCTGCTGGAAGCGCCTCGTTCGCTCACCGGCCAATACCTGTCGGGCAAGCGCGCGATCAAGATCCCCACGCGCCGTCATGCCCCCGACCCGAAGACCACCCTGCGCCTGCGCGGTGCAACGGGCAACAACCTCAAGGGCGTGGACCTGGACATCCCGGCCGGCCTGTTGACCTGCGTGACCGGCGTGTCCGGCTCGGGCAAGTCCACGCTGATCAACGACACGCTGTTCTCGCTGGCCGCCAACGAGATCAATGGCTCCTCGCACGTGGTGGCGCCCTATGCCAAGGTCGATGGCCTGGACCTGTTCGACAAGGTCGTGGACATCGACCAGTCGCCGATCGGGCGGACGCCGCGCTCCAACCCGGCCACCTATACCGGCCTGTTCACGCCGCTGCGCGAACTGTTCGCCCAGGTGCCGGAAGCGCGTGCACGCGGCTATTCACCCGGGCGTTTCAGCTTCAACGTGCGCGGCGGCCGCTGCGAGGCCTGCCAGGGCGATGGCCTGATCAAGGTGGAAATGCACTTCCTTCCCGACGTCTACGTGCCCTGCGACGTCTGCCACGGCAAGCGCTACAACCGCGAGACGCTGGAAATCCTCTACAAGGGTTACAACATCAACGACGTGCTGGAAATGACCGTCGAAGATGCACTGAAGCTGTTCGAGCCCGTTCTGGGCATTGCCCGCAAGCTGGAAACGCTGGTGGACGTGGGCCTGAGCTACATCAAGCTGGGCCAGAGCGCGACCACGCTGTCCGGCGGCGAGGCGCAGCGCGTGAAGTTGTCCAAGGAACTGTCGCGTCGCGATACCGGGCGCACCCTGTACATCCTGGACGAGCCCACCACCGGCCTGCATTTCCACGACATCGAAGCGCTGCTGGGCGTGCTGCACAAGCTGCGCGACGAGGGCAATACCGTGGTGGTGATTGAACACAACCTGGATGTGATCAAGACCGCCGACTGGATCGTCGACCTCGGCCCGGAAGGCGGCCACCGCGGTGGCACGATCCTGGTCAGTGGCACGCCGGAAACCGTGGCCGCGCACCCCGATTCGTACACTGGCCAGTTCCTGGCACGCATGCTGCCCTCCACCGCGGCACGCCCGGAACAGCCGGCGGCGGTGGCCAACAAGCCCGATGCGCGCCCGCCGCGCAAGGCAAAGCCCGAACCGGTCAAGAAGGCGGCGAAGAAGGCTGCCGCCACGCCTGCCAAGAAGAAAAAGGACGCCTGATGAGCATTGAACAGAAGATCCTGGCCCGCATCCCGATCAGCGTGCGCTGGCGCGACATGGACAGCATGGGCCA
>DALZLW010000276.1:0-3823 GCA_032007425.1 Stenotrophomonas sp.
CGGCCTTGTCCATCTGGTCGGCCTGCATGTACATGCTGGCCAGGTTCAGCTGGGCTTTCTTGTCGGCAGGGTTGCGGGCGGCGATCTGCTCGGCGGCGGTGACGGCTTCACCGGTCTGGCCGGCTTCGCTGTAGGCGGCCATCAGCAGCTGGTTCCACTGGTCCTTCGGCGCCTCGGAGGCCGCGATGGCTTCCTTGATCGTGGTGATGGCTTCCGGGTACTTCTCCAGCTGGTACAGGGCCTGGCCCTTGACGATCAGCTCTTCGGGCTTCTTCGAGCCGCTTTCGGCGAAGTACTTGTCCAGCGTGGCGATGCCTTCAGCCTGCTTCTCATCCTGCACCTGCAACTGGCCCAGCATCAGCATCGACTGGAAGTGGCCGTTGTTGTCCAGCGCGTTGAGTTCCACCGCCTGCTTCAGGTAAGCGATGGCGCCCGGGGTGTCGTCTTCGTTATAGGCGGCCTGTGCGGCCAGCTGCGCGGCAAGCGCCTTGTCGGCATTGTTGGCAGCGCCGTTGTCGAGGATCTTCTTGGCCGCTTCCAGGGTTTCCGGGAACTTCTGCTCGTTGTAGCTGTCTACCAGCTTCTGCAGGTCCTTGCCGAGCTTGGCCGAGGTCTTTTCCTTCGGCTCGGTACGGGTTGCATTCGGGAACAGCACCTCGGCTTTCTTGCTGCCGCGAGAGGAACGCTCCGACGAACGGCTCTGGGCGACGGCATCGGTGACCACCACGCCACCCAGGGCGGTTGCGATCAGGATGGAAAGCACAGCTTTGTGGTTACGGAAACTCATCGTTCACCTCGATCGGACCGCAGGGCGGCTGCTAAATTGGGGTCAGAAAAATCTGAGCTCTCAACCGTAACAGAATTACGGGTCATGAGAAATCGTTTCCGGTGTTGCATCACAGCAAATTCACAAGGATTCAGCTACAGCGTGGTCGGCGTCCGGCGGCCTGAGCCTGCTTGAACAAAGGTTCCACGCGGGGCAGATCTGCCTGCAGCCGCCTGACGCGATTGGCTGGGTCTGGATGGGTTGAGAGTACCTCGGCGGTGCGTTGTCCGCCCAGCGCCATCATGTTCTGCCAAAGACCCACGGCCTGGGCCGGATCGAAGCCGGACTCGGCCATCAGCTTCTGCCCGACTTCGTCGGCTTCGGCTTCCTGTTCGCGGGTGTTGGGCAGCAGGAACAGCGTCTGCGCGCCGGCACCGCCGAGCTGGTTGACCATGTTCGAGGCATTGCCACCGTACGCCGCACCGGCGATCGCGCCGAGCACCGACAGGCCGGTCTGCGCGCCCATCTGGCGGGTGATGCGCTCTTCGTGGTGACGGGCGATGACGTGGCCGATCTCGTGACCGATCACCGCGGCCAGCTGATCCTGGTTCTTGGCCACGGTGAAGATGCCGGTGTTCACCCCGACCTTGCCACCAGGCAGGGCGAAGGCATTGGGCTCATTGTCCTCGAACAGGGCGGTCTCCCACCGTACGCCACGGTATTGATCAGGCAGTTGGGCGACCAGTGCATTGACAACGCATTGCACGTAGGCAGTCTGCTTGCCGTTGCTGCTGACTTTCTCTTTCTGCTTGGCTTCGGTGAACGCTTGGGCACCCAGTTGATCCAACTGTGCCTGCGAAACCGCACCCACATACTGGCGTCGGCCGGTGGGCGAGGTCGTCGTCGCGCAGCCGGCCAGCAGGGCGCCGATGCAGAGCGTCAGGAGGAATCGTTTCATGAGCGCATCCCGTGTTCAGGTAACGAAGTGTCGCCCTTGCCTGCTTAATGTTTCGTCAAACGACAGGGCGGCGGTCAATGCCCAAACAGCATCAGCGCCGACAGGGCCACCGCATTGTTGACCGCATGGGCGGCGATCGGTGCCCACAGCGTGCCGGTGCGCCGGTACAGCCAGCAGAAGGCAGCGCCCATGCCGCCGTAGACCAGCCACAGCAAGGTGATCTGCAAGGGGCCGTTGGCGCTGGTGCCGGGCACTTCATGGATCAGGGCAAAGCACAGGCTGCTCAGCACCAGCCCCAGCCAGGGCCGGCCGGCCTGCCACAGGCGCCCGAACAGGACGCGCCGGAACAGCAGTTCCTCATACGCCGGTGCCAGCAGCACGGCGAACAGCGCCAGGAACCAAGGGAATTCGCCCAATGCCCGCGACATCAGCTCTTGATTCGTGGGAACCGGTTCGATGCCCAGTTGGCCGCCCAGGAAGGACAGGCCATTGCTGCCCAGCACCACACCCGATGCCACCAGGGCGGTCCAGCCCCAGGTGGAGGGACGTGCCACGGCCTGCAGCGAGGCACGTCGCTCGGTGGCGTCGGCGGGGCGGCGCAGGAAGTACAGCAGCAGCGCGGTGCCGCCGGTGGCCAGCAGGGCCATCAGGATCTGCTCAAGCGGCGGCGGCGTGGCGGTCAGGTCGTTCAGCGCGGCGGCACCTTCGGTGGCCGCACGGTAGAACAGCCACAGCAGGCCGCCGAACATGCTCAGCACGATCATCAACAGGGCCGCCAGCCCAACGTCGATGAGGAAACCCGCCAGCGGGGGCATGCCACGGCGCGAAGCGGTGGGACGGGACGGCAGCGGCGGCGGGGCCTGGAGCGTTTCGGACATCGATGACCTGCTTCGGAGTAAGGGCCGTCCCACGCAGGTTCACGTGGAACGGTACCGGCCGATTGTGTCAGATATCCAGGTTGGCGACCTTCAGCGCATTGGTTTCGATGAAGTCACGGCGCGGCTCCACCACGTCGCCCATCAAGGTGCTGAAGATCTGGTCGGCGGCGACCGCGTCTTCAATACGCACCTGCAGCAGGCGGCGGGTGTCCGGGTTGACCGTGGTGTCCCACAGCTGTTCCGGGTTCATTTCACCCAAGCCCTTGAAGCGCTGGATCTGGCGGCCACGCTTGGCTTCATCCAGCAGCCAGTTGCGGGCCTGGGTGAAGGAGGTCACTTCGATCGACTTGGCGCCGCGGCTGATCACCGCGCCTGCGCGGACCAGACCGTGCAGCAGGGTCGCCGCCTGGTGGATCGCACGCAGTTCGCCGCTTTCGAACGCCGCCAGCGGCAGCACCTGGATCAGCTGTTCGCCCATGTGGCGACGGGTGATCAGCACGGCAGCGGGGCGCTGGTCGTTGGGCTCCTGCAGTTCCAGCGTGAAGCGCGGGCTGCCCAGGCTGCCCTGGTTGAGGAGCTTGGCCAGTGCATCCAGGCCTTCGCCTTCGCCGGCGGCGCGCAGGTGCTGCAGGTCCAGCGGCGGGAAATCCACCAGTGCTTCGAGCAGGCCACGGTCGTAACGGTGGGCGTTGCGTTCAATGGTGTCGTGGGCGGCGGCATAGGCCAGCAGCAGTTTTTCCAGCGCCGCGCCCTCGATCGGCGGTTCGTTGGCCGCCGGCTTCAGCCCGGCATTTTCCACCGCACTGCTGGCCAGGTAGCTGTCCAGCGCCGGGTCATCCTTCAGGTACAGCTCCTGCTTGCCCTGCTTGATCTTATACAGCGGCGGCAGGCCGATGTAGACGTGGCCACGTTCGATCAGCTCCGGCATCTGCCGGTAGAAGAAGGTCAGCAGCAGGGTGCGGATGTGCGCGCCGTCGACGTCGGCGTCGGTCATGATGATGATCTTGTGGTAACGCAGCTTGTCGGCGTTGTACTCGTCGCGACCAATGCCGGTGCCCAATGCGGTGATCAGCGTGCCCACCTGGTCGGAGGACAGCATGCGATCGAAGCGTGCGCGTTCCACGTTGAGGATCTTGCCGCGCAGCGGCAGCACGGCCTGGTTCTTGCGGTTGCGGCCCTGCTTGGCCGAGCCACCTGCCGAGTCACCCTCGACGATGAACA
>DALZLW010000277.1:0-3800 GCA_032007425.1 Stenotrophomonas sp.
CGATCGCATCCACCGCCAGGGTCGTGATGTCGCCCTGCCACACTTCGATCTTCATTGCGTCCGTCTCCTGGCTGTCATTGGGTCCTGGCAGGGCCCGCTTACCGGTAAGAACGGTAGTGACGGATCTGCACGGCCACCGTATCGCGGGGCACATGCAGGATGTGTCATGACCGTCTCACAGGCTGCGATTGGCACGGCGGGACGGCCCGCAGCGTTCGCCGGGCGCGGCCTGGCGCTGCCGGGAGACGGTGCTGGCACATCAAGACGCCCGCACAAGGCGGGCGTCTGGACAGGGACAGAACGGGTCGCTGCGCTCAGGGCAGGCCGGCCAGCCATTCATCGTCCGAGCCCTCGTTCACATCCGCAAACAGCGGCGTGGAGAAATACCGTTCGCCGGTATCGGGCAGCATGGCCAGCAGCACCGAGCCGGGCTCGGCACGCTGGGCGATTTCCAGCGCGCTGGCCACCGTGGCCCCGGCGGAGATACCGACGAACAGGCCTTCTTCGGAGGCGAGGCGGCGCGAGGTGGCGACCGCGACGTCGTCGGACACCGACAACAGCTCGTCCACCACCTCACGGTTCAGCACGTCAGGCACGAAATCCGGTGTCCAGCCCTGGATCTTGTGCGGCTTCCAGTCATCACCCTTGAGAAGCGCGGCGCCGGCCGGTTCGGTGGCGATGATGCGGGTCTGCGGGCGGGCGACCTTGAGCACTTCACCGACCCCGGTCAGCGTACCGCCGGTTCCCCAGCCGCTGACGAAATAGTCCAGTCGCTTGCCGGCGAAGTCGCGCAGGATCTCGGCGGCGGTGGTGCTGCGGTGGTAAGTGGGATTGGCGGGATTGGCAAACTGGCTGGCCAGGAACCAGCCATGTTCCTTGGCCAGCTCTTGTGCGCGGCGGACCATGCCGCTGCCGCGCTCGGCCGCAGGGGTCAGGATCACCTTTGCACCATAGGCGCGCATCAGCTTGCGGCGCTCGATCGAGAAAGTCTCGACCATGGTGGCGACGAACTTGTAACCGCGAGCTGCAGCAACCATTGCCAGTGCGACACCGGTATTGCCCGAGGTGGCCTCCACGATGGTGTCGCCGGGCTTGATGAGACCCCGCTGCTCGGCGTCCAGGATGATCGCCAGCGCCAGTCGGTCCTTTACCGAGCCGCCGGGATTGAACGATTCCACCTTCGCGTACAGGGTTACGCCCTTCGGGGCGATGCGCTGCAGTTTCACGATGGGGGTGTTGCCGATGGTGTCGAGAATGGAGTCGTACAGGGCCATGGGGCGCTCCGGAGGGGGCCGCAGGCACGCGGCGCGGGATTGAAGAAGGGTGGACTCACCCTGTCGGCCGACGGTAACGCCGACATATGACTACAGGAAATGACCAGATACCTTTCTTAGACAACGTTTGGTTATAAGCTGGTGATGGCATTTACCCTAGAGTTGGATTCCCCACCTCGTTCTGCCCCTCCTGCCATGACGCTGACACAGCTCCGTTATCTGGTGGCGATCGCCGACGCCGAACTCAACATCACGTTGGCCGCCTCGCGCGTGCACGCCACCCAGCCTGGTCTGTCCAAGCAGCTCAAGCAGCTGGAAGACGAATTGGGCTTCCTGTTGTTCGTGCGCAAGGGCCGCAGTCTGGAGTCGGTGACCCCGGCCGGGGTGGAGGTGATTACCCGGGCGCGCGCAGTGCTGGCCGAGGCCAACAACATCCGCACCTATGCCGCCAACCAGCGTCGCGAAAGCCAAGGGCAGCTGGTGCTGACCACGACCCATACGCAGGCGCGCTTCGTGCTGCCGCCGGCGGTGGCGCGGATCAAGCAGGCCTACCCCCAGGTCAGCGTGCATCTGCAGCAGGCTGCAGAAAGCGCCGCCCTGGATCTGCTCAGCCAGGGTGATGCCGATATCGCCATTGTCAGCACGGCCGGTGGCGAACCCAGTGCCGGCATCGCTGTCCCGTTGTACCGTTGGCGTCGGCTGGTGCTGGTGCCCAAGGGCCATCCCCTGGATCGGGCCGGCCGCGCGCCGGACCTGGCCGCGCTGGCCCGGCAGCCGCTGGTGAGCTATGAATCGTCCACCCGTACGGGTTCGTCGCTGCAGCGGGCATTTGCCGGTTCCGGGCTGACGCCGGATATTGCGGTGACCGCGCTGGACGCGGATCTGATCAAGACTTATGTGCGCACCGGATTGGGCGTGGGGCTGCTGGCGGAAATGGCGATCAGCGCCGCCGACCACGACCTGCGTGCCTGGGTGGCACCGGAGCCGATTGCCGAGTGCATTGCCTGGGCGGTGTTGCCACGCGACCGCGTGTTGCGCGATTACGCCCTGGATCTGGTGCATGTATTGGCCCCACAGATCGATCCCCGCGACCTGCGCCGCGTGCTCGACGGCAATCAGGTGGCCGCGTGGCCATTGCCGCCGACGTGGGAGTCATTGACCCAGACGATCACCTCCTGAGGGTGCCGGGCGGGACAGGGCCCGGCGATACCGGCGATGGAGCGCGCCTGCCTCTAACGGGGGGCAGGGATCGTCCGCCACCCATCAGCGGCGCGGCACGTCGCCCGCGGCCGGTCATGCACCTGCCCGCGTTCCCGATACACGCCGACACATCCGGGTACCGGGCGGGCGAAGCCAAGCACAGCAAGGCCCCGCAATGCTACCGCAGGGCCTTGCCGGGGCTGGTAAACGCTTGGCACATACGGTCTTCGCGCGGCTGGGCCTAGACTTCGCGGTCAAGTTCGAAACCGGGATTTCCATGTTGGGACGTGTGACTGCAGGGGCTGTCGTGGCATTGGCAATGCTGGCGCTTGGCGGCTGCAAGCCGGAGCCGCCGTCGGCGCGTGGTGGCTCGGCCGAAGTGCCGGTGACGGCGCAGACCGTGGAAGTGTCGCCATGGAGCGATACCCTTCAGGCACTGGGCACGGCCAAGGCACGTGAATCGGTGACGATCACTGCCAAGGTCAGCGAGATCATAGAGCGCGTCCACTTTGAAAGCGGCCAGCAGGTGGCTGCCGGGGCGCCGCTGGTGACGCTGCGCGGCCAGGCCCAGCAGGCCGCCCTGACCCAGGCCGAGGCGACCTTCGCCGAAGCCGACCAGTTGTACCGCCGGCAGAAGGAACTGGCCACCCAGCGGCTGGTGTCCAGCGCCACCCTCGATACGCAGAAGGCGATCCGCGATGCTGCCCAGGCGCGGGTGCTGGAAATGCAGTCCGATATCGGTGACCGCAACGTGCGCGCACCCTTCGCCGGCATGCTCGGCATCCGCCAGGTCAGTCCGGGCTCGCTGGTCACCCCGACCACCGCCATCGCCACCCTCGACGACATCGAGCGCATGCATGTCGACTTCCAGGTGCCGGAGGCGGAACTGGCTTCGTTGTCCCAGGGGGACAAGGTCGAGGCCACCAGCGTGGCCTGGCCTGGCCGTACATTCGACGGGCAGGTCAGCACCATCGATGCGCGCGTGGACCCGGCCACCCGCGCGGTGACCGTGCGCGCCGGATTCAGCAATGGCGACCATGCCCTGCGCCCCGGCATGCTGCTGGATGTGCGGATGTTCCGCCCGGAACGCCCGGCGCTGGTGATTCCGGAAATCGCCGTGGTCCAGGTGGGCCGCGAATCCTTCGTGTACAAGCTCAAGGACGATGCCACGGTGGAACGCGCCGACGTCGTCACTGGTGCCCGCCGCGCCGGGGTGGTTGAAATCCGCCAGGGCGTGCAGGCCGGCGACCGCATCATCGTCGATGGCACCGGCAAGCTGCGACCGGGCCTGAAGGTGGCCGCGCGTGACGTGGCCCCGGCCACCGC
>DALZLW010000278.1:0-3742 GCA_032007425.1 Stenotrophomonas sp.
TGCTGGACGAACCGACCCTGGGCCTGGACATCCTGTACCGCAAGGAGTTCTACCAACGCCTGCTGGAAGACTATTTCGACGAACAGAAGACCATCATCGTCACCACTCACCAAGTGGAGGAGATCGAGCACATCCTCACCGATGTGATGTTCATCCGCGATGGTCGCATCGTGCTGTCGGCGGAGATGGATGCCGTCGGCGAGCGTTACACCGAAGTACTGGTGAACGCCGACCAGCTCGACACCGCCCGCGCCCTGCGCCCGATCGACGAGCGCAGCCTGCCCTTCGGCAAGACCGTGCTGCTGTTCGACAACGTGCCGCGCGCACAACTGACCACCCTGGGCGAGGTCCGCGCGCCCGGCCTTGCCGATCTGTTCGTCGCTGTCATGAAGGGGACCTACGCATGAATGCCACCACTTCCCCCGTCACCCCCGTGAGCAAGCTGCGCTGGCTGCTCAAGCGCGAATACTGGGAAAACCGTGGCGGCTTCCTCTATGCCCCGGTGATCGCCGGCATCGCCTCCTTGCTGATGAGCAGCGTCGGCATCGTGCTGGGTCTGTTGGCGCTGCGCCGCGCCGCCGCGCAGGGCGAACTGTCGGTCGGCGACCACAGCGTGCAGGTCAATGGCCTGGACCTGGCCCTGCTGACCCAGAACCTGAGCGGCACCGACCTGGAGAAACTCGGCCGCGGCCTGGATGTGGCGCTGGCAATGAGCTCTACCTGGCCGTTCGTGGTGCTGGCCTTCGTCGTGTTCTTCTACTGCCTGGGCGCCCTGTATGACGACCGCCGCGATCGCAGCATCCTGTTCTGGAAGTCGCTGCCGATCTCCGATGCGCAGACCGTGCTGTCCAAGGTGTTGAGCGCACTGGTCGTCGCCCCGGCGATCGCCACCGCCGCCGCCATCGTGACCATGCTGCTGTTCATGGTCGTGCTGGCCATCGTCGTGGCCGCCCATGGTGGTGATGCAGGCACCCTGGTGCTGGGCCCGACCAGCCCGATGGTGATCGCGCTGGGCCACATCATCGCCCTGCCGGTGTACGCACTGTGGGCCCTGCCGACTGTCGGCTGGCTGCTGCTGTGCTCGTCCTGGGCCAGGAGCAAGCCATTCCTGTGGGCCGTGATGCTGCCGCTGTTCGCCGGCATCGTCGTCAGCACCACCCGCATCATGCAGTTGTTTGACAGTACCAGCGGCTGGTTCTGGCAGCACATCGTCGGCCGCCTGCTGCTGGGCACCTTCCCCGGCGTCGAGCTGGTCTACCGTGGCCGGCTGGCGCTGAAGATGGAAAGCATCACCGACCTGCTTTCGCCCAGCGCCCAGTGGGCCGCCCTGGCCCGGCCGGAATTGTGGATCGGCGCGGCGATCGGCACTGCGATGATCGTCCTGGCCGTCCGCCTGCGCCGCCGCGCGGGTGAAATCTGACCCTGACAAGGAACCTGACCATGAAGCGCCTGATCGCCTGTTCCGCCCTGCTCCTGCTGCCGCTGTCCGCGCTGGCCAACGACGCGCCCTGCAAGTTCGGCGCGCCGCGCAGCCTGCAATTGGATGTCGGTGATGCCAGCAAGGTCATCTTCGAGGTCAACCAGTTCGACCTGCAGCTGCGCGCCGGCCCTGGCGCGGCGCAGTTGGCTGGCCGCGCCTGCGCTTCCACCGCCGAGTTGCTGGACCAGTTGAGCATCAGCCAGCAACGGCGGGGCGATGCGCTGGTGGTGACCCTACAGCGCACCAGCAATGCAGGCTGGAAGGGCAAGCAGTACGCCTGGATGGACATCACCGGCACCGTGCCTGACAACGTGCTGGTGCAACTCAAGGTCGGTGCCGGCGATGCCAGCATCGAGAACGCCAAGGCGGTCAGCGTCGATGGCGCAGCCGGTGATGTCACCGTCCGCAACACGCGCGGCAGCGTGCATGCCGCCATCCGTGCCGGTGATCTGCGGGTGGAAGGCGCCGAAAGCGTGGACCTGCTGTCGCTCGGTGCGGGCGATGCCACGATCAGCCGGGTGGCCCGCAACGTGACGATCGGCCGCGTCGCCGCAGGCGATCTGGACATCACCGACGTCGGTGGCAACCTCAGCGTCGAAGCGATCGCCTCCGGTGACCTCGATGCGCGGCAGGTCCGCGGCAACGTGGAGATCGGCAGCATCGCCGTCGGCGATGCAGAACTGCATGACATCGGCGGCAACGTCGTCGTCGACAAGCTCGGCGTCGGTGATCTGGACGTCGATGGCGCCGGCGGCAACCTGACGGTCCGCAGCAAAGCCATGGGTGATGTCACGCACAAGGGTGTGCGCGGCAACGTCAGCCTGCCCACCCGCAAGTAACCCCAAACTCGCGCCCAACCCAGCATCCAAAGGAATGAAACGATGAAACGCACGCGTCTGCTGCTGCCCCTGTTGTTGTCGCTGTCCCTGGTTGCCTGCGGCGAGCACAGCAACGATTCGGTGACGTCTGCCGCCGAAACCACCAGCACTGTCGGGCGCACGGTGAAGGAAGCCACCGACAAAGCCCGCAAGGAGCTGATCGAAGGCAACATCAGCATCAACGGGAAGGGGGCGGCCAAGGCCGAGATCACCCCGGACGGCAAACTGCTGATCGGTGGCGCCGAGGTCACCACCACCGACGCCCAGCGCAAGGAGCTGCTGGCCTACCGCCACCAGGTCGAGGCCATCGCCATGGCCGGCATGGACGTCGGCGTTGCCGGCGCGCAGCTGGGTGTGACCGCCGCAGGTGAGGCGCTGAAGGGCATTTTCAGCGGCAACACCGAGGAGATCGAAAAGCGCGTCAACGCCGAGGCAGAAAAGATCAAGGCCCAGGCCAGGACCATCTGCGAGCGCTTGCCGGCGATGATGGCCGCGCAACAGGCGCTGGCGGTTTCGCTGCCGGCGTTCAAGCCCTACGCCACGATGGACCAAAGCGATATAGACGACTGCGGCGAGTAAGCCCAGGCGACATCCGCGCCCCCTGCGACCAAAGAGCGCAGGGGGCAGCGCGTGGGGGCTGGAGGCGACCCAGGTGGCGCGCCGGGACTACAATGGGCGCCCCCTTTTCAACCCCGGACCACCATGAAGAAGCTCTTCCTGTTGCTGGCCGCCCTGCTTTGCCTGGGCCTGGTCGGCTGTGACCAGGAGTATCGCCAGCACCGCGCCGAGCGCAGCAAGCCGAAGGTCTCGGTCAGCAGCGAACTGGTCACCGTACGTCGGCAGCCGGCACCCAATATCATCATCCTGCCCAGCGGCGAGATGAAGATCGACGAAGTGCTCATCCCCCTGCAGCCAGACCAGCAGCAGATGCTGCAGCAGATGTTCGGCCACCTGCAGGTGCTGCGGCAGAACACGCTGGTGGCTGCAGCCGTTGACCCCGACATGAAGCCGGTGAAGATCGAACTGGGAGATGGCCCGAGCCCGATTCCGCAGGACATCGTGCAGCGCATTCCCGAGTTCAAGGATTACACCGCCACCTTCAGCAACATCGTCGCAGATCGGCGCTGAGCATTTCAGCTTCTGCTGCGCCCTCGAACTGAATCATCGAATGGATTCACGGAAGGCGGCAACGTAGCGCTGCGCAGGGGTCATACGACCTGCGCAGCACAGCGACCCGGGCCCGCGGTCAGACGAGCGCGGGCCCTTTTTCATTCACCACGCTTGCCAGCGTCGCTGTCAGCCACCGGCGCCGCCGCCGCCGGCCTGGATGCCGCCAGCGGTCAGCGCCGTGGGATCCAGCAAGCGGCGCAACTCCGCCTCACCC
>DALZLW010000279.1:0-3741 GCA_032007425.1 Stenotrophomonas sp.
GCGGTGGCGGCTGGGGTGGCGGTGGCGGCCGTTCCGGCGGTGGCGGCGCATCGGGGAGCTGGTGATGGCACGTTGGTTACGGCATGTGTTCGCGCCCTCGGTCCGGCGCCGCTTCCCTCCGGCCACGCTGGAGGCCATCACCACGGCGATCGCTGACGGTGAGCGTCGCCACGGCGGCCAAGTGATGTTCGCCGTTGAAGCAGACCTGCCAGTGGCCTGTGTATGGCGTGGGGTCAGTCCACGCCAGGCCGCCGAGCGCGCCTTCGCCCACCTGCGGACATGGGATACCGCTGCCAACAACGGCGTGCTGATCTACCTGCTACTGGCCGACCATGCCATCGAAATCGTGGCCGACCGCGGCCTGCACGGGCGGGTGACGCCGGTGCAATGGCAGGCCATCTGCGAGCAGCTTCGCAAGGATCTGCAGGGCCCGGACCCGCGCGCGGCCCTGTGCCGGGCCATAGCGGCGGTCTCGACCCTGATCGCCGAGCATTTCCCGCCACTGGACACGGGCGACGCTGACGGTCTGCCCAACACGCCGCAACTGCTTGGTTGAAGCCCGGGTCCCGCAGGGCCGACAATAGCGGCTTACCCGCCAGGCCCTGCCCATGATCTATTTCCACGACATCGACCCGATCGCCCTCTCCCTCGGGCCGATCAAGGTGCACTGGTACGGCCTGATGTATCTGGCCGGTTTTGCCAGCGCCTGGTGGCTGGGCAAACGCCGTGTTGCCGCCGGCCGCCTGCCGGGCGTGGATGCCAACGGCTTCTCCGATCTGCTGTTCTACGCCATGCTCGGTGTGGTCATCGGCGGTCGCGTCGGTTTCATGCTTTTCTATGCGCTGGGCGACTTCCTGCACAACCCATTGCTGCTGTTCAAGGTGTGGGACGGCGGCATGAGCTTCCATGGCGGCCTGCTCGGCGTGCTTGGTGCCAGCTGGTGGTGGTCGCGGCGGCAGCAGCTGCACTTCTTCGACACGATGGACTTCATCGCGCCGCTGGTGCCGCTGGGCCTGGGCTTCGGCCGTATCGGCAACTTCATCGGCGCGGAACTGTGGGGCAAATACACCGACGGCACGTGGGGCGTGGTGTTTCCCACTGGCCTGCCCGCGCCGCTGGACCAGCTCGACCCTGCCACCCTGCAGGCGCAGTTCGCCACGGGCGCACTGAATCAGTACGCGCGCCATCCCTCACAGTTGTATGAAGCGCTGCTGGAAGGGCTGGTGATGTTCGTGGTGCTGTGGCTGGTCTCTGCCAAGCCGCGACAGCGCTACCTGATATCTGGGCTGTTCGCGTTGCTGTATGGCGTGTTCCGCTTCGCGGTGGAGTTCGTGCGCATGCCCGACAACGGTATCTATGTGGCCTTCGGCTGGCTGACCAAGGGCCAGATCCTCTGCGTTCCGCTGATCGTGTTCGGCCTGGTGCTGCTGGCATTGTCGCGCCGCGCACCCGTGCTGCAGCCGCAGCTGCCGGCCGGAGGCAAGGCATGAAGCCGTATCTGGACCTGCTGGCGCACGTGCTGGAGCACGGCGCGGAAAAGAGTGATCGCACCGGCACCGGCACCCGCAGCGTATTCGGCTGGCAGATGCGCTTTGATCTCAACGAAGGGTTTCCGCTGGTCACCACCAAGAAGCTGCACCTGCGCTCGATCATCCATGAGCTGCTGTGGTTCCTCAAAGGCGATACGAACATCGGCTACCTGAAGGACAACCAGGTCCGGATCTGGGACGAGTGGGCCGACGAGAACGGCGACCTCGGCCCGGTGTACGGCAAGCAGTGGCGCAGCTGGGCCACCGCCGATGGCCGTGAGATCGATCAGATGCAATGGCTGGTGCAGGAAATCAAACGTAATCCCGACTCACGACGGCTGGTGGTGAGCGCCTGGAACGTCGGCGAGCTGTCGCAGATGGCGTTGATGCCCTGCCACAACCTGTTCCAGTTCTACGTGGTCGACGGCAAGCTGAGCTGCCAGCTTTACCAGCGCAGTGGCGACATCTTCCTCGGCGTTCCGTTCAACATCGCCAGCTATGCCCTGCTCACCCACATGGTGGCGCGGGCCACCGGGCTGGGCGTGGGTGATTTCGTGCATACGCTGGGCGATGCACACCTGTATTCCAATCACTTCGAGCAGGCGCGCGAGCAGTTGGCGCGTTCACCGCGACCTTTGCCCAAGCTGTGGCTGAATCCGGAGGTCACCGACCTGTTCGGTTTCCGCTTCGAAGACATCCGTATCGACGGCTACGACCCACATCCGGCCATCAAAGCGCCGGTGGCGGTATGACGTCGCCGCGCCTGGTGATGGTGGCGGCGCTGGACCGCGACAACGGCATCGGACAGGGCAACCAGCTGCCGTGGCACCTGCCCGATGACCTCAAGCACTTCAAGGCCATCACCTTGGGCAAGCCGGTGCTGATGGGCCGCAAGACGGCCCAATCGCTGGGCCGTGCCCTGCCCGGCCGTGCGAATCTGGTGCTGACCCGCGGTGGCACGGTGCCGTTCGCTGGGATGCAGGCGGTGGGCTCGCTGGCGCAGGCGCAGGCGATTGCCGGGCAGGCCGGTGCGGACACGCTGTGCGTGATCGGCGGTGGCGAGATCTACCGCCTGCTAATGGATCAGGCCGACGAGTTGTACCTGACCCACGTCGATACGCAGGTTGCGGCCGATACCCACTTTCCAGCGGTGGATCCTGCCGTGTGGGAGGACGTGCAAAGCACCGAGCATCCGGCCGATGCACGGCATGCGCATGCGTTCCGCTTCGTGCATTACCGGCGGCGCTGAGGCAGCTATCCGGTAGCACCGGACGCTGCCCGCTGTTTCCAGCGCAACCGCGGCGCCGACTGGTCATCGGCCCGAAGCCAGAAAGTGCTGCCCCAGTCGCTATCGGCGAACTCCGGGAACGTCGCACCTTCCTTGAAGTAACGACTGGAGCCTGCACGCGCCGGGCTGTACCACCATCCGGATCGCGGCACGGGCTGGCCGTCGGCGACCCGCGCTTGCCTGGGGGCGTCCTGCACATCGCCGAGGTAGCTGCCGTTGATCAGTTCGTACTCGCCGGGAATCGGCTCGAGGAAATAGTAGTCGGCGTCGGGAGTATCGTTACACCAGAGCGCAGCCTGACTTGCGGCGGCCTCTTGATCATCAAGAGCATTCGACAGGAAGGGCGCTTTGTCGAAGTTATCTTCACAAACTCCTGCAGTGCAGGGAGATCGCCCCATAAACGTGCTCGCCCCAACTGTTGATGGTGGCCAACTGTGAGGGTGTCGGGTCAGCCGAGCCGTCCGTGTTCGGATCCGATTCGGTCATTATCTGCACATCATCCACGCTGTTTCCCAACAACAGCATCAGGTTCTGGTAGACCCGGTTGTAACAGTTGGGAACCAGCCGACATTGCGTAGCCTAAACGAAGGCTTGCGGCAGTCGCCGCAGACTCATGCAGGTTGGATCAAAGAGGCTCGCCTTTCGCAAGCGGCGGGGCGACCTGTACAGACTCCAGCGGTCCTGACTCGAGTTGATCACCTAGTATCAAAGCAATGCCACTGCTGCCATATGTATATCTTTCGTACAGCTGGCAACTTCCGATTGCCCTGAGGCACCCGATATTCCAGTCCTCGTAGAGTGCGGCGCGCAGATCACGAACGCTCACATCACCTCCAACCCGTACGCCTTCTACGTACAGTTTCCCCCTATAGGTGCTGCGAGGTGCATAGCCATCCATCCTGGCTGGACTATGCTGAAGAATAT
>DALZLW010000280.1:0-3716 GCA_032007425.1 Stenotrophomonas sp.
CCCCTGGCTGGGACCGCAGGCGCTGGAACGGCGGCCACCAGGTATCGGGGTAATAAAGCGCGACCGCCACCGGAATCGCCACCACGGTGCGGGCGATCCGCGCCCAGCGCCAGCGCAGCGGCACCAGCAGCGCCCCCAGCAGCAACAGGTTGGGCAGGATCTTCAGATCCAATGCGCCCATCCATACCAGCACCACCTTGGACAGGAAATAGAGATTCCACACGCCCAGGTTTGCCCACGCAAAGCGCTGCACCGGCGCGGCAGAGGACGTGTTCATCGAACTCCTCCGGCGCCGCGACGACGCCGTTCACCGGCCCGGCGCAGATGCCTGGGCGGCAACCAGCGCGAGACGCGCGTGCGCACGGCGCGCACGACGGTGCCCAGCACCGCCCCCAACGCAATGAACACCACCGCGCAGACGGCGATCAGGCTCCACAACTGCTGCTCGTTCATGCAGCGCCTCCCAGGCGCAGTGGCTGCGGCCGCGCACGCGGCGTGCTCGCCGTCGTCGGTACCTGCAGGGCCGGCGCCGGCGGCAGGACCTCCGACTCGGGTTCGCGACCGGTCGGGTTCATCGCTTCCACATCATGTTCGGCAAGGCGCTGGTAACCATCAAACAATTCTTTCCAGGACAAACGGAACAGGTTGCCCAACGCGCGCTCGACGCCATCGCGGCGGCAGGCAAACAGGAACAGGCGCACCTGCCCGCGGTACACGCAGGCGATATCGCCTCGACGGCGGATCGACAGCTGCTGTAGGGTCTGCTGGGCCCGCAGGCCGGCCACGGGCTGCAGGGTGAGCACCGCGCTTTCCACGGCGCTGCCATCATCGCCCAGCAGGTCCATGACCACCTGGCGGAAGCGTTCCGGGCTGACGATGCCGCCAACATCCGGCGGCCGGTGGCCACGGATCAGCGGCTCCGGGTCAGCTGGCAACTGGCCTTGCCAACGCTGGCCCTGGATGGTTTCCAGCAGGGTCAGGAAACGCGCCAGTGGCGTATTGGCCGGCACCACCAGGGTCACACCGCATTGCAGCAGCAGGCGTTCATCGGAATAGCGAAGGCAGGGCGCCATTTCGCGCACGACCAGCTTCACCCCGTTGCCGCGCTCACGACGCAGGCGGTGCACCAGGCGCGCCAGCGCATCCACTTCGGCGTTGTCGCGGATGGATAGAACGACGGTAGCCGCTTGGGCCTGCAGCGCGGGCAGCGCCAGGCTGCTCCAGCTGTCATACAGGCGCCATGCCGGCGAGAACGGCGGCGCTCCTTCCAATACCTCGGTCTGTGCCAGCACCACGAAGCGGTCACCGCCTTCGTGCTCCAGTGCCGCCTGCAGGGTCTGGTCGGCCTCGTCGGCAACCACGGCCCACTCCAGGCCCCGACGCTCGACCCGGAACTCGCGGTGGGCGATCACACCGTCCGCATTACTCCAGTAATGCATCAGCAACTGCAGCGCACCGCGGTGGGAGTGCAACTGGGCCACGCCATCGCACCAGCGATTGCCGGCCAGCAGCCGCGGGGCCAGGGTCGGCGCCTCGCCCTGCGCCAGCACCAGCAGGTAATGGTTGCCGGCCTGCGCCCAGGTCTGCAGGCGTTCACTCAGACGCGCCAACCGCCGGTCTTCCAGGCCTTCGAGCACGTCGGCGGGCAGCTGTACGATGCACAGGGCATTGCGTTGGGCGGTGACCCGCTGCAGGTCGACGGGCAGGTCCAGCAGCGCCCGGCCAACATCCGCCACCGGGATCTGGAACAAACGTATATGGCTTGGCCCCGATTCATCGGCCAGACCCTCGAGCATGCCCTGAGGCGCGCGCCCCAGCCCCACTACGACGGCGTTGTCGACGTCACCGGCAGTCGCCAACAGTCCCGCAGCCACGGCATCTGCATGCTCGCTGCCGGCACAGGCGAACCAGTAAGTGGCGCCCGGCCGCAACCGGGCGAATTCGGGCGGCAAGCCCGTAATGGCAAGTGCGAGCGACGGCAAGGACTGTTCCTTTGAACATGCGTATGCGTCCCAGCCGGGACCACCCCACTCTGGCCACCGACCTGTATTCTTTTGAGACGCACATCACAATTTTTACCGTGGCGCAGCCTCCTTGTCTATTCTGCCTTGTTCAGGATCAAAGAATCATCAAGAGGCAAGAGGCGGAAGCTCAAAAACCTGCCGTAGATAGGCCAGGTAGCCGGGGTCGTCGCACATGCTCTTGCCTGGCGAGTCACTGAGCTTGGCCACTGGCTGGCCGTTGCACCGGACCATCTTGATCACGATGTTCAACGGGGCGGGTCCCAGATCGTTGGTCAGGTGGGTGCCCACGCCAAAGGCCACCTGGCAACGGCCACGGAAGTAGTCGAACAGGCGCATGACTTTTTCGATGTCCAGCCCGTCGCTGAACACCAGCACTTTGCTGCGCGGATCGACACGGCGCTGCTGGAAATGGGCCAGCATGCGGTCGCCCCAATCGAAGGGATCGCCCGAATCGTGGCGTACTCCGTCAAAGAGCTTGCAGAAGTACATGTCGAAATCGCGCAGGAAGGCTTCCAGCCCGACCACATCGGACAGCGCGATGCCAAGGTCACCCCGGTACTCGCGGGCCCAGGATTCCAACGCCGCCACCTGTGAATCGCGCAGCCGTGGGCCCAGTGCCTGGAACGCCTGCAGGTACTCATGGGCCATGGTGCCGTGCGGGGTCATGCCCAGTTCCCGCGCGAAATGCACATTGCTGGTGCCGACCAACTGCGGGCCCAGCGCATCACGCAACTGCAGCAGCAGATGGCGGTGCCACTGGCCCGAATACCGCCGACGGGTGCCGTAATCGGCAATGCGGCACTGTTCAAAACCGGGGGTATCGCGCAGCAGGGCCGCCTTGGCCTGCAGCCGGCGCTCGCCCTCGGCGACATCGGCGGTGCTCGTGTTGCGGAACCAGACCTCGTTGATGATCGCCAGCAGCGGCACCTCGAACATGATCGTGTGCAGCCAGGGGCCGGTGATGTCCAACTCGATCTCGCCCGGCACGCTGGCCGATGCGGTCAAACGGATGTACTTGCGGTCCAGATGGAACAGCCCGAGGAAGTCTGCGAAATCGGCTTTGACGAAGCGCAGGCTGCGCATGTACGCCAGCTCGTCATCACTGAAGCGCAGGCTGCACAGGTGATCGATTTCTTCGTTGATCTGGTCGATGTAGCGGGCCAGATCGATGCCAGGCGTACGGCACTTGAACCGGTATTGCACGATGGCGCCGGGGTGCTGATGGAGCACCGCCTGCATCATGGTGAACTTGTACAGGTCGGTATCGAGCAGGGATTGGATGATCATGCGCCGATTATGCGCCAGTTCCGTTTTCCTGCTGGGATTTCCGCTAGGAGCGGCGGGCGCTTGTGGTTGGCCGCTTCAAGGCGGTTCCTTGGTTTGGGCAGGGCGGAGGGGCTGGGCCGGGGGACGGCAAAAGCCGCATCCATGCGTGCCTCGCGTTTCGCCATCCATGGCGAAACACGCCCCCGGACCACCCCTCCACCCTGCCCCCGTCAGATTTCCGCATCCTCCAACCACGAAGCAGGAAAGGAAAAAAGCAACGGCAGCGGCACAAGCAATCGCTCTTGCCTTTGCTTTTGCTTTTGCTTTTGATTACTTCGTTTCGTGGGCTGGCGGAGGCTGGAGTCCGTCGGGGGGCGGTCGGGGTGGGGATGTGGGGGCGTGTTTCGCCATGGATGGCGAAACGCG
>DALZLW010000281.1:0-3699 GCA_032007425.1 Stenotrophomonas sp.
CCGGACGCTCGGCGTCGCCGGCGGCAGCCTCGACCCACTGCGTTGACCAGAGGCGCACAGTGCCCCGCGCCGCACCGGGCCGTGATGCCAGCAGCACGCCAGCGGCCGCCTCCCCGGGTATGCAGCCGCCAGCCCGGCGCGCATCGTGCAGCCGACCCGCCTGCTGCAGGCCCTGTATCACCGCTGGATCGACCAGCGACGCGGCGCTCAGCAACAGGTACCAAGGTGCGTCACCGGCCTCGGTGCCGAGGCGATCGACGACGCGCTGCACGCGCTGGGCGACCTGCAGCGGCCCTTCCACGACCACCAGTTGCAGTTCCACGCTCGTTGCCGCCAAGCCGGCTGCGGTGACCTGTTGCAGCGCCCAGGCCTGCACATGGGCCCGTACCGGCTCGGACCAATCACGCGGCACCAGCAGATCGATGCAGGTCATCTGCACGGCCTGCGGCTGCTCGCGCCGGCGCAGGCCGGCGATGACCCGATCTTCCTGCACTTCCGGCAAGGGCTGCGCCAGCACCAGCGCATTGAGCAGGCGCTCCAGCACCGGCGCCAGCAGGGCCGCTGCGCGACGCTCGGCCGCACGGGTGGCGAACCCCTCGATCTGCGCCGGCAGTACGGCGTACTCGTCCAGGTCGGGCGCCGCACAGACCTTCAACGGCATGCCGCCTTCGCCACTCCAGCGCGTCTCCAGCGGCGGGCGCGGTGGCGAATCCAGACGATCCAGCAGCGCGGACGGTTCGATCCTACTACCCCAGCGCACTGCGCTGGCCAACAACGCGGCCGATGGCGTGGCTCTGGACGTCTCCCCTGCCCCGTCGCGCTCAGCGCGCTTCACGTCGGCAGTTTCAGGGGCATCCGACGACAACGCAGCCGCGCCTTTCTCCGCCGCCTGCCAGGCATAACGGCGCACAAGGTACCCCGCTCCACTCAGCCCAATCGGAAACAGACCCAGCCAGGCAAGCATCTCCAGACCTGAAGGCATGCTGCCGCTGCTGCGCCAGTAATAGATGATGCTGCCCCAGCTGACGGCAAACACCGCCGCCACCGAAGCAATCCGACCCAATACCGCCATCAGCCACCGCTCCTGCGGTTGACGGGCAACGGACCCCGGTGGAACCGGGCCGTACCGTCACTGTCACTGCTACCTGCATCGATGAACCTGCGTCGCATCGCTCCTGCTCCCTTGGATCCTTGCAGCAACTACTCCATTGCCAGTTCAGCGCGCTTGGCCGCACGGGCCTGCCGGCAACGCGCCGTCATTTCCACGTGAACATAATCCTTGATGCTGCGCCAGTTGCCGCCCCAATCCAGGCCGGCCTGCTGTGCGAGCTCGCCGTACAGATAATACCCACGGCGTGTCCACGGATCGTTCATGTCCCACTGCAGTTTGCCGTCACGGATCGGCGCACTGTCCACACCCAGCCCGTACTGATGGCAACTCTGCCACGCACCTGCACGCGTCGCCTTGCCACCGGCCATCAACTCGGCCTGGCGCTCGGGGCTGCGATAGCCTTCGATCAGCACCATCTCATAGCCATACTGCCTGCGCATGACTTCATAGATGGCGAGAACGCGCTGCTGCAGCTGCGGATCGATCTGTTCCCACTTTCTGTCGGCCGTAACGATTTCAGGCCGCACCCTGCGGATTTCCTCCGTTGTGAAGACCTCCGGCGGTGGCGCAGGCGGTGGCGTCAGACGTTCACCGCGCAGCAGTTGGGCAACCAGCGAACTGGACTCCGCTAGATCATCACCGCGAAAGCCATCGAGCACCACCGTCTGTCGCGTGACGAATATCACAGTTGGCGGAATCAGCAGCAGTGCGACTGCGATGGAGATAACAATCCAATGCCGTTTGAAGCCGGATGCAAGCGCCGTTGTCTCCCGCTGAACGCCTTCTCCTGTGCGCGTTGCGCGTTCATATACGTCAATACGCGCGCGCTTCACGGCGAGCTCACTTCTATTAACGAATTTACTTAACCAGGCGCGCAGGTGCTCCGTCGTTTCCGGAAACAGCAAACACCAGCAAATCACGGCCAGCAGCAGGAAAACAGCCACCGCAATGCTCACTATCAGGATCACTCGCCCTCCTGGACGTCGATGCGATTGACGCACCGTTGGATTTGAATCAAGAATGCGGAACTGCGCTGTACTTCATGCCACATCCAAACCAAGGGCTGGACGCACTTGAATAATGGCGGAAACAATCGGCCAAGTCTGCTGTCAGGGGGAGAGCAGAACAAGGCAAACGCAACCGGCTCGGGCCGAATCCTTGCTGATATGGAAGGCCGTTCCGGCACTTCGGCACCACGTGCGAAGCGCGTGCCCCGGCCCACCGTAACCGGACGCCGGCGCTGGCTGTGGGTCGCATTGATCGGCCTGCTGGCAGCGGTGGCTGCGTTGCTGATCTGGCGCAGTACGCGCACGGTCGAGACCAGCGCCTATGGGCCGGAAAGTGTCGAGACCACGCGCGGCAGTGGGCCATCACCATTGGCACCGGCCGAGGGCGGGGCCATCATCGTGGATGCCCCGTTGATCATCCGCGGCGGCGAGGCACAGAGCGCCTCTGAAACAACCGATTCACCTGCCGTCACGGATGTACCCAGCCCTGCCGGCACCGATGGGACTGGCACGGCATCACCCGCCGCTGCCGCACCCAGTACGAGCGCAAGCCCAGCGTCGCGCAGTGCATCCGCGCGCAGCGAGCGCCGCCCTGCCAACAGCAGCACCACGCGCACCGCCCCACAAGGCAAGGACGATCTGCTCGGCACCCTGATGGGCATCATCAAGGAAGAGGACAAGGCAAAAGCAACACCCGGCGCTACGCGCAAGCAACCGCAGACCATGGATGAGCTGATCGAACAGATCCAGGCCGACGACCGCCAGCGCGAAGCACAGGACAAAAGCGCGCTCGACCAGATCGGCAACAAGAAGCCCGTCGCTTCCACCGAGTCCAGTGTGCAGGTGAAGCTCCGACGCTGCCCGGCGGCCAACTCTGCGGCTGGCGTGGAATGCCGGCGACTGATCTGCGCGCCCTTGGCCGGCAAGGATCCGGCCTGTCCGGCGCGTTAAGACCGATCTCCGTCAGGCAAAGTGTGGCAACACGAAGATCGCAGCAATCGGGATCGCCAGGCCAGCACAGAAGCAGAGGATCGACCAGTCCGCGCAACGAACTTCAGCGGTGGGTTCCCGGGCGCTGTGCGGCGATACGGATCGGCGGCCGCGCTGTGACTACAAGGAACGACCTTCGTAGACGTCCTTCTCCATCTCGTAGACAAACTCACCGCTCCAGCTCGGCTCCCGCCAGCGGTGCGGATCGTCGGCGTCGATCCTGGACTCGTTCTCGATGTCTTCGGGCCACGTGGGCGGACTGCAGGAACGCATGACCAGCCAACGGCACACCACCAATGGAAACAGCAACGGCATCAGCACGAATCGCAGCGGCAGCAATCCGACGCCTATGCTCGTCATGACTGCGGTGTAGCTGTTCTTGAACGTGGGCGCCATCGAGAGGCTGATGTAACGCCGATGCGCCGGCAGGTCCATGGCGTCCGGCCCATCCTCCATATAGCGGCGGATGAACTCCCACAACGCACGGATAACGCGTTCATCGTCATAGTACTGGCCGATGGCGAAGGTTTGCTTCACCACGTCGCCGTCCATCACATGGCAACGGACGTCGTTGAGGAAGGTCTCGCGCAG
>DALZLW010000282.1:0-3692 GCA_032007425.1 Stenotrophomonas sp.
GCCGGGCAGCGGCGCCGCACGCTGGGCTCGGCGGAGGCCGTGGCCCAGTTCGCCGCGCAGTTCGCCTTGTTTTCGCAGGCGATCACCAGCGCCCTGGCCTTGGCCAGTGACCCCGAGCGTGCCGATGAACAGCTCTCGCGGCTGCTGGTGCAGTTGGAAGAACTGGAAAGCCAGTTCGGTGAGCACGAGCAGTTCCTCGCCGACACCCTGTCCAAGCGCGAAGAGCTGGTGGAAACGTTTGAAGCGCATAAACAGGCGCTGCTCGATGAGCGCCAGCGCAAGGCGCGTTCACTGCTCGATGCCGCCAATCGTATCCTCGATGGCCTGGGCAAGCGGAGCGAGCGTTTCGCCACGGCCGATGAACTGAATGCCTTTTTCGCCGGTGATCCGCTGGTCTACAAGCTGCGTGAGCTGGTCGAGCGGCTGCGCGCCCTGCGCGATTCGGTCAAGGCCGATGACATCGAAGCCCGGCTCAAAGGCGTGCGCGACCAGGCCGTGCGTCAACTGCGTGATCGCAGCGATCTCTACGAGGCCGGTGGCAATGTCGTCCGCCTGGGGCCACGCCACCGTTTCAGCGTCAACAGCCAGCCGCTGGACCTCACCCTGTTGCCGCGCGGCGATGGCCTGGCCCTGCACCTGACCGGCACCGACTTCCTCGAGCCGCTGGAAGATGCCACGCTGGCCGCGCTGAAGCCGTTCTGGCAGCTGACCCTGGACTCGGAATCCGACGCGCTTTACCGCGCTGAGTACTTGGCCGGGCTGGTCCTGCAGGCCGCGCTCGACGGCGGCGATGGGCTGGACATCGCGCAGTTGCAGCACGACGCGGCCGATCCGGCGGCGCTGGAGCGCCGGGTACGTGATTTCGCCGCGCCGCGCTACCGCGAAGGCTACGAACGCGGCATCCATGACCACGACGCGGCGCTGCTGCTGCGCGCGCTGCTGCCGTTGCAGCAGACCGCGGGAACCTTGTGCCATGCGGCGCCGGCACGGGCGCTGGCGTTGTTGTTCTGGGCCGAGCGCCTCGGCGCAGCCGATGTCCGCCAATGGCCGGCACGCCAGGCCGGCGCCGATGCCCTTGCCCGCCTGTTCGGTGCGCAGGAAGGGCGACAGGCCCTGTGCAGCGAGATGGCCACGGCCATTGCAGGCTTTGTTGAAACAACCGGGCTGGCGGTCGCCGCGCCAGCAGCAGCTGCGGCGTACCTGGCCGACGAACTGCGCCAGGGCGCGCCGGTGTTCAGCGTCAGTCGCCCCGCGCAGACATTGCTGCAGGCCTTGGCGCAGACGCTGGAAAGCAGTGGCCAGCGCGAACCGCTGCAGCGCGCGCTGGCCGACCAGGCGCAGTCCGTGGCCACGCGCTGGGCCTTGGCCGGGCAATGGCTGCGGGCCTTGGCACATCAGCCGGCGCATGCCGAACACGCCGGTTACGTGGACGAAGCCGCCGCGTTGCTGCTGGTGAATACCCGCCTCAACACGCGCAACAGCGACGCCACGCTGCAGGCGCAGGTCAGCGGCCTGCTGGGCGAGCACCCGCGCCTGCACGCCGGCACCCTGCAGCTGACGCTGGATGATTTCCTGGCTCGGCTGCAGACCCACCAGCAGGTGTTCGTGCCGGCCTTCCAGGCCTACCAGAGCGCGCGCCAGGCGGTCATCGTCCGCGAACGCGAGGCCCTGCGGGTGTCGGAATTCAAGGCTAGGCCGCTGTCATCGTTCGTGCGCAACCGGTTGATCAATGATGTCTACCTGGGGGTGATCGGCGACAACCTGGCCAAGCAGATGGGCACCGTGGGCGAGGAGAAGCGCAGCGACCTGATGGGCCTGCTGATGATGATCTCGCCGCCGGGCTACGGCAAAACCACTTTGATGGAGTACGTGGCGCATCGGCTGGGGCTGGTCTTCATGAAGATCAATGGCCCGGCCCTGGGCCACGAAGTGCGCTCGCTGGACCCGGCGCAGGCCCCGGATGCAACCTCCCGCCAGGAGTTGCACAAGCTCAACCTGGCGCTGGAAATGGGCAACAACACCATGCTGTATGTCGATGACATCCAGCATACCCACCCCGAGTTCCTGCAGAAGTTCATCTCCTTGTGCGACGGCACGCGCCGCATCGAAGGCGTGTGGCGCGGGCGTACCCGGACCTACGACATGCGAGGCAAGAAGTTCTGCGTGGTGATGTCCGGCAACCCGTACACCGAGTCCGGCGAAGTGTTCAAGATTCCCGACATGCTCGCCAACCGTGCCGACATCTACAACCTGGGCGATGTGCTGGGGGGGATGGAAGCCGCCTTCACCCTGAGTTACATCGAGAACAGCCTGACCTCCAATCCCATCCTGGCGCCGCTGGCAACGCGGGACATGGCCGACCTTTACCTGCTGGTGGACAAGGCGATGGGCAAGGAGGTGTCCACCAATGCGCTGTCGCATGCCTACAGCGGTGCCGAGGTCAACGAAATCGTGGCCACCCTGCAGCGCATGCTGCGCGTGCGGGATGTTGTGTATCGGGTCAACCAGCAGTACATCGCCAGTGCCGCCCAGGATGACCGTTACCGCACTGAGCCGCCGTTCCGGCTGCAGGGCAGCTACCGCAACATGAACAAACTGGCCGAAAAGCTCTCGCCGGTGATGAACGATGAGGAGCTGCAGCAGCTGATCGCCGACCATTACCAGGGCGAAGCGCAGCTGTTGACCACCGGCGCCGAGGAAAACCTGTTGAAGCTGGCGGAACTGCGCGGTGTGCTCGACGCCAGCCAGCAGCAGCGCTGGGCGCAGATCAAGCGCGACTTCCTGCGCAACAAGGCGATGGGCGGCAATGACGCCGACGTCGGTGGGCGCGTGGTGGCGCAGTTGGCCGATATCGCCGGGGCCCTGCAGGCGACGGCATCGAGCGCAACGCAGCCGGAGCCGACAGACGCCTCGCAGGCCGCGCCTTGGCCGACATTACTGGCGCTGCTGGAACGGCTGGCCACACGCCTGCCCGCCGCGCAGACCGTACAGGCGCTGCCAGCCGCCGCGCCGGCAGCGCCGGTGGACGACGCGCAAGCAGGCCGTGCGACGGCTGATGGCTTGGCCGACGCCCTGCGCACGGGGCTGGCGCCGCTGCTGCAGGTGCTGTTGCAGGGACAGCAGCAACAAGGACAACTGACCGAAAGCCTGGCCGCGTTCGCGGCGTGGGCACGCCAGCAGCTGGAGGCAGGCAACGTGGGCGCTGCGGGCGGGGCACGTCCGCGCCTGCGCCGCGCCGCGTCACCGGAAGAGCGTGCGCTGGATGAAGCCTTGATGCGGCATTTCTACGGTGAATCGCTGTCACCCGCGGCGGGCGAGTCGCCGGCGGCAGGACCCGATGAACGGGCGTGAGGCCGTGGCGGTAGACACCTGGCCGACGCCGGTGCTGCCTGTCGACCACGCGGTGGCGACCCTGCACCGTTACGGTGAGCCGCTGGTTGCTGAAATCGCCGCCAGACAGACGGCGCTGGCGCCCAGTCCGGCAGGGCAAGCGCTGATCGCGTCGATGGCCGATATCGCCTTGGCCGTTCGTGCCGCTGGAAGTACACGTCCGCCGCGGGCCGGTTGGTGGCAGCGCCTGCTGGGGCGCGACCTGGAACAGCAGGCTGAGGCACAGGCACTGCAGTCACGCCTGGCCGCCGTGGTGGCGCTGGCGCAACAGCAGGCGTCACAGCTGCAGGCCGGGCAGGACC
>DALZLW010000283.1:0-3589 GCA_032007425.1 Stenotrophomonas sp.
GCCACCGCCCTGGCGCGCGAGGCGGTGGACCTGTCCTTCGACGCCCTTGATGGGGTCTACGAGATCATGACCGGCACCGCCAACAGCCGCAAAGTCCGCAGGCTGCGCCGCGAAGCGCAGGGCTGGGTCGACGGCAGCCTGGGCAAGGGCTACTGGGAGCAGTCCACCTTCGGCGAGGGCTTCGACGCCCGCGTCCAGGACATGGCCGAATCGCTGTCCGGTTCGCTGGGCCGCAGCATCCTGTGGCAGATGGTCACCGGCCGCGCCGATGCCATGGACAAGCGCGAGAAGCGTGTGGGCAGGGAGCTCGATGCCCGCCTGGAGGCGCGCGGAGAGCAGATGAAGGTGCAGGCCGAGGCCCTGTGTCCACTGGTGCAGGCACTGGCCGCGACCCACGATGCGCTGGAGGTGCAATACCAGGGGCAGCCGCTGCGGCTGCTGGCGACCCGGGAACCTGAATAACCTCGCACGCGATGGCTGGCGCCGGGGATGACCCGGCGCGACCAGAAGCACGGCGCCGCCGGGCCTACGCCCGGTGTGGTGTTCCCAGGTATTCAGCGCTCTGCATTTCAATCAGCCGCGAAGCGGTGCGTTCGAACGCGCCCTGCAGGCGCTCACCCGTGTACAAGGCCACCGGTGAGGTCGCCGCGGTGCAAACCAGGTTCACGTTGCGGTCGTAGAGTTCGTCGATGAGGTTGACGAAGCGGCGCGCCGCATCTTCGTTCATGCGGTCGAAGGCGGGAATCGCGCCCAGCAGCACGGTGGTGAACTCGTGCGCGATCTCGATGTAATCCGACGGGCCGCGAGGGCCCTCGCACAGCGCACTGAAATCGAACCAGGCAATGCTCTTGCCGCGGCCACGCACGGGGATCTTGCGGCCTTCGATTTCGATGTTGCCGGCCTTGGCCGGTTGGCCGCCGCTCAGATCCGCCCAGCGCGCGGCCAGCCAGGCATCGCTGTCCGCTTCCAGCGGCGCACGGTAGACCGGCGATCGGGTCAACGCGCGCATGCGGTAATCCTCGGTGCCCTCTGCATGGAGTTCCACGCAGAACTTCTGCAACAGGCCAATGGCGGGCAGGAAGCTGTCACGCTGCAAACCGTTGAGGTACAGGTTTTCCACCGCGGTGTTGGAGGTGGTCACCAGGGTCACCCCTTCGGCGAACAGCCGTTCGAGCAGGCGCGCCAGCAACATCGCATCGCCGATGTCGGTAACGAAGAACTCGTCCAGCACCAGCACGCGCAGGTTGCTGCGCCATTCCTGGGCAATCTTCGCCAGCGGGTCGCTCTGCCCCTGGTGCTCGCGCAGGCGCTCGTGCACGCTGCGCATGAAGCGGTGGAAGTGCGTGCGGTACTTCTGTTTGATCGGCAGGCCGTCGTAGAACAGATCGACCAGGAAGGTCTTGCCACGCCCGACCCCACCCCAGAAATACAGGCCCTTGACCGGCTCGGGCTTCTTCCAGAACGCCGACAGCCGGTCCAGCCAGCCCTCGTCGGCACCCTCGAGCAGGCCCAGATGGATACGGTCCAGCTCGGCCAGCGCGGCGTGCTGGGCCGGATCGTCCTGCCACTCCCCGCGGGCCACGCCGTCGGCGTAGCGCTGCGAAGGGGTCATCGCCTGCGGGCTCACGCCTGCGCGTCCGGCAGCCAGCGCTTGACGCCGTGGGTGATGGCACCGCGCAGGTCGATCAGCTTGCGATGGAAGAAATGGCTGGTGTCGGGCATGCGCACGAGATCGTGCGGCAGACCGATGCCATCGAGCCAGTCGTACACCGCCTGCGGGTCGACGATTTCATCCTGCTCGCCCTGGATCACCAGCCACTGCGGCGGCGGCGCGATGCCGCTGAAATCCCAGCGCCCGGCCGGCGGGGCGATCGATACCAGCACTTCCGGCTGCAGTTCGCCGGCGGCCTTGAGCGAGACGAAGCTGCCGAAACTGAAGCCCACCAGCCACAGGCGTGCCTCGGGCCGCTGGGCACGGACCCAGGCGGCCACCGCCTTCAGGTCATCCTGTTCACCGTTGCCATGGTCGAAGCTGCCGGCCGATTCGCCCACGCTGCGGAAATTGAAACGCACCGTGGTGATGCCCAGTTCGCGCAGGGTGGTGGCGGCCATGGTGACCACCTTGTTGTGCATCGTGCCGCCTTCGGTCGACAGCGGGTGGCAGACGATGGCGACGATCGGCTGCAGCGCGGCCTCGCCCTTGGGCGGATCGACCGCCACTTCCAGCGGGCCCACGGGACCGTCCAGGTGGAAGACGGCAGCTTGTTCGGGGAATGGAGGGTTGTGCATGGCACCATGATAGCGTCCCCCGCCGCTTCCCTGCCTATCCCCTGGTCCATCCTGTCCTGGCGCTGGGCCGCGCGGTGGCAATGTCCGGGACGCGGCATCGTGCTGGGCCTGCTCAACGGCGGCAACACCCTGTTCTACGTGCACGCCCACGGCGCTGCCGGTGAGCCCGGCGACGGTGTTTACCGGCATGAACACCGGTCAGAGACCGAACGTGAAGCTCAGCGGCGCGAGCCATCCCTGTGCGGCCCCTGGTCGCGCCGGGGACGAAAGTCGAGATGAATGAGCGTTGGCATGATCAACGCGATACGGCGGCGTTTTTACGACTGGTCCTATCCTTTCGCGGGGTAGGCATTGAGAGTATGTCCGCCATCGATTGAACGCATCTACCGCGCATATCGAGCTGGGCCGGCATTCCGCAGGTTCCAGAACAGTCGAACGTTGTTCGTCGGCTACCAAGGAGACCACAGATGACCGCACTTCTCTCGAAGCTGCGCATGGGTTCATGCGCTCGTTTTTCGGCCCTGGCGCTGGCGTTGGGCATGACAACCGCGGCGCCGGCAATGGCGTCCACGTTCCAGCTGCAGAGCAACACCATTGTTCTGGAAGAACGCGAAGGCCGTACGGCCTTCAACATCAAGAACCCGGGTACGCAACCGATCCTGCTGGTGAGCAAGGTCGAGGACCTGGATGACAAGGGCATGGCCGGCAACGTGATCGTCACCCCGGCGGTGACCCGTATCGATCCAGGCCAGAGCCAGCTGGTCAACTTCTCCCTGAAGAAGGGCGTGAAGCTGGACCATGAATACCTGCTGCGCGCTTCGTTCGAAGGCGTTACGCAGAAGGCCGAGCGCGGCATGCGCATGCCGATCCGCCAGCAGATCGGCTTCATCGTGCAGCCCAAGCACGTCGCAGCCGAAACCCAGCCGTGGCAGGACCTGCGCTTCACCGTCGACGGTTCCACATTGAAAGTCCAGAACAGCGGCAAGCATGTGATCCGCATTGGCCCTGCGCTGACCCTGCAGCCTTCCGGCGCGGTGGCCACGTTGCCGCATCCCTACCTGATGGCGGGTGAGTCGATCGACCTGCCGGTCGAGGCGATGGGCGCCGCCCAGCAGGTGGAGATCGTGCCTTTGAGCCGCTATGGCTTCGCCAACGAAAAAGCGCTGCTGCCCATCACCCCTTGATGGCGGCGCCTCCCCCCCCACACACCATCCCTTGGATACAACACAATGAAGAAGACGTTCTCCCTCACCGCCCTCGCCACGTCGCTGGCCCTGTTCATGGGCACCGCCTCGGCCGG
>DALZLW010000284.1:0-3525 GCA_032007425.1 Stenotrophomonas sp.
CTCAGCGTCTCGGGGGCCATTCGTACACCGGCTTGTGTTATCAGCGCAACGGATGATGGAATCTATGATTACGGACTGATGTCCTCATCCATACTGCCAGAATCCGGTCACATTCCGCTTGCTGAGAAAACTGCAACGGTTGATGTTACCTGCAGCGCGCCCACGTATATAGCGTTCAAGCCTATCGACCAACGTTCGGGGACGGAGAGCGCTGTGGCTGACGGCAACATGGGCCTTGGTTCGATGACCGGGCGTGGTGGCAGCCAGATCGGCTATTACACCGTGATGATGAAGAATGCAAAGGTGGACGGCGTCAGCCGGACCATTGCAGCTTACGATCATGGTGACGAAAAGGTAGGACAGTACCTTCAAACACAAATCCGTCCAGGCACCTGGGCCGGAACCTACAGCTGGTCCAAGCGCACCACGGATACAGGTTATGAATATGCCCGCGATGTCCTCCAGGAAGGGCAAGTTTTCTCGATGGATTTTGCCGTCCAGCCGTATCTGGCTTCAAGGGACAAAGTCGGAGGTGGCGCCCCCATCACCGAAGCGGTGGCGTTGGATGGCAGCCTGTTGCTGGTCTATTCCTTCGGCCTCTGAGCGCTAAGCACACGACGTACCAGTCGGTCTGGGGCGGGCGATGGAGCGCCCGTGATTGAACAGGTCACCATGGATGGTTCGGCGCCGATGAGCTTCACGTTCTGTCTGTGAGCAACCCTGCGTCTCCGCCGTTGTTTTAGGCGCCGTCCTATTCGCCGGGCTAGTCGTAAGAAGCATGATGTTCCCTGAAGAGCAGCTGCAGTGACTGGCGCTCGAAGCACGCCCCGTCAGCCCCGACAACAGTCGTTCTGACGGCCGTAATTGCAGAAACCACCCGAATAACCGACAGGGCGTCGCCATCCCGATGGCGACGTCGATGGTCCCGCCTTGCCCATTTACAGGACGTCCCATGCGCATTCGCCATCGCCTGCTTGTACTTGCCATCGCCCTGGGCTTGCCCCTGGGGACGCTGGCGACGAGTACGTCCCAGGACAGTACCGTCGCTGACGGTACCGGTGGCTTCGACCTGCAACAACTGGAGCAGAGCGGATACTCCGCCGACATCGCGCGTTTCTTCGCACGTGAAGCACGCTTCATGCCGGGCATGCAGACGGTCGGTATCAGCGTCAATGCCGGCGTACGCCGCGACGTGCCCTTGACGTTCAATGGCGAGGGTACCCCCTGCTTCGACGCCATCACGTTGTCCCAACTCGGGCTCAAATCACCGCCGCAGGACGAAAGCCAGAGCTGCGTGGAACTTGCCACGCAGTTTCCAGGCAGTCGCATCGAACTGCGCCCGGGCAGCATGCAGGTGGATCTGACCGTGCCGCAGGATGCATTCGTCAATACGAACAGCGACGACCTGCAGCGCGGAGGCACGGCGGCGCTGCTCAACTACGATCTGTTCGCCCAGCAGTACCAGTCGCGCTCGACTACGCGCAGTTACTTCAGCGCACGCCTGGAAGGCGGTATCAACGTGGCCAATTGGGCGCTGCGCAGCCGCGGTGATTACAGCCATCGGGGTGATGTCAGCCGTTACCTCCAGCAGGAAACCTATGCGCAACGACCGCTGGAAGGTCTTTCCGCATTGCTGCAGGTGGGCGAACTGTCGGCGATGTCAGACGGTTTTGGCGGTGTTCCGATCTGGGGTGCACAGGTGTTCTCTGACAGCGCGCAGGTCAGGACGCAGGCGTTGGCCGTGCCGATCCAGGGTATAGCCGATACCCATGCCACCGTGGAGATCCGCCAGCGTGGCAATGTGGTATATCGCACCATCGTTGCACCGGGTCCGTACTCGATCGAGAACGTCGGTGATGTCCGCCGGGGTACCGATATCGAAGTCGTGGTGATCGAAGAAGACGGTCGCCAGACACGCAGCGTCGTGCCGGCACCGATGACCCCGGCGGACGAGCCCCAGCCGGCGACCTTCCATTTCGGCATGGGGCGCTACCGCGAGCGTGCCGGGCAGGCGCTGGTGGGTGATGCGCCATGGCTGGCGTACGGTGACTATGCGTTTGATGCGTTCGCCAACGCTCGGATCAGCTCCTCTTTCATGTTGGCCAATGGCTACCAGGGCATCGGCACGCAGGCCAGCTTCAGCGTGGGCGACGCTGCCTGGCTGGGCGTTGGCGGGCGTCTGTCACATGCCACTGGCCGCGGCCTTGGCACCGAACTGCAGGCTCAGGGCAGCGCACAGCTGGGCGCGGGCTTTAGTGGCGGGTTGTCCTGGCAGATGCGTAACGCTGGTTTTTCCTCGCTCGAAGACACCTTGTCGTTCCGCGACGCGGAATACTCGCCGCAGCCCTTCCAACAGTCATTCAGCAGCTCCCTGTCCTGGTCCAATGTGAAATGGGGCGCTTTCTCGTACGGCATATCCCATTCGCGCTACAACGGAAAATCCACGCTCAACCACAGCCTATCGGCCGCCCGGCGCTTCGGCAGGGTGTCTACCAATCTCACCCTGCAGAAAGCCCAGGACAAGGGGTACTCCGCCTTCCTCAACGTGCAGGTACCGTTGGGCAGCAGCAGTGCCAGTGCGCGCGCCTATCGTTATGAAAATGGCAGCCAGTCTGTAGGTGCCAGTTATCAGGGAAACCTGGGCCGTGACCGCAGCTACCAAGTGGATATCTCGCGTTCGGATACCTCGCAGCGCATCGGCGGTTCGGTGCGTGCGCTTACGGCTTACGGCGCCTTCGGTGCCGGCCTCGCCCAGACCGACGGCGATACCCGCACGGCGTACGGCACTGTAAGTGGCGGTATGGCCTTTGTCCGCGACGGTGGCTTTGCAATGTCCAACAGCCGTATCAGCGATACCTTCGCGCTCGTCAAGATCCCCAGCGTGGGCGGTATCCGCATGGGTGGCAGCAGCAGTGCCCGGACCTCCTGGCGGGGTACGGCCCTGCTGCCCTCGGTCACGCCGTATCGCACCAGTCGCGTGCAGCTGGATGGCAAGACCCTGCCGCTGAACTACCGCTTCGGTACCACGACCTTGGACCTGAAACTGGCGCGCGGCGCCGTGTCCACCCACGTTATTCCCGCTACCGAGATTCGTCAGCTGATGTTGAGCGTGACCACCGCCGATGGCGTCCTGGCGCGGCTGGGCAGTGCGCTGTACGACGCCGATGGCGAGTTCATCGGTACGGTCGTCGGCGACGGCAACGTGATCCTCGACAACGAGCAGATCGGGCAGCCGGTGTTCCTCGAACAGGGCGGGTCACGTTGCGAAATCCGCTACACCGCGCCGACGCACTTCGACCCCGAACGGCCATATGAAGAGGCCAGCGGCATGTGCGGCTGATCCCTGACCCTTGTTGTCGCAGTCCCCCATCGGATCAACATCGGTTGATCTGTGGATATCGATGGTGATCGTCGATCACCCTTTTTTACCAACGTAACCTTGGATGAAACCACAATGAAGAAGACACTCCCCCTCACCGCCCTCGCCACGTCGCTGGCCCTGTTCATGGGCACCGCCTCGGCCGG
>DALZLW010000285.1:0-3519 GCA_032007425.1 Stenotrophomonas sp.
CGGCGCGGGTGATGTGGCAGCCCCACAAACGCGAAACGCCCCTTTCGGGGCGCTTTGCGTATCTGGCGGAGAGAGTGGGATTCGAACCCACGGAAGGTTTGACCCTTCGCCGGTTTTCAAGACCGGTGCCTTAAACCGCTCGGCCATCTCTCCTTCGAGCAGTACCGGGTTACCCGGGCAGGCGATCATTCTCGCATGCCGCGCGGCGTTCCCCAATACCCATTCCGCAACAATCGCGTTCCGCCTTGCCACTTCAGGCCATATCCGTCACGGTGAACGCCACCTCCAACGCAGCAGCCCCATGCCCCACCTGGACCTCGCCAACCTGCGCAGTTGCTTCCTCGACGACGCCGCCCTGGCCGCGCTGACCCTAAAGCGCGCGCAAGCAGGCAGCCTGCCGGTCACCAGCGGCCGGATCGTCGCCTGCGATCCCCTGGTCCAGCCGGATGCCGCGCCAATGGTCGATCACGTCGTCCCGCAAGGGCAGTATCCGGTCGAACTCATCCAACACGGCGGCCGCCCTGCCCTCGCCGTGCTCTGCCTTCAGCCGCGCGAGCACCTGCAGGCCGAAAGCCTGCACTGGCAGATGGCCTGTCGGCCTGGCCAGGACATCGCTTCGCTGGAACAGGACGAGCTGGTCGGCTACCCGGTCAACGCCGGTGTCGGTTGCTTCATGGACGCCGATACGCAGGCCGCGCTGCGGTCACGTAATGCCCAACTGGAAGCCGAGGACCGCCCTTGGGGCGATGACCTGATCGGCGAACCAGATCTGGATGACGGTCTGCTCTATCGCCCGTTGGGCAATGCGTCGCCGGCAGCGCTCATCGCCTTCAGCTCCGGCTGGGGTGATGGGGTCTATCCCAGTTACTGGGCCTTGGACGTGGCGGGCATGCCGGTGGCGCTGGTCACCGACTTCCTCACCATCGAGAACGGAGACGGTCGCAGTGCACGCGAGATCGCCGACATCGCCTACCGCGAAAGCCTGCCAGTGGCCGAGCGCGCGGCCTTGAGCCAGTTGCTGGCGGCGGTGGAAACCAAAGATCTCACCGCGATCAATGGCCTGTTGGCCCAGGATCCGCTACGCGCCAACCGCATCGAACCGGACAGCGGGGAAACCGCGATCGCCCAGGCCATCCGCCTCGATAAACCCAAGGCATTAAGCACCCTGCTGCAGGGCGGCCCATTGCCACTGATGCCCGAGGCGCTGCACCTGGGCGAGGTCACCAGCTACATCGCGTATGCCGGCTTTCTGAAACGTCCGCGCAGCCCCGCGTTGATGCATGTGCTGGACACCGCGATGAGCACCCCGCCGCCAGGCACGGCTGTCCCGGCTACGACGACCAAGCCCAGCCTGTGGCAACGTCTGTTCAAAACACCACGCTAGAACACCCGGCAAGCGGGACCGGCAACACGCAGGCCCCGCTTCTCACGCGGTCTCAACCCGCATCAATCGCCAGCGCACCCAATGCCGTGGCCTTGATCTTCTCTTTCGCCCGCTCACAGGCGCCACCGCAATCCAGCCGCGAGGCTTCCAGCTGCGGCGGCAGGTGCTCGGCCAGGAAGTCGATGAACACGCGCACGGCCGGCAGCAGGCCGCGGCGGGAAGCAAACACCGCATGGCAGATGCCCTGCGGCAGCGACCAGTCGGGCAGCACCACTTCCAGCTCGCCGTTGCGCACGGCTTCGGCGCAGACGGTTTCCGGCAGCATGGTGATGCCGAAACCATCCTTGACCATGCTCTGCAACAACGGGAAATCGAAGCCGGCCACGCGTGGCTGCAGGTCCACCCGGCGCACGGCGCCTTCCGGCCCATGCAGTTCCCAGCGCTGGCGGGCTTCGTCTTCGCTGATGCTCAGCGTGACATGGTTCACCAGCTCTTCCGGGTCCTTGGGGCGGCCGGCGCGGTCCAGGTACTTCGGGCTGGCTACCAACAGTTCCTGCACCTGGCCGAAGCTGCGCATCACCAGGCTGCCATCGTCGTCCAAGCGGGAGCGCACGCGCAGGGCGACGTCGTAACCTTCGTTGATGATGTCCACGCGGCGGTTGCTGATGTTCAACTGCAGCCGCACCTTCGGGTACTGCTCCAGGAACTTCGGCAACAGCTTGGGAAGCTGCATCTGCGCCAGCGAAACAGGTACGCTTGCACGTACCACGCCACGCGGTTCGGCGCTGAGGCGGTCGACCACCTCGCGCGCGGCCTGCGCTTCGGCCAGCATGGTCTGGGCGTGGCGATGCACGCTGGTACCCACGTCGGTGACGGCGAATCGGCGGGTGGAACGCTGTAACAGGCGCACGCCCAGATCGGTTTCCAGCTGGCTGATGCGGCGGCTCAGGCGGGATTTGGGAATGCCCAGCGCGCGCTCGGCGGCGGCAAAGCCCCCATGGTCCACGACCATGGCGAAGTAATACAGGTCATTCAGGTCGTGCATGGTGCAGTTCCAAATGTAGAACAATACGTGGCATTCAACCACCTTTATTCCACATTGGCAACAACCTATCGTTCTCTCCGTCGGCGGCACACACCGCCTCCCCCCGAACGAATCAGGAATTGCCATGAAGCTTCTGCACCTCGACGCCAGCGTCCTTGGCGACAACTCGGTGACCCGCCAACTGTCGGCGGCCGTGGTTGCCCGCTTCCGTGAAAACATCGACGGACTGGAGGTCAGCTACCGTGACCTGGACAGCAACCCGATCCCGCACCTGCGCAGCGGTTCGCTCGCCCAGGCCGATGCGGCCGAAGCGGCCGATGCCGAGGCGGTGATGCAGCAGTTCCTGGCCGCGGACGTGCTGGTCATCGGTGCGCCGATGTACAACTTCAGCATTCCGTCCACGCTGAAGGCCTGGATCGACCGCGTTGCCGTGGCCGGCCGGACCTTCAAGTACACCGAAGCCGGCGCCGTGGGCCTGGCCGGTGGCAAGCGCGTGATCATCGTCAGTGCACGCGGTGGCATCTATGCCGATTCCCCGGCGGATTTCCAGGAGCCGCTGCTGCGCCAGGTGTTCGCCTTCATGGGCATCAATGACGTGGAGTTCGTGCGTGCCGAAGGTATCGCCTACTCGCCCAAGCACCGCGAAGACGCCATCGCGGCCGCGCTGGACACGTTGCCGGAAACCGAGTTCGAAGCCGCCTGAGTTCAAGCAGTGCGGCGCCCACCTCGTCGGGTGCCGTGCTGAGGGCCGGAATTCCCTCCCTCCCGTTCCGGCCCACCCCGGCGGCCCTGTGCAAGCAGGGCCGCTTTTTTGTGGCCGTCCGCTGGCACCGGGCCAAGCCCGGCGACCTTCCGATCAGCTGTCCAGCTCTTCCCAGCGCGCGTAGGCGGCATCCAGCTGCGCCTGCACCTTGGCCATCTGCTGGGTGTGCGCCGTCACTTCCGCACTGCTGCGGGTATAGAACGCCGGGTCGTTCATCGCGCTGGTCAGGCCTTCCACATCCAGCTCCAGCTTTTCGATCAACGCCGGCAGCTGTTCCAGCTCGCGCGCATCCTTGTAGCTCAGCTTGCGCTTGGCCGCCGGCGGCTC
>DALZLW010000286.1:0-3506 GCA_032007425.1 Stenotrophomonas sp.
GGCTGGCCATTGCCCGGACCGCGGCGCGGTGCTCCGGCAGAGGCCGGCCGCGCGCCCTTGTTGCCCTGTCCCGGGCGTGCGTCACGACGCGGCTCCGGCTTGCGTTCGGGCTTGGGCGCGGCCTTGAAACCAAGGCCCAACAACTGGTCGCGAAGGGTATCGCTCATAACGTCACATCAATAGTGCGGCGGCGGTGGTTCGCTCGCCGGATCAGAAGAATTCAGCGCATTGCGGACCTTGCCCAGGTCCTCCAGCAGCACACGCAGCACATTGGCATTGCGGCTGCCTTCCATGCGCGCATCCGCAAGCGCGTCGCTGAGCTCGGCCAGCGCCTGCTCCTGGAAGGAGACGCGCATTTCAAGCTCGACCAGGCGCGCTTCCAGGGCCTGCTCACGCTCGCTCGGGGTATCTGCCATGCAGGAGCTCCACGAAAACAATGCCTGCCGGCCACGGCGGGCACAGCAGGCACGGGTACCGACGGAAGGGCCGCGACCGGCGCGGCCCGGTCCGCTTACGGCAGGACGCTGATCAGTTCGACGTCGAAGGTCAGCGTGGCATTCGGGCCGATCGGGCCACCCTGCGTGCCGTTCTCGCCATAGGCCAGGTTGCCCGGGATCCAGAAGCGGTACTTGGCGCCGACCGGCATCAGGGCCACGCCCTCGGTCCAGCCCGGGATGACCTGGTTCAGGCCGAAATCAACCGGCTGGCCACGGTTGTAGCTGCTGTCGAACACGGTGCCGTCGAGCAGCTTGCCTTCATAGTTCACGCGCACGCGGCTGGTCGGCAGCGGACGCTCGCCGCTGCCCGGGCGGATGACCTGGTACTGCAGGCCCGATGCGGTGGTGACCACGCCCGGCTTGAGCTTGTTCTCGCCGAGGAACTTGTTGCCTTCCTCGCGGTTGGTCTGGCCCAGCTGCGCCTGCTTGGCCTGCATCTCGGCCTGCTTGCCCTGCATGAAGGCCTGCATGGTGGCGGCAGCCTCTTCCTGGCTCAGCTTGGGCTGGCCGCCAGCGAAGGCGGTGGACAGCGCATCGAACAGGGCGTCCACGTCCAGGTCATCCTTCAGCTGTTCCAGCGACGGCGCGACCATGAAGGTGCCCAGCATCAGGCCAACCTTGTGCTTGTCGACCTTCGGCGGTGCCGAGCCCGGCGCCACGCCCGGCACCTGCTGGCCCGAGGCAACGGCGATCACCTTGCGCAGGTCGCCGTCGACCTGCTGCGCGTCGGCCTGGGTGATGCGCGGCTGCTTGCCGGCAAAAGCACCTTCGACGGCTTCGCGCATGGCGACCAGATCGATATGGTCCTTGATCTGCTCCAGCGAGCGGGCCATGTCGGTGCCGATGGCGTAGCCGATCTTCTGCTTGGAATTCAAACCTGAGGTCTCCTTGGCTGCCGCAGGCGCGGCGGCCGGTTGTTGCGAAAGGGCCACACCGGTGGCGCCCATCGCCAGAATCAGTACCGACGCCGCGGCGCCGCGCATTCCCATCTTCATTGACTGCATTCCTGAAAAGTGACTGCCCGCCGACGTCGGCGTGAAAACGCCCATTGTCGCACGGGCAGGCGGGTTGTCGAGCATTGTGCGCTCAGCGCGGTGCGGGTGCGGCCAGCGCCTTGTCGATCGCGGCCAGCAACTGGGTGTCATCCGGCTTGACCTTGCTCGGGAACTGCGCCACCACCTTGCCATCGCGACCAATCAAATACTTATGGAAGTTCCAGCCCGGTGCCACGCCCGTGGCCGCGGTCAGCCCCCGGTACAGCGGCGTGGCCTGCTCGCCGACCACGTGCACCTTCTGGAACATCGGGAACTTCACACCGTAAGTGAGCGTGCAGAATTCCTGGATCTGCGCTTCATCACCGGGTTCCTGGCCCTTGAAGTCATTGGACGGGAAACCCAGCACGGCAAAGCCCTGCTTGGCATAGCGCTGCTGCAGCGCCTCCAGGCCTTCGTACTGCGGGGTGAAGCCGCACTTGCTGGCGGTATTGACCACCAACAGCACCTCACCTTTGTAGCGCTGCTTGAGATTCACTTCCTGCTTCCCGGCCAGCGGCCGGTAGGACACGTCCAGCAGGTCGGCAGCGAAGGCCGGCAGCGTCGCGGCCACGCCGATGGCCATGGCAAGGGCGACAGTGAACGGGCGGCGGGCGAAGCGGCCGCGCAGGGCGGAAAGCGTAGCTTGCATGGCGTCAGGTTCCATCACGGTAAGGGCCCCGACCGTTGGCGGACGGGCATCGGCCTGACTATACACCGACGCTGGCGGTAGTCCCGACGGCAGCGGCGACACCCTGCCATTGGTTGGTGTAAAAAAACTTGCATCCCGGCGTGCCGGTGTTATAGTTGAATACAACACCAGTCGCCCGAGACAGGGAAGCCCATGAACCGCATGCATTACCGCACCGCCAGCAGACTGCTGGCCTCGCTGTCCCTGCTGGCCCTGTTCAGCTGCCTGGCGTTGCTTCCGGAGGACGCGGACCCGTCCGCGGCTTCAATCACCACTGGCCTGACGGATGGGGCCATGCCCGATGCAGGGACTGCGCCTGCGGCAACCTCCCCCCCGCGTCGGCTGAACAGCACGCTGTCCATGCCGTATTTCTCTTTCGCACAGTCGCTGAATCCCCGGAGCTGACCATGAGCGATATCCAATGGAGCGATGGCGCTCCAATCTACCGTCAGCTGAAGGAGCGTGTCATTGCCATGATGCTCGATGGCCTGCTGAAGCCAGGCGATGCCCTCCCCTCGGTGCGCCAGGTCGCCGCCGATTACCAGCTGAATCCGATTACCGTCTCGCGTGCTTACCAGGAACTGGCCGATGAAGGCCTGGTGGAAAAGCGCCGCGGGCTCGGCATGTTCATGACCGAGGCAGCCTCTAGCCAGCTGCGCAGCAGCGAGCGCGAACGCTTCCTCACCGAAGAATGGCCGGTGGTGCTGGAACGGATCCAGCGCCTCGGGCTGAACCTCAACGATCTGCTGGCCCAGGGGAACATCGAATGAATGCCGCTACCCAGGATGTGATCGCCGCGCGCGGATTGCGCAAGGCCTACAAACAGACAGTGGCGCTGGACAACACCAGCTTCACCATTCCCGCTGGCCGCATCGTCGGCCTGATCGGGCCCAATGGCGCCGGCAAGACCACCGCGCTCAAGGCCTTGCTGGGCCTGACCTCGGTGGAAGGCGAGCTGACCGTGCTGGGCCAGGACCCGCGCCGTCATCGCGACGCGCTGATGAATGACGTCTGTTTCATTGCCGACGTCGCCGTGCTGCCGCGCTGGCTGAAAGTGCGCGATGCCATCGACTTCGTCGCCGGCGTCCACCCGCGCTTCGACCGTGCCCGCTGTGAACGCTTCCTGTCCACCACCAAACTGCACCCCAAGCAGCGCGTGCGCGAGCTGTCCAAGGGCATGATCGTGCAGTTGCACCTGGCCCTGGTGATGGCCATCGATGCCCGCGTGCTGGTGCTGGACGAACCGACCCTGGGCCTGGACATCCTGTACCGCAAGGAGTTCTACCA
>DALZLW010000287.1:0-3439 GCA_032007425.1 Stenotrophomonas sp.
CGGGCAATGGCCAGCCGCGCCCGCCGCAGGGCCAGGAGCGGACTTCCGCCGAACGGCGTGGTGGCCCGGGTGCCGGCCCGCGCAAGCCGCGCCCCGGCAATGGCGACGGTGGTCAGATGGACCTGGCCAAGGCCTATGCCATCCGTGCGCAGCGCGAGAAGGACGAACGTATCGAAGCCGAGCGCCTGAAGCAGGAAGAGGCACGCGTGCGCCGCGAGGCCAAGGCCAAGCTGGAGACGCTGCTCAAGGACAAGGCCTTGAATGATGCGGCCGCGGAAATCGCGCGCCACTTCCCTTACGGCGGCAAGATCAAGCGTATCTACGTCACCGCTGACCAGCTCAAGGCGCTCAATGCCGGCGAGCTGGGCGTGGTGCAGATGGGCGGTCGCTACGTGCTGGTCACGGCGGCCGTGCTGGCCGAGGCCGAGGCGGTGTTCGCACCGTGCGTGGCTTTGAAGGTCGACCCGAACGCGCCGGTGGAAGAAGATCCCTATGCGGATCCGAAGTTCCAGGTGCCCGACGACCTGGTCTGGTAACCGCCACGTCAGATCGCGCCGGTCATGCCCGGCGCGCGCAGCGGTAGTGACATGCCGGGCGTGCCCCGGCGCCCGCTCATTCGATTGAATCTGCCACCTGTTGCCCGGCTTGCCACACCGCCTTGATGCGCTGGCTGTCGCCGATATCCGCAAGCGGATTGCCGGCCACGACCAGCAGGTCGGCGCGTTTGCCCGCTGCGATGCGCCCGCGATCGGCCAGCCCCAGCAACTCGGCCGCCTGTGAGGTGGCAATCTGCAGCGCACGGGTCGGGCTCAAGCCCGCATCGACCATCAGCTGCAGCTCACGGTGCTCGGCAAACCCGATCACCCGCTGCGGCATCGCCCCCGCGTCCGTGCCAAAGCCCAGCTTGACCCCGGCGGCATCGAGCCGACGCAGGTTTTCCTGGTTCATCGCCACCGACTTGCGCGCCTTGGCGATGCCTTCGCCGGCCAGTTGCGTGCGCTGCCACTCCGGTTGCGCCCAGCGCTGCTGGACGGCATCGGGCAGGGCCTTGCGCAGGAACGGCTGCTGCAATGCCTGCGGGTTCTCGGCATACCAGTAATTCGCCTCGTCGATGTTGATCGTGGCGATGTACCAGGTTCCTTGCTCGCGCATCTTTCGCGCCAGGCCGGGGTCCACGGCACGGTCGCGGATGCCGTGGGCGATGATGTCGACCTTGGCATCCACCAGATCACGGGCCTGGTCCAGGTCATGGATGTGCGCGGCCACTTTCAGGCCGCGTGCGTGGGCCTCGGCGATGGCGGCACGGTAGATCTCGGCCGGCATCATCGGCACCTTGCCGCCGAGGTTGTCCACCCACAGCTTGATCAGGTCCACGCCGTCGGCCTGCTGGCTGGCCACCGCGGCGCGGGCTTCTTCGGCATTACGCGGGCGCGCCACGGCGTCGCGGGTGATGCCCATGGCTGCCGCCGGCGGTGCGCCATCCACGGCACCGATGCCGCCGCCGGCACCGTACAATTGTGCGCCCAGTGTCGGGTCGGCATTGACGGCTTTGCGGATGTCAAAGAACGCGTGGCCATTCATGCCCAGCGCGGTGACCGTGGTGATGCCGTAGCGCTGGAACTGGCGCAGGTCGCGGACCACGTTGTCGCGGGTATAGAAACGGTCGCCGTGCTCGGTCCCTTCGGTATTGGCGACATGGATGTGGTCACTGACCAGGCCTGGCAGCACGGTATGGCCGCTGTAATCGATGCGGCGCGCGGCACTGGCCGCGCTCGGAAGCGGTGCGCCGACATGGACGATGCGCCCGCGATCGATCAGCACGGGGGTGACGCCCAGATCGCGCACGCCATCAAAGACGCGGGCGTTTTCAAGCACGATGGGTTCAGCGGCTGCGGGCAGGGCGATGGCGGCGGCAAGCAGCAGCGGCCAAGGACGGGTCAGTCGCATCGGGAACTCCGTTCAGGGGAGTCCCCAGCCTACTGCATGGCGATGCAGGTGTGTCGTCAAGGCCCCGGCACGCAGGGGCCACTCCCTACTCTGGATCGTAATCCAGGTTCGAAGCCAGCCAACGTTCCACCTGGCTGCGCTCGACGCCTTTGCGGCGGGCGTAGTCGGTCACCTGCTCGCGGCTGACCCGGCCGACCACGAAGTACTGGCTCTGCGGGTGGCTGAAGTAATAGCCGGACACCGCCGCGGTAGGCAGCATGGCGAAGCTCTCCGTCAAGGTCATCCCGGCGTTCGTCGGCGCCTGCAGCAGCGCGAACAGCGAGCCTTTCTCACTGTGTTCCGGGCACGCCGGATAGCCCGGTGCGGGGCGGATGCCACGGTACTGCTCGCTGATCAGGGCTTCGTTGTCCAGTGCTTCGGCATGGTCATAGGCCCAGAATTCCTTGCGCACGCGCTGGTGCAGGCGTTCGGCCAGCGCCTCGGCCAAGCGGTCGGCCAGGGCTTTGAGCAGGATGGCGTTGTAATCGTCGTGCTCCGCTTCGAACCGCGTGACATGCGCATCGATGCCGATACCGGCGGTCACCGCGAAGGCACCGATCCAGTCCTGGCGGCCGCTGTCGGCGGGCGCGATGAAGTCGGCCAGGCAGAAGTCCGGGCGCTCGGCGGGTTTGTCCACCTGCTGGCGCAGGAAGTGCAGGGTGGCCTCACCGTCCGGGTGTCGTACGCGCACATCGTCGCCGACGCTGTTTGCCGGCCACAGCCCGAACACCGCCTTGGCCTGCAGCCAACGCTCGTCGACGATCCGGGCCAACATCGCCCTTGCATCGGCATACAGTTCGCTGGCCTGCGCGCCGACGATCTCGTCGCTGAGGATGGCCGGAAACTTGCCGGCCAGTTCCCAGGCCTGGAAGAACGGCGTCCAGTCGATGTAGTCCACCAGTTCGGCCAGCGGATAGTCATCGAGCACGTGCAGGCCCGGCTGGGCCGGCGCAGGCGGCGCATACCGTGCCCAATCGGCCTGGAAACGCTGGCCGCGCGCATGTTCCAGCGACACCAGCCGCTTGCCATCGCCACGGTTGCGATGACGGTGGCGGATCTCGGCATAGTCCGCTTCGTTGCTGGCCACGAACTCGGTGCGCAGGTCGCGGGAGATCAGCGACTGCGCCACCCCGACGGCGCGCGAGGCATCCTTCACCCAGATGGTTGGCGCATCGTAATGCGGGTCGATCTTCAGCGCGGTATGCGCACGCGATGTGGTGGCGCCGCCGATCAGCAACGGGATGGCCATGCCCTGGCGTTGCATTTCCCGGGCCACATGGCTCATTTCTTCCAGCGACGGGGTGATCAGGCCGGAGAGGCCGATCAGGTCGGCCTGCTCGGCACGCGCGGCATCAAGGATCTTCTGCGCAGGTACCATCACCCCGAGGTCGATCACCTCGAAGTTGTTGCAGGCCAGGACCACGCCGACGATGTTCTTGCCGATGTCGTGCAC
>DALZLW010000288.1:0-3417 GCA_032007425.1 Stenotrophomonas sp.
CCCCTCCCCGGCCGCCGGCGCCACCCAGTTCGTGGCACCGCGCAGCACCGGCGCCACGCCGCAGGTCGGCAGCGAACGCATCGCCATGGCCGAGCGGCAGGATGGCAACAGCCTGCTGCGTTCGATGCCGGGCAGCCACAGCTTCCACTCGCGCAGCCAACCGGGCCTGCAGGTGAACATCCGCGGCCTGGCCGGCGCCGGCCGGGTCAACACGATGATCGACGGGGTGACCCAGACATTCCGCAACAACGCCGGGCACGGCTCGGGTGGGCCGTTCGCCTACGTCGATCCGTTCCTGCTGGGTGGCGTGGATATCCAGCGCGGCGCCGTGAATGGTGGTGACGGCGCAGGCACCCTGGCCGGCAGCGCGAATTTCCGCACGCTGGACATCGACGACCTGGTCGGCGAAGACCGCCAATGGGGCGGGCGCATCGGTTACCGCCAAGGCAACAACGGGTATGGCAACGGCCGTACGTTTGCCGGCGCATGGCGCCACAGTGAACAGGGCGGTGACCGCCAATTCGGCCTGCTCGCCGCTGCCAGCAGCAGCCGAAGCGGGGAATATGCAACCGCAGGCGGCCAGAAGAACAGTTACGACCCGAGCAGCCAGCAGCCATCGAGCTGGCTGCTCAAGGCGCGCCTGCAACCCAGCGAACAGCAGCGGCTGGAGCTCAGCCACATGCGCTACAGCAACGACTTCTACCACAACTACCCGTGGCAGGTGAACGCGCGCAACCAGCGCGCCAGCTATCACTACACGCCGTTCTCGCCATGGGTGGATCTGCGTGTGAGTTACTCGGCCAACACGACGCGGCTGTACTACCCGCCTGTCGAGGAATCGACCTACATCGGGCGCCGCAGCCACACCCGGCTGCGAGGCTGGAATGCGGACAACACCAGCCGGTTCGATGTTGCAGGCTGGCAGGCCAGCTGGAACACCGGGGTCAAGCACCAGACCGACGCCTACATCGCCGACACGCCGGGGTTGCGCGGTGCCAATCCGCAGGGACGCAGCCAGCTGGACAGCCTGTTCACCACACTTGATCTCAGCCGCGGCATGTTCGGCATCACCGCCGCACTTCGCCAGGACTGGTACCAGGTCAGTGGGCACATCCCGGTCTGCTCGGAGGTGCCTGGGCAGTGCAGCGAAATCCAGGGCGGCGGCATGGACCTGACCCGCCGGCTGCGCGCATTCAACCCCAGCCTGCGCCTGTCAGCCCAGCCAAGCGACTGGCTGCAACTGTTCGTGGACGTCTCACGGACATCGCGACCGCCGCGGGTGCAGGAAATGTTCTTCGAGAAGATTCCACTGGCCAGCGATGCCAGCGATGCCGATGGCGTCGGTGCCAACCCGTTCCTGCGCAGTGAACGCTCGCGCAACCTGCAGTTCGGGCTGAACCTGTCGGGCCAGTCGCTGCTGGTGGACGGTGACGTCGCCCACCTTCAGGTCACCCGCTTTGACAACCGCATCGCCGATTACATCAAGCCGCAGTACCTGCTGATCGTGCACCCGCCAGAAGTGGCACCAACGGTCGTGCCTATCGACAGCGACCCGCAGCTCAGCGAATGGGTGGACATGCTGGATGTCGATGATTTCACCACCTCCACGCGCTGGATGAATCACGACGGCCCCGTGCGCATGCGCGGTGTCGAGATCGAAGCCCACTACGCCAGCGACCATTACCACGCCACGCTCAGCTGGACCGGCTCGCGTACCAGCGCGCCGGCCATCGAGTACGTCAATCTGGAAGACATTACCGCCCTGCCCGACCGCTACTGGACGCTGGACGTGGGCGGCCAATGGTGGCAGCAGCGCCTGCAGGCCGGTGTGCGCGCCGAGTATTCCGGCCCGACGGAAGAGGGCTATGACTTCTTCCAGACCCGAAAAACCCACGGCACCGGCGTGCTGCTGGATCTCTATGCCAGCTTCAAGCCACGGGCCGACACGACCGTTTGGTTGAACATCGAAAACCTGCAGGACAAGCGCTATGACTACAACGGCTCCATCGACAGCATTTTCAGCCCGGCTCTGGACCGTGGCAACGGCCGTGGCCGCACGGTATCGATGGGCATCAACCTGGCCTTCTAGGCGACGCCGGCGGCTGCTTGCCGTCCTGCTGGGCCTGTTGCCGGGCCTGGTGCTCGCTGCCCCCATGCCCGGGCGGGTCACCGACCCGGGCAGCGGTGCAGTACTCGATGAGGCTGCGGTGTTGCAACGCATTGGTGCCGCCCAGCGCGTCCTGCTCGGCGAGCGCCACGACAGTGCGGCTGACCACGCCGCGCAGCGCTGGCTGTTGGCCGCCCTGAGCGAACAACGCCCGCAGCGCGCGCTGGTGCTGGAAATGGTCGCCAGTGAACGCCAGCCGCGCCTGCAGCGGGTGCAGCGCTGGCTGGCTGCCGGAAACCCGGTCGATGCACAGCAACTACCGGCGCAGCTCGACTGGGATGCGCGCTGGCCCTGGAGCGACTACGGCGGGCTGGTCAGCGACGCCGCCAGCCGAGGCATCGCCCTGTTCGGCGGCAATCTCGCACGCAGCGAGGTCAATCGCCTTCTATCAGCCAGCGAGCGTGTCACCTTCCCGCAAGCAGAGGCACGCGAGCGCCTGACCGCCGTGGTGTTGGGCATGCATGCCGGCGCCGAGCCGATGTTGGAAGGCATGCTGGCCGTGCAGCAGGCGCGCGACGCGCGCATGGCGCAGGTGCTGGTCGACGCGCCGGCGCCTGCCCTGCTGCTGGCCGGACGGTGGCATGTGCTGCGGGGCACCGGGGTGCCGGGATACCTGCCCGCGAACCGACCGGTGCTGGTCATCGCGCAGGCCTCGCCAGGTGAATCGATCACTGCACAGGACGCCGACCTGGTGTGGTGGCTGGGCGATGAGTGAGCGTCGCCGCCACTGGGCTGCCATGCTGATCAGCGGCAGCCTGCACACGCTGCCGTTGCTGCTGTTGGCTTGGCCGCGCGCATCCTTGCCGGTGCCGCCGCCCCCCGAGGACCAGCGGATCAGCCTGCGGCTGATCGTGCCCACCGCGCCGCCACAGCCGCTGGAAGAACGCCAGGCCGATGCACCGACGCCTGCCCGCCAGGCCAGTGCAGCGCAGCCCACACCGACGCCACCGGCACCACCGCCCACCCCGCAGCCGCAGGGCAGCCTTGCCGCCAGCGAAACCGGCGGCAGTGGACGTGCACCGTTGCTGGTGGCCCTGCCGGCGGTGGCCAGCGCGGCCGCGCCTGCGATCAATTAGGTCGCCGCTTCGCCGCCTTCGCCCGATGCCCCGCCCGCGCCACAATTGGCAGGTGAGGCCAGTGAGCGTTGGGAGGCCAAGCTGATGGCCCGCCTGGAACGGCACCGCTATTACCCGGCGAGCGCGCGTGCCCGCCGCCAGCAAGGCGTGGTGTGGGTCAATGCGCAGATCAGT
>DALZLW010000289.1:0-3361 GCA_032007425.1 Stenotrophomonas sp.
CAGCCGCCACGGCGAGCGCAGGCGAAGGTGCACGCCCTCGAACTGGAAGCCACCGCGTTGCTGGGGCAGTACCTGGTACTGAAAGGCGCTGCGCGTACCGGGACGCAGCGGCAGGGCACGCGGCAGGCCATCCACCTGCCAGGCGCCGGGTGCCAGATCAAACACCGTGACCTGCATCGGCCGTGAGGCCTGCACCTGCAGGTGCACGGCATGTGGTACGCCGACCGCCAGCGCCTCGGGCACCTGGCGCGCCACGGTCGGCGAGGGCAGGGCACGCAGCCGCAGCGCATCGGTCACCAACAGCACCATCAGCACGGCCAGTGCCAACCACCAGGCCAGCATCGGCAACCAGCCGGCCAGTACCAGTGCGCCCAGCACCGACCATGCCAGCAACAGGCCCAGCAGGAGCGCGGTGGGCCTCATCGGCGCGGTGCTTCGACCTTGGCCAACAGCGCGGCCAGCACATCGTCGACCGATTGGCCTTCAATCTGCAGCTCGGGTGACAGCGCCAGGCGATGGCGCAGCGCTGGCCGGGCGATGTCACGCACATCATCCGGGGTGACGAAATCGCGGCCGGACAGCACCGCCTGCGCCCGCGCCGCACGCACCAGGGCGATGCTGCCGCGCGGGCCAGCGCCCAGCGCGATGCCCGGCCAACGCCGGGTTTCGGCGACGATGCGCACCGCGTAATCGATCACTTCCGGATCCACGGTGATGGCCGATGTGGCCTGCTGCAGAGCCACCACATCGGCAGCGGTCAGCACGCGCGGCACCTGGGCCAGATCGAAATCGCCCGCGCTGCGGCCGGTGGTGATCGCATCCACCATGCGCTTTTCATCATCCAGCGTGGGGTAGTCGATCAGCACCTTGAGCAGGAAACGATCCAACTGCGCTTCCGGCAGCGGGTAAGTGCCTTCCTGCTCCAGCGGGTTCTGCGTGGCCAGCGTCATGAACGGCGGTGGCAACGGGAACGATTCACCTTCGATGGTCACCTGGCCTTCCTGCATGGCTTCCAGCAGCGCGGACTGGGTCTTGGCCGGCGCGCGGTTGATTTCATCGGCCAGCAGCAACTGGGTGAACACCGGGCCACGGCGGATGGTGAACGCCTCGGTCTTCGGGTCGTACACCGCATGGCCGCTGATATCGCCGGGCATCAGGTCCGGGGTGAACTGCACGCGGCCGTGGTCCAGTTCCAGCGCCTGGGCCAGCGCGCGCACCAGCAGAGTCTTGCCCAGCCCGGGCACGCCTTCGATCAGCACGTGGCCGCCGGCCAACAGGGCGATCAGGATCTGGTCCAGCACCTCGGGCTGGCCGATGAAGGCCTGGCCCACGGCCTGGCGGATCGCATCGACCCGTTCAACCAGCGGATTGCCGGCCAACGGCGGTGGGGCAGTGGTTTCGCGTTCGGTCATAGCAGGCGTCTCATCTGGAGCAACAAGGTGATGCGCTCTTTCAGCGCAGGCAGATCAGCGGCGGTCGGTGGCGCCAGCGCGCGCTGCACGCGGTCCAGCGGCCAGTGCAACAGCGCGGCGATCGCCTGCGCCTGTTCCAGGCCCTGCAGCTGCGCAGCCAGCGGCGCGCGGGCCTGCAGCCGTTTGTAGAACAGCGTGCGCACCGCCCCATGCAGGCGTGTGCCCTGGCGGTGGCGCAGCAACAGTTCACCGCTGGCACGGACATGTTCGAGCAGCGAACGGCGTTCATCGGCCGGTGCAGGCAGCTGGCTGCCGAAGCGTTGTGCGCGTGCCCACAGCCACCCGAGCAGGGCCAGCAGCAGCGGCAGCGCTACCGGCCAGCCACGTTTGATCACCTGCGCCCACAGCGAAGGCGGGCGGCTGGCATACACCAGGTGCAGCGTGCCCTTGCCGTAGTTGGGCGCCAGCAGGTAGCGGGCCAGGTCACGGTGGGATCTGTCGAACAGCCCGCCCGCCGGCGCGCGCAGGCGTTGCTGTGCATCGGGTGCGGCGCGTTCGATCGTCTCCACGATCAAGTGTTTTTCAGGCGCGTTGCGCATGAAGTCCATGTCGGCCAGCACGTCCACCACGCCGGCGCCACGGCGCATGCGGGTGAACACATAGCCATCGTCGCCCTGGTCATTGCCCCATTCGTGGGTCACTGCCGCATAGGCATCGTCATCCAGATCAAAGCGGCGGCCGTTGCAGAACTCGACATGACCCATGTCATCGCGCACATGGAAGGGCTGGCAGGCCTTGCCATAGCCCCGGCTGTACACGCCCAGCGCCTGCAGCAGCGGGGGCTCGGGGTCGTCATCGTCGGCGCCGTCGCGCACCGGTGGTGGCGTGCGCAGCAGCAGGTGGCCACCGCGGTCCACCCAGGCCAGCAAAGCGTCCACGGCCGGCCGCCCCAGTTCGGAAGGGTCCTGCAGCAACACCACGGTATCGCCGGGTGCCAGCGCTGCGGTGCTGGTGTCCAGCCGCGGCGCGGCCTGCACGCGCTGGCCGTCGGCCCGCAGCGCCTGGCCCAGTGCGTACAGCGGGTTGTAGGCCGCTTCGCCCTTGGGCGGCAGCACGACTTCTTCGCTGACCCGCTGATGGGTGATCACGAAGCGCAGGCTCAACGGCAGCACGATCAACAGCGCCAGCCCGACCACCAGCCAGGCGACCTTGCGCGCACTCATGCCTGCCACCCGAAGCGCTGCTGCAGTTGCCCGGCCAGTTCGTCGAAGGCGGTGCTGTCAGGCAACTGGCCGGCATAGGCGGCGTACTGCCAGACGCGCACGATGCGTGCCGCCAGCTGCCGGTCCTCCGCTTCCGCCAATTGGCGTGAGGCACGCAGTACCTGTGCTTCCGTGGCCCCGGGGGGCAGTCGCTGGCCGCTGCGTTCGACGATGCTGTCCACGCTGGCGCGGTACAACAGGGCCAGTGCTTCGCGGAACAGGCCTTGGCGCCATAGTGCGCGCGCCTGGGTGGCGACGTCGTCGGGCAGGGCTGGCGGCAGCTCCGGCACGGCCTGTTCCTGCACCGGCAGGGGCGCCTCGCGTCGGCGCCGGCCGGTGCCGCGCAACCAGGGCAGCCAATACTTCATCGTGAGCAGGATCAGCACCAGCACCACGCCGACACCCAGCCACAAACCACCGGCGGCCAGCCGCGCCGACCAGGTCTGTATGAGCGTGATGATCCGCTGTATCCAATCGCTGTCCAGCTGCGGCGGGGGCTGCGGATCGTCAGGATTGCGCGGCACCCAGCGGGTAATGGTGCGGGTGGGGCGTTGCAGCGGATCTTCATAGGCGCGCTGCACGGCCTGGCGGAACCCGGCGGTATCCACGGGCGCATCGCCGAAGATGCCCTCGGCGGTGTTTTCCGGATCGTTGTCGAAGGTGCGGGCGGCGCGGCGGCCCGCCGGT
>DALZLW010000290.1:0-3359 GCA_032007425.1 Stenotrophomonas sp.
GGCGAAACGCGAGGCACACATGGATGTAGTTTTTGCCGTCCCCCACACCACAGCCCCGACCGCCCAAACCCATGAACAGGCTTCTCCGCAGCCACCCACAAAACCCCGCCGCTGTCAGCGGTCCACCGGCGCCTCCCGCGCAGCTTCCTCCTGCGCCGCCATCTCCCGCTCGATCCAGGCATCGATCATCCGCCGCGCACGCTGCGCACGCCGGTGTTGCAGCGTGCACTCCTGGTCCAGCACGCGATACAGCGAAATCATCACCAGCACCATCAACAGGGCAAACGGCAGGGCCGCAATCGTGATCACCCCCTGCAGCGCGTCCAGCCCACCGGCCAACAACAGCACCCCGGCAATCAAGGCCACGGCCACGCCCCAGGCCATCTTGCGCGAAAGCGGTGGATCGCCGGCTTCGTCGGTGGACATGCTGGCCAACACCAGCACCGCCGAGTCGGCCGAGGTGACGAAGAAGATGATCAGCAGGACCAAGGCAACAGACGCCAGCACGATGGAGATCGGCAAGGCATCAAACAAGGTGAACAACACGGTTTCATAACCGTTGCCGAGGGCCTGCAGCAGATCGGCCTGGCCGAACAGTTGCGCCCACAGTGCGGTGCCGCCAAATACCGAGAACCAGAGGAAGCCCAGCAGGGTCGGTGCGATGACCACGCCGATGACGAACTCGCGCACGCTGCGTCCGCGTGAGATACGGGCAATGAAGGCGCCGACGAACGGCGCCCAGGCAATCCACCACGCCCAGTAGAAGATCGTCCAGTCGGCGACCCAGGTGCTGCCGGAGAACGGCGACATGCGCAGGCTCATCGTCACCAGCTGGTTGAGGTAGGAACCGACGGTGGTGGTGAAGGTGTCGAAGATGAAGCCGGTGGGGCCGAGCACCAGCACGAAGGCCAGCAGCAGGGCCGCCAGAGCCAGGTTGAAGTTGGACAACCACTTGACGCCGCGCTCCACGCCGCTGGCGGAGGAGAGCATGTACATCACGAATGCGATGACGATGATGGTCATCTGCATCGGCACCGTGGCCTCGATGCCGAACACGCGCTGCAGGCCGGCGGCGATCTGGATCGTGCCGAATCCCAAGGTGGTGGCGACACCCACGGCCGTTGCCACCACGGCGGCGATGTTGACCGTGTGGCCGATCCAGCCGCGATGGCGGGCGCCGATCAGCGGTTGCAGCATGTCGCTGATGAGCCCGCGCCCATTGCGGTTGAACTGGAACCAGGCCATGGCCAGGCCGATCAATGCGTAGATGGCCCAAGGGTGCAGGCCCCAGTGGAAGAATGCGTACCGCATCGACGCGCGTGCGGCTTCCATGCTCTGCGGGGCCAGCCCTTCCGGCGGTTTGACGAAGTGGGAGATCGGCTCTGCCGCGCCCCAGAACACCAGGCCGATGCCCATGCCGGCGGCGAACAGCATCGACATCCAACTGCCGCGGGAGAAATCCGGGTCGGCGTCTTCGCCGCCGATGCGCAGGTTGCCGAAACGGCCGAAGGCCAGGTACATCAGGAAGGACAGGGCGAGAAACACCACCACCAGGTACAGCCAGCCAACGCCGCGCACCAGCTCGACCAGGATGGATTGCACGAAAGCATTGAAGGGGCCCGGCGCGATGCCGGCGGCGAGGACAAGCAGCGCGACCAGCGCGATGGAAATTCGAAACACCATGGTAGGAGCTTCTCCGATCAGTGAATGAGGGGAGGTTGCCTGCGCTGGGCGCAGAAACACCGCCGGCGGCCGATAATGATCAGCGAGCGGCGTCGTGACATAAACGTCGCGAGGGTAGCAGCCGCACCGTGTGCGGGCTGTCAGTGTCGCAATCGGGGCGGTGGCGCTGCTGAGCGGTCGTTGGTGGGGCGCACCCCTGTGCCAGTTCCCGCGCGCTGGCTTGGGTATGCTGCAGCCCTCCATCCTGCTGATGCGTTGACCATGCCGATTCCCGTGACCCTGCGTTGGCTCGCCATCAGCCGCCGCCATCCCTCGGCCTGGCTGTTGGCCGCCCAGTTGCTGGGGGTGTTGCTGTATCCGGCAATGGATGAAACGCCCGGGGGGCGCGCCGCGGTCGGTGCGTTCGGCATTGCGGTGCTGGGCTTGGCGCTGTGGGTGGTGCAGCGCAGTCCGCTGGGGACGTGGTTGGCCTTGGTGCTGGCGGTGCCGTCGGTGGTGTTTTCGACTGCCTCGGTGTGGTTGACCATGCCGGGGCTGGGCACCGTGGCGCAGATCCTGGAAAGCCTGCTGTATTTCTACACGGCCGGTGCATTGATTGCCTACATGTTGCAGGACCACAAGGTCACCCGCGACGAGCTGTTCGCCAGTGGCGCCACCTTCACCCTGTTGGCCTGGGCATTCGCTTTTGCCTTCAGCGTGTGCCAGGCCTGGTATCCAGGCAGTTTCGTCAGCCTCGGCCAAGGCGATTTCCGTACGTGGATGGAGTTGCTTTATCTGAGCTTCAGCTTACTGTCCGGCGTCGGCCTGAGTGACGTGGTGCCTGTGCACCCGCAAGCCCGTGCGCTGGTGATGTTGGCCCAGTTTGCGGGGGTCATGTACGTCGCGCTGGTGGTCTCGCGCTTGGTAGGGCTGACGATGCTGAACAGGCGTTAATCTGAACCGCAGATAAAAAAATCGCGCTCAATGAGCGCGAATGATGAGGCTGTTTATCTGGGTTACGTCGGCGAGAGAGAGCCTGATGTCGTCCGCAGCAGGCTGCGGTTAACACGCATAGGCTAGTATTCGCCGGCTTCATTTTTTTTGCGGTATGGGTCCATGCAGTTTGCAGAGTCTGGCTGTTCGGTTTTTCCGCGGTATTTCGCCTTCCGGTTCATCCCGGGCGAACGGCTGCGCGCGTGAGTAACAGCAGCCCGTTCGACAGCGCCGATGTGCTGCGCCTTGGCGCCTGCACGGTCACCCTGACCTCGCGCGAGGTGCAGGTCGATGGTGTCCGGCGGCTGCGGCGGCTCACGCCCAAGGCGGTGGGCGTGCTGCGGGTGCTCGTCCGTGAGCCCGGCCGCGTGGTCACGCGCGAGGAGCTGTTCCAGGAAGTCTGGCCCGATACCCTGCCGACCAACGATGTGCTGACCCAGGCGGTCACCCAGTTGCGCAAGGCGTTTGCCGGCAACGACGACGACACCGTCTACATCGAGACCATCGCCAAGACCGGCTACCGCCTGCTGGTGGCGGTGGCTGCCGTTACGCCTTCATCCAGCCTGATCCCCGCCCCGGTGGCTGTGGAAGACAGCGCTGAAGCGGCGGACGCACCGGCTGAGGTGCTGCCGCCCGAGCCGCTGCCAGCGTTGCCGGTTGCCGCCGGCGCACTGCAGGAAGCGGCCGCGACGCCGTTGGCACCG
>DALZLW010000291.1:0-3317 GCA_032007425.1 Stenotrophomonas sp.
TCCCCCGGCCCAGCCCCTCCACCCGGCCCCCACCAAAGAAACCCGCAGCCACCGCACCACAAGCACGCGCCGCTCCAGGCGCACACCAGCCGACAGCCGACGGCCGGCAGCCGTCAGCCCACCGGGCGATCCAACAGATCACGTACCCGATAAGCCCCCGGCGCCCGGCCAACCAGTTGTCCCGCCACGAACAACGCCCCACGGGCGAAGATGTCCCGGTTGGTCGCCCGGTGCACCAGTTCGATACGCTCGCCCAGGCCTGCAAACTGCACCAGGTGCTCGCCGACAATGTCACCGGCCCGCAGGCTGGCATAACTGGGGCTCGCCCCGCCCCGCTCCGCCGCCTGACCCAAGGTCAAGGCGGTGCCCGAGGGGGCGTCCTTCTTCTGTGTATGGTGCGACTCCACGACGTCACAATCCCAACCCGACAAGGCCTGGGCCGCGCGCTCGACCAGCTCGTCCAGCACCGCTACACCCAGACTGAAGTTGGATGCCCAGACCAGCGGAATCGTCTGTGCGGCGGTTTCAAGGGCAGCGCGCTGGGCGGCACTGATGCCAGTCGTGCCCGATACCAGCGGTGCGCCGCGGGCGACACACAGCGCCAGCAGGGCATCGAAACCTTCAGGCAGGCTGAAATCGATGGCGACGTCGAACGATGGGGCGCCCGCCAGTTCACTGGCGGCAAAGTGCGGCACGCCCTCCACCACGCGCTGGGCCGGTGCCCGACCGGTAAAAGCCGCCACCACCTGCAGCGTCTCCGGTCGTTCAGCAGCAAGTCGCAGCAAAGCCTGGCCCATGCGCCCGGAGGCGCCGTGAATAAGCAATCGCAGGGGAGTCTGGTTCATCCGTGCAGGCTAGCGGGGCGGGCACGCCCCGACAAGCGGGTATCGCCCGCTGCCGACGCGATCTTCACCACCATCGGCGCCACACTGCAACGAGCCGAGCGAGCGGATTGCCTGATGCGCGTACTGTTGGCCGACGATCACGCCACTGTGCTGGCAGGAATGGAGGCCCTGCTGCGCGGTGTTCCGCGCCTCCGGATCATGGGCTGCGCGCGCACCACCGACCAGTTGCATCAGCAGCTGGCGACACTGCGCTGCGACACCCTGGTGACGGACTACGCCATGCCCGGCGGTACCCACGCAGATGGCCTGTCGATGCTGCGCTTCCTGCGCCAACGCCACCCTGCACTGCGCATCGTGGTCCACACCATGCAGGAATCGCCCGCGGTCCTGGTGCAGATTGTCCGCTGCGGGGTGTTGGGCATCGTCAGCAAGGCCGATGCGGCTGGCCATCTGGCGGCCGCACTGGAAACCGCACGGGTCGGCACACCGTACTTTTCACCGGCCATCCAACGCCTGCTGGACGCCGAGCGCACCGCCCGGGATGCACTCAGCCCGCGCGAAACCGAAGTCATCCGGCTTTATCTGAGCGGCCTGCGCACCGAGCAGATCGCCCAGCAGCTGCATCGCAGCAAGCAGACCATCAGCACGCAGAAGCGCAGCGCCATGCGCAAGCTCGGCGTAGACCATGACGCGGCGCTGGTACGCGTCTGGGCGAGCCGCTGCGGCGAGGCACCCGAATAGCCCCACGCTCGTACGCGTACGAAATGTAGTCGTACGGGTACGAAAAAACGCCGGCCAGGCCATGGACCAGGCCGGTGCATTGCGATGCTGCGCGGCATATTCCGTCGCCTGGTGCAGCAACCATGTCTCAGCTGGAACGCCCCCCCTGCTCCTCTACCGCATCGCGGTGGCCGGTGCGCGCCGCTGCGGCGCTCTCCGTGCTGCTTGCCGCCGCCGGTAGCGCCTACGCCCCCCCATCGTCAAGCGCCGCCCTGCCCCTGATCCTGCCCCCGGTCACGGTCAAGTATTCGCCGACGGCGCTGCTGCAGGACGCGGATCTGCACGAGCAGGCCCACCTGCACAGCCAGGATCCGCACTTCAACCCACCCTTGCAGGTCAGCTACCGGATCAGCAGCCCGTTTGGCCGTCGCACCCATCCCATCGCAGGCAGACGCCACACGCATACCGGCGCCGATCTGGCCGCCCCTCGCGGCACCGACGTGCTGGCCATTGCAGAGGGCACGGTGCATCGTATCGTCCAGACGCCCGGTGGCTACGGCCGCCTGGTGGTGATCGCGCATGACGCCGGCTACAGCAGCTGGTATGCGCACCTGGAGCGCTTCGCACCGACGCTGGCAGTCGGCCACCGCGTGCAACAGGGCACCCTGCTCGGCCAGGTCGGTAGCTCGGGATCGGCAACGGGCCCGCACCTGCATCTGGAAATCCGCCAACACAATGCGCCGATGGAGCCCATGGCCCTGCTGCAACCACTGCCGGACCCGGCATCGCCCGGTGCCAGCGGCTGGGGCATGCGTGCCTCGCCGCCCTGACCGCGCAGGCGCGTGTCTAATGCTGCTTTGGCTTACCCGGACCGCAGCTGTCACAGCCGCCACAGGCGCCGGTCGAGAACGCCGGGGGGGCGATCCGCCGCCCCAGCGCCTGCCGCCAACCACCGGCCCCGTCGCGCAACAGGCGCAGGGCAATCGCGCCGCGCGCACGGCGCAGGGTGCGGGGGAACTGCTTCTTGATCACCACCCACAGGCTGACCAGCACCGCCAGCGCCACCAGGACGTACTGGATGAGCAGGCCGGCATCCATCAGCCACCGCCCAGCAGGCGGGTCACCTGATAGGTGATGAGCGCAGCGATATAGGCCGCGGCGAACAGGTAGCCGGTGGCAAACGCCATCTTCGACCACGAGTTGGTTTCGCGCTTGATCGTGGCCAGGGTGGAGATGCACATCGGGGCGTAAATGAACCAGACCAGCAGCGACAGGCCGGTGGCCAGCGTCCAGCCCTCGCCGATCAGCGGGGTCAGGGCCTGCGCCGCCGCGTCGTCGTCAGCCGCCGACAGCGCATACACCGTGGCCAGCGAGGAAACCGCCACCTCACGTGCCGCCATGCCCGGGATCAGGGCGATGCAGATCTGCCAGTTGAAGCCCAGCGGCGCGAAGATCGCGGTCATCGCGTGGCCGATCTGGCCGGCGTAACTGTAGTCGATGGCCGGCATGGTAGCCCCTTCCGGCGCGCCGGGGAACGACAGCAGCACCCACAACAGGATCGTCAGCGCCAGGATGATGCCACCAACGCGCTTGAGGAAGATCATGCCGCGTTCGTACAGGCCCACCGCGAGGTCGCGCGGGTGCGGGATGCGGTACGAGGGCAGTTCCAGCATCAGCGGGTGCTCGCTCTTGTCGCGACGCCAACGCTTCATCACCCATGACATCAGCAACGCGCTGAGAATGCCGGCCACG
>DALZLW010000292.1:0-3294 GCA_032007425.1 Stenotrophomonas sp.
CCATGGACACGCCGTAAACCCATCCATGGGGGCTTGCGTGCGGCTCCTGCCGCACACAGTCCATGGCCGCCACCTCCCGCCCGTCCCACTCATTCGTCCGGCCGCCACCCACCCGTAAAGCAGGTAAATAAAAAATCAAAATCAAAATCAAAATCAAAAGTGAAAAGTCAAAAGTCAAAAGTCAGAAATCAGAAATAAAAACACCAACTGTTAACTCCGACGTTGCGAGAGAAAACCTGAGAATCCGGCTCTCCCTCGGCCCCAGGCTCAAAGCTCCGGGCTTTGGCTTTGGCTTTGGCTTTGGCTTTGGCTTTGGCAGCGTATCGGCGTTGGAGGGTTTTGGAGTGCTTGGGTGAGGGCGGGGAGGCGGAGCGGGACTCTGTGAGGCAGGAGCCGAACGGAAGCCTCCATGGATGGATTTACGGCGGGTCCCGCACCGCCTCCCCGCCCTCGACCCGAGCGCGCCCGCCAGCATCGCCCCGCCATGACCTGCCGTTGCCGTTGCCGTTGCCGTTGCCGTTGCCGTCGCCGTTGCTCTGGCTCTGGCTCTGGCATGCAAGTCCGGCCGCAGGCCGGCCCACCTCACCCCGCCGGGGTCCCCGCACCATTCAGATAATCCAGGCTCACCTGCAGCAGTGCGCGCATGCCCACGTCCAGCGACTTCTCGTCCAGCAGGAACTTCGGTGAATGATTACCCGGCGCTGTCGCCGGATCGATGCCCGCGCTCGTCGATCCCACGAAGAAGAACATTCCCGGCACTTCGCGTGCGAACAACGAGAAATCTTCGGCGCCCATCTGCAGCGGCGGCTCGTACACATTGTCCGCACCCACCACCGCCTGCAGGCTCGGCAGCATCCGCGCGGTCAGGGCCGGGTCATTGATCGTGGCCGGGTAGCCCTCCTGGATCGCCACCTTGGCCGTGGCCCCATGGGCGCCAGCCACGTGCTCGCTGACACTGCGCAGCGCATCAAACACCTGTTGGCGCATGCCATCGTCAAAGGTGCGGATGGTACCGATCATGTTCACGCTGTCCGGAATGATGTTGTTGCGCACCCCGCCCTTGATCGCACCGAACGTCAGGACGGCAGGCTGTTTGGACAGGTTGGCGCGGCGGCTGACGATGGTCTGCGCGGTGCTGATCAGGTCGGCGCTGGCCACGATCGGGTCGATGCCGTTCCACGGTGCCGAGCCGTGGGTCTGCCGTCCATCCACCGTGATGTCGAACATGTCCGCCGCTGCCATCAACGGGCCGCCGCGTACCGCGATCTGGCCCACCTGGACGCTGGAGAACACGTGCAGGCCAAAGATCGCTTCGGGCTTGAAATCGGCGAACACGCCTTCCTTCAGCATCAGCGCCGCACCCCACACTTCACCCGGGTCGCCGCCTTCTTCCGCCGGTTGGAAGATCAGCATGACCTGCCCGGGCAGGTCCTTTTTCATCGCGACCAAGGCCTCGGCCACGCCCAGCAGGGTTGCCATGTGCGCGTCATGGCCGCAGGCGTGCATCACCCCCACGCGCTCGCCGCGGTACGTACCGGTGGCCTTGGAGGCATAGGGCAACCCGGTCTGTTCAGCTACCGGCAGGCCATCCATGTCGGCGCGTAGTGCGATCTTCGGCCCCGGTCGGCCGCCCTCGATGATCGCCACCACGCCGTGGTTGGCGACCCCGGTCTGCGGCTTCAGGCCCATGGCACGCAACGCGGCGGCCACCTTGGCCGAGGTGTTCACTTCCTGATTGGACAGCTCCGGGTGGGCGTGGAAATCGCGCCGCCACGCCACCACCTTCGCCTGCAGGCGCTGCGCGGCGGCGGCCACTTCGGCGCGCTCGGCCGGCATCGGGGCCGCCTGCTGGGCCTGGGACAACCCTGGCAGGGCCAGCAGCATCGCGGAAAGCAGCACGGGGATACGGGGCATTGAGCGCTCCATTCAGGTGGGAAGGTGCCTCGAATGTAGGGCAACCCCGCCTCCTCGGGAACATTTACGGCCCGCGCAGGTCCTATCACCCCTCCCATACGTCATGCAGTCAGGCGCTTGGGCGAACGGTATGCTTTGCACCTTGCCAACCGGGTATACGCCCGGCCCAGCCCCCGGGAGTGAATGGAATGTCGCGTTTGTGGAAGATCGTACTGCTGGTCCTGGCGGTGTTGGTGCTGGTGTTCGTCGGACTGCGCCTGGCAGGCGGCGGCAAGAAGTCACCGGAAGCCACGCCTTCTGCCGCCAACGCAGGCGCTGACGCGCCAACCGGCGCACCGGTTCCGGTGACCGTGGTCGAGGCGATGCGCCAGGACGTGCCGGTCTATGCAAGCGCACTGGGTACCGTGACCGCGATGAATACGGTCACGGTCAGCCCGCAGATTGGCGGCCAGCTGCTCAGCATCAACTTCCGCGAAGGTCAGGAGGTCAAGCAGGGCGACGTGCTGGCGACCATCGACGCGCGCAGCGCGCAGGCCAGCTACGACGAAGCGGCCGCGGCCAAGCGCCAGAACCAGGCGCTGCTGGCCACCGCACGCTCCAACTTCCAGCGCTCCAGCTCACCGGAATACCAGCAGTACGTGGCCAAGACCGACCTGGACACCCAGCGCAACCAGGTCGCCCAGTACGAAAGTGCGGTCGCCGCCAATGACGCCAGCATGCGCGCCGCCCAGGTGCAGCTGCAGTACACCAAGGTCATCGCGCCGATCTCCGGCATCGCCGGCATCCGTGCGGTGGACGCCGGCAACATCGTCAGCGCCGGTACTGCCCTGGTCACCCTGACCCAGATCCACCCCATCCATGTCGTGTTCAACGTGCCGGAGCGGCAGCTCGGCGACGTCCGCCAGGCCCAGGCTGCCGGCAACGTGGCCATAGCCGCGCTGGACCGTACCGATGCCCATGTCATCAGCGGTGACGGCAAGCTCGACGTGGTGGACAACCTGATCAGCAGTGACAGCGGCACGTTCCGCGCGCGCGGCCTGTTCGAGAACACCGACAACGCCTTGTGGCCCGGCCAGTTCGTCAACATCCGCATGCAGCTGCGCACCATTGCCGGTGGCGTGGTGCTGCCCAGCCAGGCGGTGCTGCGTGGCCCGGATGGCGAGTATGTCTACGTGGTCCAGGGCGACAAGACGGTCAAGATGCAGACCGTGCGCAGCGGGGTGGAAGTGGGCGACAGCCATGTGCAGATCGCCGAAGGCCTGGCCGGTGGCGAGCAGGTGGTCAGCGAAGGCCAGTTCCGCCTCAAACCGGGCAGCAAGGTCAGTGCGCTGAAGCCCGGCGAAACGCCGACGCCGCCCACCGAAGCCGAGCTGAAGGCGG
>DALZLW010000293.1:0-3207 GCA_032007425.1 Stenotrophomonas sp.
AGTCGTACGGGCTGATGAAGCGGCCTTCCAGCATGTTGACCAGCATCATCTTGAAGGTGGCGATACCCACGTCGCCGGCGACCTGGATGCGACGTGCCGGCAGTGGCGGACGATAGCCCGCTTCGGCCAGAGCGCGTGCCTCGGCCTTGGCGATGTGCAGGGCCTCGTAGCTATTGAACACGACCTTGTCGGTGCTGCGCAGCAGGCCCAGTTCCTTGGCGTTGATCGCGGAGTTGGACACCTTGGCCATGGCCACGGTCTCGAAGGTCTTCTTCAGTTCGGCAAAGACGTCGCCGCCCGGGCCAGCGGCCTGCGAAGCACGCACGGCCAGCTCCTTGAGGCCGCCACCGGCCGGCAGCAAACCGACGCCAGCCTCGACCAGGCCGATGTAGCTTTCCAGGAAGGCCACGGTCTTGGCGCTGTGCATCTGGAACTCGCAGCCCCCGCCGAGGGCCAGGCCGCGGACGGCGGCCACGACCGGGACCAGCGAATACTTGATGCGCTGGCTGGTGCGCTGGAAGTTGGCCACCATCTGTTCGAACTGGTCGACCTTGCCGGCCTGCAGCAGGCCCAGCGCGCCGGCCAGGTCGGCACCGGCGGAGAAGGGTTCCTTCTGCTGCCAGATCACCAGGCCCTGGAATTCCTTTTCGGCGCGGCTGACGCATTCCTGCAGGCCGTCGAGCACCTGGTCGGACACCGTGTTCATCTTGGTCTTGAAGCTGACCACGGCGATGCCGTCGCCGTCGTGCCACATGCGCAGGCCGTCGTTCTCGAACACGGTCTCGCCCGGCGCGAACTGCTCGCCCAGCAGCGGATCCGGGAAGCGTTGGCGCTGGTACACCGGCAGCGACGAACGCGGCAGCTTGGCGTTGCGCGACGGGCTGTAGCTGCCCTCGGCGGCGTGCACGCCGTCGCGGCCATCGAACACCCAATCCGGCAACGGCGCACTGCTCATGCTCTTGCCGGCGACGATGTCGTCGGCGATCCATTGTGCCACCTGCTTCCAGCCCGCGGCCTGCCAGGTTTCGAACGGTCCCAGCGACCAGCCGTAGCCCCAGCGGATCGCAAGGTCGACATCGCGCGCGGTCTCGGCGATGTCGGCCAGGTGGTATGCGCTGTAATGGAACAGATCGCGGAACGTGGCCCACAGGAACTGCGCCTGCGGGTGCTGGCTCTCACGCAGTTTGGCGAACTTCTCGGCCGGGTTCCTGATCTTCAGGATCTCGACCACTTCCGCAGCGGCGCTGCGGTCAGCCGGACGATAGTCCTGCTTCTCCAGGTCCAGTACCACGATGTCCTTGCCAACCTTGCGGAAGATGCCGGCGCCGGTCTTCTGGCCGAGGGCGCCCTTGGCGATCAACGCCTCCAGCCACTTGGGCGATTTGAAGAACGCATGCCAGGGGTCGTCGGGCAGGGTGTCGCCCATGGTCTTGATCACATGCGCCATGGTGTCCAGGCCGACCACATCGGAAGTGCGGTAGGTCGCCGACTTGGGGCGTCCTACCAGTGGACCTGTCAGGCCATCCACCTCGTCAAAGCCGAGGCCGAACTGTTCGGTGTGGTGGATGGTGGAGAGGATCGAGAACACGCCGATGCGGTTGCCGATGAAGTTCGGGGTGTCCTTGGCGTACACCACGCCCTTGCCCAGGGTGGTGACCAGGAACGCTTCCAGGCCTTCCAGCACCGCCTTGTCGGTGGTACTGGCCGGAATCAGCTCGGCCAGGTGCATGTAACGTGGCGGATTGAAGAAATGCACGCCGCAGAAACGGTGGCGCAGTTGCTCGGGCAGCACGTCGGCCAGCTTGTTGATGCCCAGGCCGGAGGTGTTGGAGGCCAGCACCGCATGATCGGCGACGAACGGGGCGATCTTCTTGTACAGGTCCTGCTTCCAGTCCATGCGCTCGGCGATGGCCTCGATGATCAGGTCACAGTCCTTCAGCTGGTCCAGGCCGGTCTCGTAGTTGGCCGGGAGGATGGCCTCAGCCAGTGACTTGCTGGCCAGCGGTGCCGGGCTCAACTTGCCCAGGTTGGCCAGCGCCTTGAGCACCACGCCATCGGCGGGGCCCTCCTTGGCGGGCAGGTCGAACAGCACGGTATCGACACCGGCGTTGGTCAGGTGGGCGGCGATCTGGGCACCCATGACGCCGGCACCCAGCACGGCGGCGCGGCGGACAAGCAGGGAAGTGGACATTGATGAGGCCTCTGTTGGTACCGGTGGAATCAGGAGGGATCGGCCAGGGCGGCGCTGCGGGCGGCAGCGCGGAACCCGGCTTCGGCGAAATGGATGAGCTCGCGTGCAGCCTGTGCACGATGCGCGTCTTCGGTGACACCCGCGGGTCGCTTGATCAGGCCGAAGTCGGCCATGGCATAGGTCAGCGAGCCGGCCAGGAAGTCCAGGCGCCAATACAGCTCGCCCTTGCTCAGCGCTGGCACGCAGGCGCTGATGGCCTTGGCGAAGGCACGCAGCACATGGCCGTAGTGGTCAGAAAGGAACTTGCGCAGGTTGTCGTTCTTCTCGGCGTAGGCGCGGGCGATCACGCGGACGAAGGCGCCGCCGTTCTGGCGATCCTGTGCCATGGCCAGCGCCGGCTCGACGAAGGCGGCCAGGACGGCGCGCAGGTCGCCGGGGTGCTGACTGGTGGCCTGCGCCAGTTGCGCCATGCGCGCGCCGGTCATCTCATCCATGCGGCGGCGGAAGACCTCATTGACGAGGTTGTCCTTGGAGCCGAAGTGATAGTTGACCGCAGCGATGTTGACGTCCGCCTGGCTGGTCACCTGCCGCAACGACGTGCCTGCAAAGCCGTGCTGTGCGAACAGGGATTCGGCGGCGCCGAGGATGCGGTCCTTGGTTGAAAAGTGGGCGGGCTTCGCCATCGGGAAAGACAGGCCTGAATCAAACGATCGTTTGATACTAGAACCAGACGGGTGCGTATGGCATTTTGCGGTGCAGCAAAGTTGCGCCGGCGGTCAGCCAACGCTCAGGATGAATACGCGCTGTGCGCCATGGCCGGGCGGCGGGGTGCGGGGCCCTACCGCCCGTCGCGCGGAGGCGTTACAATTCGCGCACGTTTATAGGCCAAGCCCGCGTTTCCGACGCGGGTTTTTTTCATGTTACCCTTCGGGCCATCTGCGGCCCGAATCCATTGGAGACATCCCATGGCGCTGGAGCGCACTCTTTCGATCATCAAGCCGGACGCCGTTGCCAAG
>DALZLW010000294.1:0-3190 GCA_032007425.1 Stenotrophomonas sp.
TGGAACGCTGCTGGATCACCTTGTCCAGGCCGGCAAACGCACCGCCACAGATGAACAGGATGTTCTTGGTGTCCACCTGCAGGAATTCCTGCTGCGGGTGCTTGCGGCCGCCCTGCGGCGGCACGCTGGCCACGGTGCCTTCGATGAGCTTCAACAGCGCCTGCTGAACGCCCTCGCCAGAGACGTCGCGGGTGATCGACGGGTTCTCGCTCTTACGCGAGATCTTATCGATTTCGTCGATGTAAACGATGCCCTGCTGCGCCTTCTCGACGTCGTAGTCGCACTTCTGCAGCAGCTTCTGGATGATGTTCTCCACGTCCTCGCCCACGTAACCGGCTTCGGTCAGCGTGGTGGCGTCGGCCATGGTGAACGGCACGTTGAGCAGGCGGGCCAGCGTTTCGGCAAGCAGCGTCTTGCCCGAACCGGTCGGGCCGACCAACAGGATGTTCGACTTGGCCAGTTCGACCTCATCGTTTTTCTGCCGGCTCTCGATGCGCTTGTAGTGGTTGTAGACGGCCACGGCCAGCGTGCGCTTGGCACGGTTCTGCCCGATCACGTACTGGTCAAGGACCTCGAGGATCTCGCGCGGCTTGGGCAGCGAACTGCGCGCCGACTGCGCCTTTTCCTCAAGCTCTTCACGAATGATGTCGTTGCACAGCTCCACGCATTCATCGCAGATGAACACGCTCGGACCGGCGATGAGCTTGCGCACCTCATGCTGGCTCTTGCCGCAGAAGGAGCAGTACAGAATCTTGCCGTTGTCCGTGGAACGACCTTGGCGGTCTTCGCTCATGCTTCGATTACCCAGTTACCCCACCCGCTGAAACGGGGGTTCGATTCGAGAATAGCACAGGGCCGGGGAGGCACCAGCCCCACCCCGCCCTGCATCAACGGCCGGATCACGGCCATGGCGCAGCCGATCAACCGGCCTGGATGGACTCATCCGGACGGCGCTCGAGCACCTGGTCGACCAGACCATAGGCCTGCGCTTCGACCGCGCTCTTGAAGTTGTCACGCTCGGTATCGCGCGCGATTGTTTCCAGCGGCTGGCCGGTGTGCTTGGCCATCACTTCGTTCAGGCGCGAACGCAGGGTCAGGATTTCACGGGCATGGATGTCGATGTCCGTGGCCTGGCCCTGGAAGCCACCCAGCGGCTGGTGGATCATCACGCGCGAGTTCGGCAGCGCATAGCGCTTGCCGGCAGCGCCGGCCGACAGCAGCAGCGCGCCCATCGACGCGGCCTGGCCGATGCAGATCGTGCTGACGTCCGGCTTGATGTACTGCATGGTGTCGTAGATCGCCATGCCGGCCGTAACCACGCCACCGGGCGAGTTGATGTAGATGCTGATGTCCTTTTCGGGATTTTCCGCTTCCAGGAACAGCAGCTGCGCCACCACCACATTGGCCATGTGATCGTCGATCGGGCCAACGAGGAAGATCAGGCGCTCCTTCAACAGCCGCGAATAGATGTCGTAGGCGCGCTCGCCACGGCTGGTCTGTTCGACCACCATCGGAACCATGTTCAGGGCTTTGGCTCGGTTGTCCATTACGTGAGGCACCTATCTTGGGAGGAAACAACCCCGTGCCGAAAGGCACGGGGCGGGAACAGCCTGCCGGATCAGCCGCGGATGGCGTCCTGGAAGGACAGCGTTTCCTCGGTGTGCTGGGCGCGCTCGGCGATCCAGTCGATCACCTGCTCTTCCATCACGCGATTCTGCAGACCCGACATCAGCTGGGGGTCGTTGCGGTACATCTCAATGACCTGCTCGGGTTCTTCGTAGGTCGAAGCGATCAGGCGCATGGTTTCGTTCAGACGCTTGGGATCCAGGCGCAGATCGTTGGTGCGGGCCACTTCGCCGACCACCAGGCCGACCAGCACGCGCTTGGAAGCGGCGTCCTTGAAGCCTTCGTGCGCGTCGGCGGGCACTTCGCCCGGATCGCGGCCGCCACGACGGGCCTGCTCGACCTGCTGGGCCAGCATGGCACGGGCTTCGTTTTCGACCAGGCGCGGCGGCATGTCGACCGAACCGTAGGCAGCGATCAGCTGCTCGCCCACTTCGCGGCGCAGGCGGTTCATCAGCGCGCCCTTGAGCTCGCGCTCCAGGTTGGCGCGGATGTCACTGCGGAACTGCTCGACATCGCCGCCCTTCACGCCAAAGCTCTTGATGAACGCTTCATCGACGACCGGCAGCGACTCTTCCGACACTTCGGTGACCTTGACAGTGACCTGCACGGTCTTGCCTGCCAGCACCGGCACGCGCCAGTCGGCCGGGAACTCGACGTCCAGGGTCTTTTCTTCGCCCTTGGCCAGGCCGACCAGGCCCTTTTCGATGGCTTCGAACATCATGCCCTGGCCGAGCACGATGGTGCCCTTCTCGGTGCCTTCCGCCGGCAGGCGCTCGTCACCGGCCTGCGACCAGGTTTCCAGGGCGACCAGATCGCCGTCCTGGGCACCGCGGGCGACCGGCGCCCAGCTGCGACGCTGCTGACGCAGGTTCTCGATCATCTGATCGATGTCGGCATCACCGATTTCGGCTCTGTGGCGGACCACGGTCAGCTTGCTGACGTCGATGTCACCGAAATCCGGCACCAGCTCGACGGTGGCGACAAACGACAACTCCCCCTGCTCGCCCTGGTCGATGCGCGGGCTGCCGACGATGCGCAGCGCGTGTTCACGCACGGCGGCATCGAAGGTTTCGCGCAGCAGGCCACCGACGGCCTCTTCGCGCACCTGGGTGCCGAAGCGCTGTTCGATCACCTTGGCCGGCACCTTGCCCGGACGGAAGCCCTTGATGCGCGTGGTGCGCGCGATTTCGCCCAGGCGCCCACCGACGAGGCTCTGCAGACGGTCTTCCGGCAGCGAGAAGCTCAGGCGGCGTTCCAGGGTGCCGGTGGTTTCGATCGAAGCTTGCATGTTGACTCCTGCCACCGATGGCTCCCGCCGTCGGCACGATGTGTTGGATGAAACGGGTTGTAAGGACGCCGGGTCGTGAACGCTCGCACCCGCCGCAGCCCTTTAGTTTGGACGATTCCGGCCAGCACTGCCAGCACAGGGGCCCGACCACGGTCGCGGTGGCCGCTCTGGGGCCGGGATCCGGGTAGCCGGGGTGCGAAAGGGGGGACTCGAACCCCCACGCCTTGCGGCACTGGAACCTAAATCCAGGGCGTCTACCAATTCCGCCACTTTCGC
>DALZLW010000295.1:0-3176 GCA_032007425.1 Stenotrophomonas sp.
ATGGCGAAACGCGAGGCCTGCAGGGATGCGGTTTTTGCCGTCCCCCACATCACCGCCCCGACCGCCCAACCCGACGCAGCTTTACCAGCAGCCACCCACAAACCGCCGCTCCCAGCGACCGACCATCAGAATCAGCGCGGATCCCGCACCAACGCCTCGGCAGTGATCACTTCGCCGTCCTTGCCATGCAGGTACAGGTGCATGTCCTGCTGCGGATACGGGATGTTGATGCCGGCCTTGTCGTAAGCAAGCTTGATCTGCTCCAGCAAGGTCACCTTGGTGCCGAAATGGTCGGCCGAGTTCACGTAGCAGCGAACCCCAAGGTTGATCGAGTGCGCGCCCAGTTCGTACACCACCACGTCCGGCTCCGGAGTCGCCAGTACGCGACTGTCGGCCTTCATCAGGCCAATAGCGGTTTCACGGGCCAGCTGGATGTTGTCTTCGTAGCCAATGCCAATCACCAGTTCCACGCGACGGGTGGGCTCTGCCGTCAGGTTGATGATCGGGGAGGCGGTGATCAGGTTGTTGGGAATGGTGGTGTGCTGTTTGTCCGCACCGACCAGCACTGTCTGGAAAATGCGCACCTCGCGCACCGTGCCGGTCTGGCCGGACACGGTGACGACGTCGCCGACGCGGAACGGGCGCAGGGTCACCAGCATGACCCCGGAGGCGATATTGGACAGCGAGTCTTTGAGCGCCAGGCCAACGGCCAGGCCGGCGGTGCCCAGGACGGCCAACAACGGCGAGATCGGCACGCCCAGGGTGGCAATGGACAGGACGATCACGATGACCAGGGCGGCGGCATAGACCACGTTGCGCAGGAAGCTGCCCAGCATCGGGTCCATCCCCACGCGGGCCGTGGCGCGCGGCAGGACGTTGGACAGGCGACGGGCCAGCCACACGCCCACCAGCAGCACGACAAGGGCGGCCAGCAGTGGCACGCCGTAGGTTTCCAGGATGCGTTCCCAGTTCACGGATTGGAACCAGTTGGCGGTGGGGGCGGTGGGGGCAGCGGGTGCGGCGGCGGTCATGCGGTCTCCTTCAGGGTGGCGTCGATGGGGGCGCCAGAAACAGACAAGCCCCGCAGTGCGGGGCTTGCGTGATGCAGCATGATGCCAATCAGGCCATTAACGGCATGGCAAAACGGCATCATCCGCGTTGTATCGGGGAAGGGGCGGCGTTCCCGCCGGCCCTTCCGCGAGGGCTTACTGGCCGCTCTTGCTCTTTGCCAGGCGCAGCCAGGTATCGACGACGGTATCGGGATTCAACGAGACCGATTCGATGCCTTCCTGCATCAGCCATTCGGCCAGATCCGGATGGTCCGACGGGCCCTGGCCGCAGATGCCAACATACTTGCCCTTTGCGCGAGCGGCCTGGATGGCCATTGACAGCAGCTTCTTGACCGCCGGGTTACGTTCGTCGAACAGGTGCGCGACGATCGAAGAATCGCGGTCCAGGCCCAGGCTGAGCTGGGTAAGGTCGTTGGAGCCGATGGAGAAGCCATCGAAGATCTCGAGGAACTCATCGGCGAGCAGTGCGTTGGACGGCACCTCGCACATCATGATGATCTTCAGGCCGTTCTCGCCCTGCTTCAGGCCATTGTGTTCCAGCACCTCGACGACCTTGCGGCCTTCTTCCAGGGTGCGCACGAAGGGAATCATGACCCAGAGGTTGTCCAGGCCCATTTCGTTGCGCACGCGCAGCACGGCCTTGCATTCAAGCGCGAACGCTGCCGAGAAGCTCGGGTCGACGTAACGGCTGGCGCCGCGGAAGCCGATCATCGGGTTCTCTTCGTGCGGCTCGTAATTGCTGCCGCCGATCAGGTTGGCGTACTCGTTGGACTTGAAGTCCGACAGGCGCACGATCACCGGGTTCGGGGCCACCGACGCGGTCAGCGTGGCGATGCCTTCGGCCAGGCGATCCACGTAGAAGCCGACCGGATCACTGTACCCGGCGATCTTTTCATCGATCTTCTTCTTGGTCGCGGCGTCCTGGCGGTCGTATTCCAGCAGGGCATTCGGGTGGATGCCGATATGGCTGGCGATGATCATTTCCAGGCGGGCCAGGCCGATGCCGGCGTTCGGCAGTTGGCCGAAGTCGAAGGCACGTTCCGGGTTGGCCACGTTCATCATGATCTTCAGCGGTGCCGGCGGCATGTTGCCCAGATCGGTGGTGGTGCGCTCGAAGGCCAATTTGCCGTCGTAGATGAAGCCGGTGTCGCCTTCAGCGCAGCTGACGGTCACTTCCTGGCCGTCTTCGATCAGCTGGGTCGCGTTGCCCGAGCCGACCACCGCCGGAACACCCAGCTCGCGGGCGATGATCGCCGCGTGGCAGGTGCGCCCGCCGCGGTTGGTCACGATGGCCGAGGCGCGCTTCATCACCGGCTCCCAGTCCGGGTCGGTCATGTCGGCGATCAGCACGTCGCCGGGCTGCACGCGGGCCATGTCATCGAGCGACTTGACCACGCGGGCCACTCCGGAACCGATCTTGGCGCCCACGGCACGGCCTTCGGCCAGCACCTTGCCGCCGGTTTCGGTCAGCGCGAAGCGCTCGATCTGGGTGGCGTGGCTGCGCGACTTCACCGTTTCCGGGCGTGCCTGGACGATGAACAGCTTGCCGCTGACGCCGTCCTTGGCCCACTCGATGTCCATCGGGCGGCCGTAATGCTTTTCGATGACCAGCGCCTGCTTGGACAGTTCCTGCACGTCTTCATCGCTGATGGAGAAGGTGTTGCGCAGCTCGGCCGGGGTGTCCTCGATGCGGACGCGCTCGCCCGGGACGTCCGAATAGACCATGCGGATGGCCTTGGAGCCCAGCGAACGGCGCAGGATGGCCGGCTTGCCCGCCTGCAGGGTGGGCTTGTAGACGTAGTATTCGTCGGGGTTGACTGCGCCCTGGACCACCATTTCACCCAGGCCGAAGGACGAGGTGACGAAGACCACGTCGCGGAAGCCCGATTCGGTGTCCAGGGTGAACAGCACGCCGGACGAACCGACGCCGGAGCGGACCATCAGCTGCACGCCGGCCGACAGGAACACGTCTTCGTGCTTGAAGCCGTGGTGCACGCGGTAGGCGATGGCGCGGTCGTTGTAGAGGGAGGCGAACACTTCCTTGACCTTGTGCACGACATCGTCGGCGCCGGTCACGTTGAGGAAGGTCTCCTGCTGGCCGGCGAA
>DALZLW010000296.1:0-3145 GCA_032007425.1 Stenotrophomonas sp.
GGCGGCGCTGGAAGTGGCGGCGACGGAACTGCGTGCCCTGCCCGCCGCTGGCCAGGTGCGCACGGTGGCCGCCGATGTCACCACCGAAGCCGGCCGGGCGCTGGCACTGGCCGCCTGCCCGCAGGTGGATATCCTGGTCACCAATGCGGGGGGGCCGCCCGCCGGTGACTTCCACCAGTTCGAGCGCGACGACTGGATCGCGGCACTGGATGCCAACATGCTGGCACCAATCGCGCTGATCCGCGCCACCGTGGACGGCATGCTGGATCGCGGCTTCGGCCGCGTCGTCAACATCACCTCGTCTTCGGTGAAGGCACCGATCGACATCCTGGCCCTGTCCAATGGCGCGCGCTCGGGCCTGACCGGCTTTGTCGCCGGCCTGGCGCGGCGCACGGTGTCGGCCAATGTGACGATCAACAACCTGCTGCCGGGCCAGTTCGACACCGACCGCCTGCGTGGCAATTTCGCCTTCATGGCCGCCCGCCAGGGCGGCGACGCGCAGGCCGTGGCCGAGGCCAGGCGCGCGGCGATTCCCGCCGGGCGCTTCGGCCACCCCGATGAGTTCGGCGCGGCCTGCGCATTCCTGTGCAGTGCGCAGGCCGGTTACCTGACGGGGCAGAACCTGCTGATCGACGGCGGCGCCTATCCCGGTACGTTCTGAAGGCCGGCAACGGCCCTTGCAGTGAGATGACGATGCGTCTGCGTTTTGATACCCGCCATGTCCGCCGTGCGTTTTCCCGCGCGGCCGACCGTTATGACGATGCGGCCGCGCTGCAGCGCGAGGTGCGCCAGCGCCTGATGGAATCGCTGGATTATCTGGAATCGCGCGCACCGGCGGTGGTGCTGGATGTCGGCGCCGGCACCGGCCACGCCAGTGCGGCGATGAAGAAGCGCTGGCCCAAGGCGCAGGTGATCGCGCTGGACGTGGCGCTGCCGATGCTGCAGCAGGCCAAGCGCCAGGCCGGCTGGTGGAAGCCGTTCCAGCGCGTGGCCGGTGATGCGGCGGCGCTGCCGCTGGCCGATGCCAGCGTGGACGTGGTGTTCTGCAACCTGGCCCTGCAGTGGGTGGATGACCTGCCGGCGGTGTTCGCCGGCTTCCGCCGGGTGCTCAAGCCCGGCGGCCTGCTGCTGTGCGCGACGTTTGGCCCGGAAACCTTGACCGAGCTGGACGAGGCCTTCGCGGCGGTGGACGATCACCCGCACGTGAGCCCGTTCGCGCCGATCGCCCAGTTCGGCGATGCGATGATGATGGCCGGGTTCCGCGATCCGGTGCTGGACCGGGATCTGTTCACCCTGACCTATGCCGATCTGCCGGCGCTGATGGCCGAGTTGCGGGCGCTGGGTGAAACCAATGCCCGCAGTGATCGTCGCCGGACGCTGACCGGTCGTGGCCGTTTCAAGGCCGCAGCGGCCGCGTATGAATCACGTCGGCGCGCTGATGGCACCTTGCCCAGCAGTTGGGAAGTGATCTACGCCCATGCCTGGGCGCCGGAAGCCGGTGCCCCCATCCGCGAGCAGGGCCACGACGTGGCGGCGGTACCGGTGTCGGCCATTCCGATCCGCCGTAAGCCGTCGCCGTAAGGCCGGGCATGCCCGGCGCCAGCCGCGTCGGGCGTGGTCGGTGGCCAAGCCGCTACGCGCCTCGCGTGCTCGACGCCCCTTTCGCTACGTTCGCCGGCCCCGGCCCGCGAGCGCAGGGGCAATCAGAACCCGGCGCGCGCCGCGCGCTCAACCGCCGACCTGGGCGATCCAGTCCTGCAGGTTGTAGTAGTTGCTCACCCGGCTGATCCTGCCATCCACCACGCCGAAGAACGCCCCACCCGGCAGCACGTAGCGCTGGCCGTTGGCCGGCGGCAGGCCTTCATCGGTGTGGTGGTATTCCCCATGCACCACGTATTCGGCGGCCGCGCGCCCGCCATCGGCGTGCGCCATCACCACCACGTCGCGCAGCTGTTCGCGGTAGCTGGTTTCCATGCGTTGCAGGAACGCGGCAAAGGCCGGCCGGCCCACTTCCCGCCCGCCCTGGTTGAGGTCGTGGGCCACGTCCTCGCTCAGGCAATCCAGCATGCCCTGCCAGTCACCGGCGTTGAAGGCAGCGTAGTAGCGTTCGATCAGGGCAAGGGTGTCAGCGTGGCTCATGGGGGTCACTCGGGCTGTGGGGACGCAGCGGGGATTCCCGCCGGCGGACGGCCGCTGGCCTGCAGCAGCAGGTCGCGGTGGAAGAAAAACAGTTCCTGGACCAGGAAGCGCCAGCTGGTATGGAAACTGCGGAAGCGCGTGCTGGGCGTGGACGAAGCCAGCGCCTGGATGCCCAGCGCGCGGCTGATCCGCAGCGCGCGCGCCATGTGCAGCGGATCGCTGACGATGATCACCCGCTTCAGGTCGCGCTGGGTCATCAGGCGCTTGGCTTCCAGCAGGTTCTGCAAGGTGTTGCGCGAGGCGGTTTCTATCAGGATCGCCTTGTCCGGCACGCCTTGCTTGAGCGCATAGCGGCGCGCGACCTGCGATTCGGAAAAGCGCGCGGCGCTGCCGCCGTAGCCACCGGTGAAGATCAGCAGCGGCGCATAGCCGGCGCGGTACAGGTCCAGGCCATGGCGGATGCGCTCTTCAAACACCGGCGAGGGTTTGGCATCGTAAGCGGCCGCACCGAGCACGATGATGGCGTCGGCCGGCCCCGCCTGGTCGCGTTCGCCGATCCAGACGATCCACGCGGTCACCGCCAGCAGCCAGCCCAGGGTGAGCACGCACAGCCGCCACAGCCAACCGAGCACGCCGGTGCGCGATCGGCTCATGGGTGGCCCCAGGGCAGTGCATCGATGTCCACGTTGCCGCCGGACAGCACGATCCCCACCCGCAGGCCGGCAAAGCGCTGCGGCTGGGCCAGCACGGCGGCCAAGGCGATGGCCGAGGAAGGCTCCACCACCTGTTTGAGCACCTGCCAGAGCAGGCGCATGGCGGCAACGGTGGCGCTGTCTTCGACGGTGATCACCTCGGCACCCGCGGCCTGCAGCACGGCGAAATTGGGTGCACCCAGGGTGCCGCGCAGGCCATCGCACAGCGTATCGGGGGTGAAATCCACGCGGCGTTCGCCGGCGGCCAGCGAGCGCGCGGTATCGGCGGCGCCAGTCGGTTCGGCCAGCACCAG
>DALZLW010000297.1:0-3100 GCA_032007425.1 Stenotrophomonas sp.
CGATGAAGCCCATGCGCAGCATTTCATCGGCTTCGTCCAGCACCAGCGTCTTCAGTTCGGACAGGTCCAGCGTGCCACGCTCGAGGTGATCGATCACCCGGCCCGGGGTACCGACCACGATGTGCACGCCGCGGCGCAGGGCCGACAGCTGCTGGCCGTAGGGCTGGCCGCCGTAAACCGGCAGCACGCGGAAGCCCGGGATCTGGGCCGAATAGGTCTGGAAGGCTTCGGCCACCTGAATGGCCAGTTCGCGCGTGGGTGCCAGCACCAGCGCCTGCGGCTTTGCCTGCTGCAGGTCGATGTTGGACAGCACCGGCAGGGCGAAGGCCGCGGTCTTGCCGGTGCCGGTCTGGGCCTGGCCCAGCACATCGCGGCCTTCCAGCATCGCCGGGATGGTGGCGGCCTGGATCGGCGAAGGGGTTTCGTAACCGACGGCGGTGACCGCCTGCATCACGGACTCGGACAGGCCGAGCTGCGCGAACTGCAGCGGCGCTTGGGTATCTTGGGACATTGGGTAACTCCGGAGGCACTGCTGCGAGCGCAGCAGGCGAGGTAAGGTGTCTATTGTGCGCCCTGACGCGCCCACCTGTCGCGTGCCTTGGCGTTTTTCAATTGAAGCGCACAGGATACACCACGCTTCATGAACCCCGCGTACAGCTTGGCGCCCCCCCTGTGCGGATTGCCCGCACTGGCGCAGAATGACCGCCCTTTCCCAACGGCCCTACCCATGCAGATCCTCGAATTCGACCTGGACGGCGAGTACGTCGAACTGAAGCAACTGCTCAAGCTGGCCGACCTGGTGACCAGCGGCGGGGAAGCCAAGCGGGTGATCAGCGAAGGCCAGGTCCTGGTGGACGGCGCGGTGGAACTGCGCAAGGCCTGCAAGATCCGCGCAGGACAGGAAGTGGCCTTCGACGGCAGCCTGATCCGCGTCCTGGCCCTGGCCGACTGACCGACGGCGCCCTCAGCGCCCGGCCACCGGCTGGGTGAGGTGGTTGGCGATGAGCCGCCGGAACGGCGCCACACCCTGCGCCACCCGCAGCCCGGCAGCGCGCAGCAGCCGCACCGGGCGGCGGTCATCGGTGTACAGGCTGGCGATGGCATTGGTGGCCTCGTACAGCGGCCGCGAGGCCAGCCGGTGGCCGCGCTCGTAACGGGCCAGCAGGGCGGCATCGCCGATATCCCTGCCGCCTGCATGCTGGGCGGCGACCAGCCCGGCGAGACGATTGGCGCTGGCCAGCCCCAGGTTGAATCCATGCGCGGTCACCGGATGCATGCCCACGGCGGCGTCGCCGACCAGGGCCGCGCGTGCGGCCACGAAACGCTCGGCATACACCCCCATCAGCGGATAGGCCTGTGCACGGGCGACAGGCACCATATGCCCCAGGCGGTGTTCGAAGAAGCCGGTGACGGTTTCGCCAAAGGACAGCTCATCCATCGCAAGCAGGGCCTCGATGTCACGCGGCGGCAAGGTGATCACGGCCGAGGCCAGGCCATCGTTCAAGGGCAGCAGGGCCAGCGTGCGACCGTAACCGAACCACTCCCAGGCCGCATGGTGATGGTCACGCTCCACCTGCATGCGGCACACCAGCATCGAACGCCCGAAATCACGCATGCGCGCACCGATGCCGAGCAGGCGGCGGGTGCTGGAAAAACGGCTGTCCGCCGCCACCAGCAGGCGCGCCTGCAGGCTGCTGCCATCGTCGAGCGTCACCTGCTGGCCGTCCGCAGTGCCCTGCACCGCCGTCACCTTGCGGCCATCAAGCAGGTCCAGGCCGGGCTGGTCCTTCACCACGTCCCAGGCGGTGCGACGGATGAGGTGATTGGGCACCAGCCAGCCCAGTGGGCCCGACCGTCGCCCTGCGCTGGCGAAGGTCAGCGCAAACGGGGAGCCGCCGTCGAGCACGCGCGCATCGCGCAGTTCGGAAATTTCAGTGGCCGGCAGCCGCTGCCACAGCCCCAACTGCTCCATCACTTGCCGGGAGGCGTGGGTCAGGGCGATCTCGCGACCATCGAACGCGGCCTGTGCAAGCGCCTGGCGCGGCTGCGGCTCGACCAGACTGACCTGCAGGCCGGTATCGGCCAGCGCCCGTGCAAAACACAGGCCACTGGGACCGGCCCCCACCACCACCACGTCGGTCTTGCGCACGCCCGCACTCCTTTGTCCGTTCACTTCGTCCAGCATAGCCAGTGCCGCCTGCACCTGCCCTTGATCTGGATCATCGCCACTCGGTTCAGCCGATCAGGCGCAGCACCAGCATCAGCACGCCAGCCAGCGAAACCACCCAGGCCAGGCTGCGCACATACGGCACACCGGCGACATACAGCGGCACGTAGGCCAGCCGCCCCCAGAAATACAGCTGCACCGCCAGGGCTGTGCTGGCATCGGCACGACCGGCCAGCACTACCCCGAGTACCGCTGCGGCAAAGAACGGGAAGGTTTCGAAGAAATTGGACTGCGCCCGCTGCAGCCGCCCAGCCAGCAGCCCCGGCGGGGGCGGCGTCTGGTCACGGGCCGAGGCATTCCAGCCCATGCCACGTTCACGGGTCACGGCGGCGGCGGTGACCAGTACCTGGCCGATGCCCAGCAGCATCGACCAGCCCAGCACCTGCAGTTCGATGGCCATGGCGATGCCCTCAGGCGCCGGCGTTGGGCAGGCTGTAACCGGCCAGGCGCCAGACGTTGTCTTCATCCAGGCGGAAGCTGACCAGTTCACGGATCGGCTGGCTGCCCTTGGCGAAGCGCGTGGGGAAGTTCACGTTCACGTACAGGCCGGCCGGTACCGCCGCACCCTGCGCGTAACGCACGCGGGTGATGGTCGGCGCGCCACGCTGCGTGGCGGCGCCGAGGCGGGCGTGGGTATCGCCCAGATGCTTGATGAACTCGGCACGGGACACCGCCTGGCGGGCCACCACCGAAGCACCATCCCACAGCTTTCCCCCCTCGTTGGCATCGGCCATCTGCAGCACCTTCAGTGCCGACTGGGTGACTTCGGCGTTCTGCTTGTCCAACTGTGCCTTCTGTTCCGGCGTCAGCGCCTGCTGTGCCGGGGCCTGCGCCGGAGCGGGAGCTGCCGCGCGCGCCGGGGCCGTGGCTGGC
>DALZLW010000298.1:0-3035 GCA_032007425.1 Stenotrophomonas sp.
GCGGCCATGCAGCCGAAGCCGGCCGAGGTGATCGCCTGGCGGTAGTGCTGGTCGGCCACGTCGCCGGCGGCGAACACGCCCTCCACCGAGGTCTGGGTCGCGTTGCCGCCCAGGCCCGAGCGGATTTCCAGGTAGCCGTTGTTCATGGCCAACTGGCCCTCGAACAGACCGGTGTTGGGGTGGTGGCCGATGGCGACGAAGAAGCCGTGGGCTTCGATGTCACGGGTGCTGCCATCCTGCACGGACTTCACCCGCACGCCGGTCACGCCGGCGTCATTGCCCAGTACTTCCTCGACCTGGTGGTGCCAGACGGTTTCGATCTTGCCGGCCGCGACCTTGGCAAACAGCTTGTCCTGCATGATCTTTTCCGCCTTCAGGGTGTCGCGGCGGTGCACCAGGTAGACCTTGCGGGCGATGTTGGACAGGTACAGCGCTTCTTCCACGGCAGTGTTGCCGCCGCCGACCACGACCACGTCCTGGTCACGGTAGAAGAAGCCGTCGCAGGTGGCGCAGGCGGACACGCCGCGGCCCTTGAACGTTTCCTCGGTCGGGATGCCCAGGTACTTGGCGGTCGCGCCGGTGGCGATGATCAGCGCGTCGCAGGTGTATTCGGCGCTGTCGCCGACCAGCTTGAACGGCCGCTGCGACAGGTCGGCGGTGTGGATGTGGTCGAAGATCACTTCGGTCTCGAAGCGCTCGGCGTGGGCCTGCATGCGCGCCATCAGGTCCGGGCCCATCAGGCCATGGGCATCGCCCGGCCAGTTGTCCACTTCGGTGGTGGTCATCAGCTGGCCACCCTGCTGCAGGCCGGTGATGACGACCGGCTTGAGGTTGGCGCGTGCGGCGTAGACGGCCGAGGTCCAGCCGGCCGGGCCGGAGCCAAGGATGACAAGCTTCTGGTGGCGGGAGGGCGTGCTGGTGCTCATGTAGACTCGCTGAAAGGAGATGGGGCAAGGGGCACCGTGGTTTGCGCGGTGTCCGTGACAGGTCATAGAGTGGCGGCTGGGGCAGGGCGATTCAAGCCGATGAACGGAACAGCGTGACGCAGGTCCGTGCAGGGGGATGACGATGCCCGTGTTCCACAAGCTGGCTGACCGTGTGCACAACGCGGTGACGGAAAACCGGCGCGCTTCGTTTATTATCAACCACTAACAACGCATTCCAAAGGTATTGTCGAAGGTGGCGAAGCAGGTCCCAGAACGTTCCCGATCCGCTGACAGCAAGGCCGCCCGTCGCGAGCCGGCCCCGGCCGATTCCTCCCGGCGCCAGCGTCTGTGGCGCGACCTCGGGGTGATCGCCGTCGCCCCGGCCCTGTTGTATCTGGTGGCCAGTCTGCTGACGTACTCGGCGGCCGATCCCGGTTGGACGCACACGGGCTCCATCGTCGCCCCGGTACACAACATGGGTGGGCGCGCCGGCGCGTGGATCGCCGATGTGCTGCTGCAGTTGCTGGGCTGCATGGCCTTCGTGCTGCCCATCATCCTCGGCGCGCTGGCCTGGTTTGCGATGTTCGGGGTGAAGCGTGAAGCCAAGGGCGAGAACGATCTTGATCCGGCGCTGCGCCTGGTCGGCCTGGTGGGTTTCCTGATTGCCGGTACGGGTTTCCTGCACCTGCGGCTGTTCGTGGCCGACGTGGCACAAGCCGGCGGCATCCTCGGCAAACTGGTCGGCAACTCACTGGCCATCGGTTTCGGCGCGCTGGGCGCGAACCTGTTCGTGCTGGTGCTGCTGCTGGCGTCGATCACCTTGGCCACCGGGCTGTCCTGGTTCATGGTCATGGAACGCATTGGTCGCGGGGTGATGGCGCTGGCGCCGTTGCTGGAAAAGAAGAAGGAGCAGGCCACCGAACGTCGGCAGACCAAGGTGATGCGCGAGGAGCGCCAGGAGGTCCGCAAGGTCGATGCCGAAGTGCGTGCCAAGCGCGAGCCGGTGAAGATCGAGCCACGTCCAGAGCCGGTCATCGAGAAAAGCGACCGCGCCAAGCGCGATACCCAGTTGCCGATGTTCCGCGGCGTCAATGGCGATGGCTCGGACCTGCCGCCGCTGGCGCTGCTGGACGATCCCAAGCCGCAGCCCAAGGGCTATGACGAAGAAACACTGGAAACCCTGTCGCGGCAGATCGAGTTCAAGCTCAAGGATTTCCGCATCGATGCGGTCGTGGTCGGGGCTTTCCCCGGCCCGGTGATCACCCGCTTCGAGATCGAACCGGCGCCCGGCATCAAGGTCAGCCAGATCAGTTCGCTGGACAAGGACATCGCCCGCGGCCTGTCGGTCAAGTCGGTGCGCGTGGTCGACGTGATTCCCGGCAAGTCGGTGATCGGCCTGGAAATCCCCAACGTCACCCGGGAAATGATCTTCCTGTCCGAACTGCTGCGCTCCAAGGAATACGACAAGTCCGCCAGCGTGCTGACCCTGGCGCTTGGCAAGGACATCGCCGGTCGTCCGACGGTCGCCGATCTGGCGCGCATGCCGCACCTGCTGGTGGCCGGTACCACCGGTTCGGGCAAGTCGGTGGCGGTCAACGCCATGGTGCTCAGCCTGCTGTTCAAGGCCACGCCGAAAGACCTGCGGATGCTGATGATCGACCCGAAGATGCTCGAACTGAGCGTCTACCAGGGCATTCCGCATCTGCTGGCGCCGGTGGTCACCGACATGAAGGAGGCCGCCAACGGCCTGCGCTGGTGCGTGGCCGAAATGGAGCGGCGCTACAAGCTGATGAGCGCGGTGGGCGTACGCAACCTGGCCGGCTTCAACAAGAAGGTCAAGGATGCGCAGGATGCCGGGCAGCCGTTGATGGACCCGCTGTTCAAGCCCAATCCGGAGCTGGGCGAAGCACCGCGCCCGCTGGAGACGCTGCCGTTCATCGTCATCTTCATCGACGAATTCGCCGACATGATGATGATCGTCGGCAAGAAGGTGGAAGAGCTGATCGCCCGCCTTGCACAGAAAGCGCGTGCGGCAGGCATCCATCTGATCCTGGCCACCCAGCGCCCGTCGGTGGATGTGATCACCGGCCTGATCAAGGCCAACATCCC
>DALZLW010000299.1:0-3000 GCA_032007425.1 Stenotrophomonas sp.
CCGGCGCCGGCGCGGCCCTGGCCATGGGCCTGGGCGCCCGCGCGCTGGCCGCCACTGTCTTGCCCGAAGTACCGGAGCGCCGCATGAATACCTTGATCATCCGCAATGCCCGCATCACCACCCTGGACCGCGACAATCCCCACGCCCAAGCGATCGCCGTGCGTGACGGACGCATCGTCGCGGTGGGCAGCGACGAGGCCGTGATGCGCGACTGGTCGGCCGAGGCCACCATCATCGACGCGCGCGGGCGCCGCCTCGTGCCGGGCCTCAATGACAGCCACACCCACCTGATCCGGGGCGGGCTGAACTACAACCTGGAACTGCGCTGGGACGGAATGCGCTCGCTGGCCGATGCCATGGCCATGCTCAAGGCCCAGGTGGATCGCACGCCGGCACCGCAGTGGGTGCGCGTGGTCGGTGGCTTCAGCGCCGTGCAGTTCGAGGAAAGGCGCCTGCCGACGCTGGAGGAACTCAATGCCGTGGCGCCGGATACACCGGTGTTCCTGCTGCACCTGTACGACCGGGCGCTGCTGAACCGCGCGGCGCTGCGCGCCTGCGGTTACAACGCGCAGACCCCGGATCCGCCGGGCGGGCAGATCGTGCGTGACCCGCGCGGCAATCCCACCGGCCTGCTGCTGGCCAAGCCGAATGCCCTGATCCTGTATGCCACGCTGGCGAAGGGGCCGCGCCTGCCGATCGAGTACCAGGCCAACTCGACGCGGCACTTCATGCGCGAACTGAATCGGCTCGGCATCACCTCGGTCATCGATGCCGGCGGCGGTTTCCAGAACTACCCCGAGGACTACCAGGTCATCGAACAGCTGCATCGCGATGACCAGCTCACGGTACGTATCGCCTACAACCTGTTCACCCAGAACAAGGGCAAGGAAAAGCAGGATTTCCAGCATTGGAGCGAGATTGTCGCCCCACGCCAGGGCGATGACCTGCTGCGGCACAACGGCGCGGGCGAAATGCTGGTGTTTTCCGCTGCCGATTTCGAACTGTTCAACGAGCCGCAGCCGGAGCTGCCGCCGGAGCTGGAGCCGGAACTGCATGATGTCGTGCGCCTGCTGGTCGAGAAGCGTTGGCCCTTCCGCATCCACGCGACCTACGATGAAAGCATCAGCCGTATCCTCGACGTGTATGAGCAGGTGAACCGCGAAGTGCCGTTCGATGGCCTGCACTGGTTCATCGACCACGCCGAGACCATCACCCCGCGCAACATCGAACGCATCCGCGCGCTCGGTGGTGGGATCGCCGTGCAGCACCGCATGGCTTACCAGGGCGAGGCCTTCGTTGAACGTTACGGCGTGCAGGCGGCGCGCCACACCCCGCCGGTCAAGCGCATGCTCGCCGAAGGCGTGCCCGTCGGCGCCGGCACCGATGCCACCCGCGTGGCCAGCTACAACCCGTGGGTCGCATTGTCGTGGCTGGTAACCGGACGTACGGTCGGCGGGTTGGCGCTGTACGGTGACGAGAACCTGCTGGAGCGCGAACAGGCCCTGCGCCTGTGGACGCAGGGCAGTGCCTGGTTCTCTGGTGACGAAGCCAGCAAGGGCACGCTCAAGGCGGGCCAACTGGGTGACTTCACCCTGCTGTCGGCCGATTTCTTCCGCGTCGATGACGCGGACATCGCCGACATCACCAGCCTGCTCACCGTCGTCGGCGGACGCATCGTCCATGCCGATGGTGATTACGATGGATTGGGGCCGCAGCTGCCACCGGCGATGCCGGACTGGTCACCGGTGAACCGCTTCGGTGGTTACCACGTGGGCGGCAAGGCGACCGGCCTGGCGATGGCGCACCACCACCATCATGGTGCGGCCTGCGGCACCCATGGCGCCCATGGCCATGCAGCGCACCATGCCGCACCGACCGACGATCTGACGGCCTTCTGGGGTGCAATGGGTTGCTCGTGCTTCGCCTTCTGATCGCCGCCGCGCTGCTGCTGCCGTTGTTGGTGCAGGCGCAGTCCTGCAGCAGCGGCCGCTGCGTGGCGCTGGGCGAAGGTCGGCTGCAGTTGGATGCGTCGTTGCGCCTGCGCAGCCTGTACTACGATCCCACCCGCTTCGGTGTCGGTGGCGGCGAGGATGGCTATGGCCTGCTGCGCAGCCTGGCGTCGCTGCGTTATGACCAGGGGCGCTGGCGGACCTTCGTGCAGTTGGGGGCGCATGCGGAAGACGGCAAGGCGGGGGGGGCCGGCAAGACCGACCGCAGTGCCCTGGATATCCAGCAGGCCTACGTGCGCTGGGAAACCACGCACGGTTATGTGCAGATTGGCCGGCAGGAAGCCGGCTATGGCAGTTCACGCCTGCTGTCAGTGCGCGATGGGCCGAACATCCGCTTGGCCTTCGATGGCCTCCGGCTGGGATGGAAGGGGCACCTGGGTACCCTCGATCTGCTGGCCCTGCGGCCGGTGGAAAACCGCGCAGGCGCCTTCGATGACCGCGGCGAGCACGGTGCCCGGCTGTGGGGCGGCTATGCCACCACCGCGACCGGCCATGGGCCGGGACAGTGGGACCTGTACCTGCTGGACTATCGCCGCGAAGGCGCGCGCTTTGCCGCAGGCAGCGGCGTGGAACGGCGGCAGAGCGTCGGCGCGCGCTGGTTCGGCAAGGCCGGCGCACTGGACTGGAATGCCGAACTGGTCGCCCAGGGGGGACAGCTGCACACCGCCGCCACTGAGCTGGATATCCGGGCCTGGACGCTGGCCACCGATACCGGCTGGCGCTGGCCCGGCGTCGCCCTGCAGCCACGGCTGGGGCTGAAGGCAGATATCGCCAGCGGCGATGGCGATGCGCGCGACGGCCGACTGGGTACGTTCAACGCGCTGTTCCCCAAATCGGCTTACTTCAGCGAGGCCAGCCTGTTGGCGCCGGCCAACCTGATGGACATCCAGCCCACGCTCGGCCTGCAACTGCTCCCTGCAGTGAGCACCGAGCTGGGCGTACAGCTGGCCTGGAAGCACCGCCGCCGCGATGCGGTCTACACCACGCCGGC
>DALZLW010000300.1:0-2937 GCA_032007425.1 Stenotrophomonas sp.
GCACGACATCGTCGGCGCCGGTCACGTTGAGGAAGGTCTCCTGCTGGCCGGCGAACGAGGCGTCGGGCAGGTCTTCGGCGGTGGCCGAGGAGCGCACGGCCACGGCGACATCACCGCCGCCGTTGTCGTCGCTCAGTTTCTTGTAGGCGGTGCGGATGTCGGCATCCAGCTCCGGCTGCAGCGGGGCGTCGATCACCCAGCCGCGGATTTCCTTGCCGGCCGCGGTCAGGGCGGCGACGTCTTCGACATCCAGCGTGGCCAGCTTGTCGAAAATACGCTTGGACAGGTCGTTATGCGCGATGAACGCTTTGAAGGCTTCGGCGGTGGTGGCATAACCGCCGGGGACGGAAACCCCCAGCCCGGCAAGGTTGCCGATCATTTCGCCCAGCGACGAATTCTTGCCGCCCACGCGGGCGAGGTCGACCAGTCGCAGTTCGTGCAACCACAGGATGTTCTCGTTCAAGCGCGATGCTCCGTATGGCCACCGCCCGAGGCGGGCTGATGGGCCGCGTCCGTAGGAAGAAGCCGCTATGATGCAGGGCAGACCACCATGCGCACAAGCTTGTGTTGCAGGTATTTTTAGTTTCCAAACGGAGTATTTCTGCAAATGACCACCATCCGGCCGGTGTTCTATGTATCCGATGGAACCGGTATCACCGCTGAAACCATTGGGCATAGCCTGCTTACGCAGTTCACCGGATTCAGCTTCATCACCGACCGGATGTCCTTCGTCGATGACCCGGAAAAAGCGGCCGAGGCCTGCCTGCGGATCCGTGCGGCGGGCGAGCGCTACCAGGTCCGGCCGATCGTGGTGAACTCGTGCGTGGACCAGGGACTGAGCCTGATCCTGGCCGAAAGCGGGGCGCTGATGCTGGATGTATTCGCGCCGTTCATCGAACCGCTGGAACGCGAACTGTCCACGCCGCGGCTGGCGCGGGTGGGGCAGGCGCACGGCATGGTGGATTTTGAAACCTACCACCGTCGCATCAATGCGATGAATTTCGCGTTGACGCATGACGACGGCATCGCCATTAACTATGACGACGCCGATGTGATTCTGGTAGCGGTTTCACGCGCGGGAAAAACCCCGACCTGTATTTACCTGGCCCTGCATTATGGGGTAAGGGCGGCCAATTACCCGCTGACCGAGGAAGACCTGGAAAGCGACCGCCTGCCGATGCGGTTGCGCAACTACCGGCGCAAGCTGTTCGGTCTGACCATCGACCCGGAGCGCCTGCAGCAGATCCGGCAGGAACGGCGGCCGAACTCGCGCTACGCCAACATGGAAACCTGCCGCCGCGAGGTCGCCGCGGCCGAGCGGATGTTCCAGATGGAGCGGATCAGCACGCTGAGCACCACCCATACATCGATCGAGGAGATCTCCAGCAAGGTGCTGACCACGCTGGGGCTGCAGCGCGAGCTCTACTGATCCTGCGGGGGGCGGGGTTGGCTTGTGACGGCGCGCCCCCACGTTGAAAGGCCAGCGTGTAGGATCGAACCATGGCCCAGACACTCCCCCGCAGTGGTCGCATCCCCCGGCTCAGCCGTCTGAGCTGGCTGATGGGGCTGTACGCGGAAAACCATCGCCACCTGGTGCGCCTGTTTGCGCCGGCGCAACTGGCGGTGGGCAGCTATGTATCCTCGATCGGTGATGGGCTGGATGTCCGCCTGGATGTGATCGAGTGCCACCGTTACACGGTCGAACTGCGCCTGACCTACGACCTGAGTGATCCGGTGACCGGCCAGCCCGATCCGTCGGCATTCATCCGGGTCTACAACGATGCCGGACAAGCCGAGACCACCCACTGCTATGTCGGTCGGCGCTGGCAGGACGTGGTGGGGATGTACCCGCCGCCCGCCCAGCTGATCAGCCATCGCCTGCGCATGAACACTTTCCTCGGCAAATGGCTGGAGTACCTGGCTGGGCGTGGTCACGGCGTGGCGACCCTGCGCCGCGACGATGCCGCATCGGCCACGGTGGACGGCAACGAGCGCCGTCTTTCGCTGGTGCCGTGATCGGCGATACTCGATGGTTTGAACCCGCTGTTGGAGCCCTGCATGCCGTATACCCCGATCGTGGCCACACTGGGCTACGTGCTGTCCGCTGACCGTCGCCAGGTGCTGATGATCCACCGCAACACCCGGCCCGGTGACCACCATCTGGGCAAGTACAACGGTCTGGGCGGCAAGGTCGAGCCGGACGAGGACGTGGCCGCTGGCATGCGCCGGGAAATCGCCGAGGAGGCAGGCATCGACTGCACGTCGATGCAGTTGCGGGGCACGATCAGTTGGCCGGGCTTTGGCAAGCACGGGGAAGACTGGTTCGGTTTCGTGTTCCTCATCGATGGCTATGCCGGCACGCCGCACCAGGGCAACCATGAAGGCACGCTGGAGTGGGTGGACGTGGACCAATTGCACGCGCTGCCCATGTGGGAGGGGGACCGCAACTTCCTGCCGCTGGTCTTTGACGACGATCCCCGCGCTTTCCATGGCGTGATGCCTTATCGCGATGGCCGCATGCAGTCCTGGCAGTACACGCGACTCTGACACCATACGCTTTGCGGTCAATTGGCACGGGCGTGGTGAATTTTTGACCGGTGTCGCAGGATTTGAGACGTCGGTTGTCCACAGGGGGTGTGGATTGTTCGTGGGCAAATATGTGGATAAGTGCCGGAGCGATCCGTAGGGCGGGGCTGTCAAGAGAGATGGCTAAAAAATGACCGGGCTTTTTTCGCCAAGTTGAAGCGCCACTGCACAATGGGGGGCGGGCGCTGTCCGAGCGCCCCAAGCTCGCGGTAACCTGTAGCCATTGCCGCCCCGTGAGTCTGCATGAAACGCCATTTTTCGATGCTGCGCGAGTTCCATCTGGCCGACTGGTTCACCTTGGCCAACGCCTTCTGTGGCACCGGCGCGGTGTTTGCCAAGGTGAACCAGTCG
>DALZLW010000301.1:0-2936 GCA_032007425.1 Stenotrophomonas sp.
CGACGGCGGAAGGCCAGCAACGCCAGCAGCATCAGCGGCGGCAGCAGCCAGTAGCCCTGGTCCTGCCACAGAGCGGTGGCCTGGGTGTCCTTGCGGCCGGCGCCATCATCGGCACGCAGCACATCCAGCGCGCGCAGATCGGCGTCATCGTTGGCCACGCGCTGGTAATGGCCATCACCTGCAGCAACCAGACGGCGCAGGCTGGCCTCATCAAGCGCCGCCGTGGCGATCTGCCCGCGGCCATCGCGGTACGGTGCGCCGGTCGGCGTCCCCAGCCCAAGCGCCGACACCCGCATCCCCTGCGCGGTGGCCTGGCCGGCTGCCGCGATGGCCGCGTCATCGGCGCTGTCGGTAAGCAGCAGGATCTGCCCGCGCTGGGCACCACTGCGCTGCAGCAGCTCCGTGGCCCACGCCAGCCCACGCGCGGTGTCATGCCCATCGGCGGGCATCACCGTCGGACTCAGCGCATCCAGATACAGGGCGATGTTGGCGGTGTCATCGGTGAGCGGGGCCACGGTGTAGGCATCCTGCGCATACACCACCAGCGCCACCTGACCGCCTTCGCGCAGCGCCAGCAAGCGCGCCAGCTTGGCCCGCGCCTGCAGCAACCGCGAGGGCGGCAGATCGGCGGTGGTGCTGCGGGTGGACAGGTCCAGCAGCAGCACCAGCGGCGACTGCGTCTGCCACAGCGGCTGGTCCTGTTTCTGCCAACCGGGACCGGCGAGCGCGACGATCGCCAGCGTCGTGCCCAGCAGCAGGGCCCATGGCCAACCGCCCAGGCGCCGCGGCTGCGCCGCCAGCAGGTGCGGCAGCAGATGCGCATCCACCACCTTGGCCAGTGCCGGTGCCGAACGGCCCCGCCGCCAGGCCCAGGCGCCGAGCAACGGCAGCACCAGCAGCAGCCACAGCAGTTGCGGCCGCATCCAGTGCACGCTGTGCAGCAGCTGCTCGATCATCGGCGACGCTCCGGCAACAGCCAGGCCAAGACCCCCAGCAGCAATGCCAGCGCCAGTGGCCAGACATAGATTTCGCTGCGCGGGCGCAGGCTGGGACCGGCCACCTGCACCGGCTCGAGCCGATCCAGCTCGGCGTAGATGCCGGCCAGTTCCGCCGTATCACGTGCGCGGAAGAACCGCCCGCCGGTGGACTGGGCAATCTCACGCAAGGTAGCTTCGTCCACCGGATCGGCCTGCTGGCCCAGATCGAAGCCGAACAGGCGCATGCTGCCATCGCCACCGAAGGCCACGGTGTGGATGCGCACGTGTTCGGTGGCTGCCAGTTCGGCCGCGCGCAACGGCGCCAGTGCACCGGCATTGCTGACCCCGTCGGTGAGCAGGATCAATACCCGCTGGCCCTCGGGTTGTTCGCGCAGGCGCTTGGTCGCCAAGGCGATGGCATCGCCGATGGCGGTTTCCCGTCCTGCCAGGCCGACCACGGCATCGCCCAGCTGCTCGCGCACGCTGGCCAGGTCACGGGTCAGCGGCGTGAGCGAATATGCCCGGTCGCCAAACACCAGCAGGCCGACCTGGTCGCCCACGCGGCGATCAAGGAAGTCGGCCAATACCGCCTTGGAGGCGGTCAGCCGATTGACCACCTGGTCGCCCAGTTGCATATCGTCCTGGCTCATGCTGCCGGACACATCCAGTGCCAGCATCATCTGCCGGCCCTGCAGCGGCGGTGCCACCGCGTCACCGAGCAGCTGCGGGCGGGCCAGGGCGACGCACAGGCTCGCCCAGCCCAGCCACAACAATCCCCGGAACAACCAGGTCGCGGCCACGGCGGCATGGGTGCCGGCGATGGCCTGCAGCGTCGCTGCGGCATACGGCACCCGCAGCGCGTCGCCGATGCGTTCGCGGCGCGGCCACCAGCGCATCAGCCAAGGCAAGGGCAGCGCCAACAACGCCAGCGGCCAGGCGAACTGCAGGTCGGGCCATGGCCACGCGGGCAACAGGTTCATGGCACCTGCTCCTGCAGCAGAGCGGTGAAGCGCGTGCGGGCCCAACCCTGCAACCGCTGCACCGCCCCGGCATCCACCTGTGGCCGGTAGGCGCCATCGCGCAGCAGGCCGCGCAGTTGCGGGTCGAGCTGCTGTGCCGGATCCAGCCAGGCGAGCCAGGCCTCCCCCTGCAGGTGTTCGGTGCCCGGGGCGTGCTGGCGTGCGGCGCGACGCAGCAGCGCCAGCAGCAGCACCAACCGGGCGCGTGCATCCGTGCTGCCAGGCTGCGCCAGCTCCGCATCGAACACCGCCGCCCACGCTTTCCGCCGACGCTGGCGGCGCAGGTGGCGCCAGAACGGAATGGCCAGCAGCACCAGCAGCGCCGCCGCCAGCAACCACCAGCCCGGGGCCGGTGGCCACAGCGACGGTGGATCGGGCAGGTGCACATCACGCAGCGGCAGCTTGGCGCTCATGCCACCACCGTATCGGCCGGCGACGGCGTGCCCAGCCAGCCATCACTGGCCGCATCGGTACGAACCACATGCACGGCCAGCCGCCGCGCAGGCAGCTGCTGTTGCAGTGTCTGCAGCGGTGCCAGGAAGTGCGCCGCCCACGCGCTGCGGATGCTCTCCGCGCGCAGGTCGAGCCGCACCGCCGCCGCGGACGTGCGCACGTCCAGTTGTTCATGCGGCGGATCCACCTCCAGCGGGTCCACCAGCAGCAGCAACTCCACCGCGTGGTGCTGGGCCAGGCCGGCCCAGCGCGACAGCGTGATTGCCTGCGCCTGCTGCGGATCAGCCAGCACCAGCAAGCGCGCGCCCGGCCGCAGCACGCGCGTGGCCTGCTGCAGCGCATGTTCCAGGCCCGCTTCGTCGGGGGGCGGCTGGCTGTACCAGCGGCTCAACGCATCGAGCACGCGCAGCACCCCGCGGGTGCCACCGGCTGGCGGCACGGCCGCTTCCACGTGACTGCCGCGCAGGGCGGCGATGCGATCACCGCG
>DALZLW010000302.1:0-2925 GCA_032007425.1 Stenotrophomonas sp.
CCCGGCCCGCCGCAACAGGCCCAGCGTCAACAGCGCGAGCCGGCGCCGAAACCGCCGCTGCCGACCCGTACCGGCGGCGAGTTGCCCCCGCCGCAGGCCGTGCAGCAATCCGTCGAGGAACCGGAAGCAGACCGTGATGTGGACAGGACCCAGGCACCGCCTGACGTCGCTGCACCGTCATCGACCCGCTATGCAGCCCAGCAGAACACGGCCGGCGAGCGCAGCGCCGTGGCCGCCACCTGGCAGGCACAACTGCTGGGCCATCTGCAGCAGCACCGCCGCTACCCGCGCCAGGCCGAGCGCCTGCGCCAGCAGGGGGTAAGTTACGTTCGGTTTGCCGTGGCCCGCGACGGCCGCGTGTCGGCCATTGCCTTGGGACGCAGCAGCGGTTTCGCGCTGCTGGATGCCGAAACCCTGGCCACGGTGCAGCGCGCCAGCCCGGTCCCGCCACCGCCGACCGAAGTGCAGGGCGACCCGGTGGAGGTGATGGTGCCGGTGGCCTTTTTCATCCGCGGCCGCTGAGGCGGTGGCAGGGCCGGGCCAGCAGCCCAGGCCCGGCCTTGCCGATGCCTTTAGAGCAAAGGCACCAGCAGCAACGCGACGATGTTGATGATCTTGATCAGCGGGTTGATCGCTGGACCGGCCGTGTCCTTGTAGGGATCACCCACGGTATCGCCGGTCACCGCGGCCTTGTGCGCCTCACTGCCCTTGCCACCGAAGTGGCCGTCTTCGATGTACTTCTTGGCGTTGTCCCAGGCCCCGCCGCCGGTGGTCATGGAAATGGCCACGAACAGCCCGGTGACAATGGTCCCGATCAGCAGGCCGCCCAACGCACGTGGCCCCAGCAGCAGGCCGACCACCACCGGCACCAGCACCGGCAGCAGCGAGGGCACGATCATTTCGCGGATGGCCGAGCGGGTCAGCATGTCCACCGCACGGTCATACTGGGGTTTGCCAGTGCCCTGCATGATGCCGGGGATGTCGCGGAACTGCCGCCGCACCTCCTCCACCACAGCACCAGCCGCGCGGCCGACCGCCTCCATGGCCATCGCACCGAACAGGTAGGGAATGAGCCCGCCGATCAACAGGCCGATGATCACCGTGTGGTCGCTCAGATCGAAACGGAACTCCTGGCCGGGGTTGGCGGCCTGCAGGTTGTGGGTGTAATCGGCGAACAGCACCAGCGCCGCCAGTGCCGCCGAGCCGATCGCATAGCCCTTGGTCACGGCCTTGGTGGTGTTGCCGACGGCATCGAGCGGATCGGTGATATCGCGGATTTCCGAAGGCAGCTCCGCCATTTCGGCAATGCCACCGGCGTTGTCGGTGATCGGCCCATAGGCATCCAGGGCAACGATCATTCCGGCCATCGACAGCATCGCCGTGGCGGCGATCGCAATGCCATAGAGCCCGGCCAACGCGAAGCTGGCCCAGATCGCCAGGCACACGGCGACCACTGGCAGGGCCGTGGATTTCATCGAGATGCCGAGCCCGGCGATGATATTGGTGCCATGGCCGGTCGTCGAAGCCTGTGCGACGTGCTGCACCGGCTTGTACTGGGTGCCGGTGTAATACTCGGTGATCCAGACGATCAGCCCGGTCAGCACCAGGCCGATCAGGGCGCAGCCGTACAAGGCCAACGGCCCATGCACGTTGTCGTCCATCAAGGAGGTGGTAATGGGATAGAACGCGATGGCCGCCAACACGCCGGAGACGATGACGCCCTTGTACAACGCGCCCATGATCGAGCCGCCTGCCTTGACCTTGACGAACAGCGCGCCGACGATGGACGCCAGGATCGACACACCGCCGAGTACCAGCGGATAGAGCACCGCATTGCTGCCCGCCTCGGCCAGCATCAGGTTGCCCAGCAGCATCGTCGCAATGACGGTGACGGCATAGGTTTCAAACAGATCGGCGGCCATGCCGGCGCAGTCACCGACGTTGTCGCCGACGTTATCGGCAATCACCGCAGGATTGCGTGGATCGTCCTCGGGAATCCCTGCCTCGACCTTGCCGACCAGGTCCGCGCCGACATCGGCCCCTTTGGTGAAGATGCCGCCGCCCAGCCGCGCGAAAATGGAAATCAACGACGACCCGAACGCCAGCCCGACCAGCGCATGCAGGGCATCGGCGGCCGACAGGCCCAGCTTCAACAGCAGGGCGTAATAACCGGCGACCCCGAGCAGCCCCAAACCGACGACCAGCATCCCGGTGATCGCGCCACCGCGGAAAGCCACATCCATGGCCGCACTGATACCGTTGCGCGCCGCTTCGGCGGTGCGCACATTGGCGCGCACCGATACGTTCATGCCGATGTAGCCGGCGGCACCGGACAACCCCGCGCCGATGGCAAAACCAATGGCCGTGTGCCAGTTGAGGAAAATGCCGACGAGTACGAACAACAGTCCACCGGCGATGCCGATGGTGAGGTACTGGCGATTGAGATATGCGCGTGCGCCTTCCTGGATGGCGGCGGCGATGGCCTGCATGCGCGGATTGCCGCTGGGTTGGCGCAGGATCCAGCGCGCGGAAATGACACCGTAGACAATGGCGATGATGGCGCAGGCAAGCGCCAGGGACAGTCCATGAGATTCCAGCATTGACCCCTCCGCAGATGGAATGGATATCCAGTAGTGGTGAACGGCACCACGCGGGGGGACGACGGGTAGCAGCCTTGGACCAACCCGTACCGACCGAGGCGGTCGTCCGACGTATGGCAGTGTTCAGCATTCCCTGGTGGCTGCAGTATGCGGCGCGGTGGCGCTGAAGGGAACTGTTGGCTTCGTTTCGGGTCGGCCGCGTACAGCGGCGGGGGTTTGTGGGTGGCTTGCTGGTTGGCTGGTTCGTCGCGCCGGGCGGTCGGGGCTGGGGTGTGGGGGACGGCAAAAGCCGCTCCTGCGTGCCTCGCGTTTCGCCATCCATGGC
>DALZLW010000303.1:0-2872 GCA_032007425.1 Stenotrophomonas sp.
GTTCACTCCCGGCGGTCACCGCCGATGTGTATGCTCAGCGCTTGTGGACACCATGACACCCACCGATATCAGTGCCCGCCTTGCCGCGCTCCGGCAGGAGCACCGTGCGCTGGATGAGCAGATCCTGGGCATGGCCGCCAACGGCGACGATGAGCTGGAGGCCAAGCGCCTGAAGCGGCGCAAGCTGCAGCTGAAGGACTGCATCGCCAAGCTCGAAGACATGCTGATTCCGGACGAGCCGGCGTAGAGCCGACCGTTGGTCGGCTGCTCTTGCTCCCGGCGGCATGAACCTCTGGCGTGAGGCTTCGGACGGTGGTCAGCGTCGGTCAGCCGGGGCACGCCGTGTTGCCCGGTCTCCGGACGCTTGTGCCGCGCTTGCGCGCGGGTACCGACCAACGGTCGGTACCTACGAATTGCTGGCGAACGCAACAAGATCCGGATACGTCCGGATGGGCCCGATGCGCCCGATGCGTCGGATACGGCCGGATGCGCCTGATACGTCGGATACGTCGGATCGACGACGTGCCGTCGTCAATCCGTGCTGACCGGCTCTTCCGGCTTTGCCGCTTCTGGGCTGACACGCTCGATGGTGTGGCGCAGTTCGCGGCCGAGGATGAACTTCGCATCCTTGGCCCACGCATCCAGGCGCGCATCGAACAGCAGCTTGCTGTTTTCATCCGGCCACACCAGGCGCAGCTCGCGCAGCTTCTGGATGAAGCCGCGGAACAGGGTGCGGTCGAAGAATTCCGGCGCGGCCGGCGCATAGAGCAGGCTCAGGCGCTGCGCGGCCTGCTGGCACAGGCTTTCCAGCTCCGCCGCACCCAGGGTGCCCGGGCCGTTCTTCACCAGCACCGAGATCGCGATGTAATAACGCTCGAACGCCTGCTGCAGCGAATGGCCGATCGCACGCAGGCGGAAGACTTCATCGGTCTGCCCGGTGTTGCGCGCCAGGATGCCGCCGTCGTCGTCGTTGATGTTCTGCAGCAGCCCTTCGCGCACGAACACGTTGATGGTCTGCTCGATGCGCTGGGCAAACTCGTCTTCGGTCCACGGCAGGAACAGCTCGGCCTGCAGGAACGGGTACACCGTGCGGCCCAGCTGGACCAGCCCGGTGCGGCTCATGCGGCGGTTGTTCTGGAAGCAGCAGGCCACCCACGAGGAGGCGGTGAACAGATGGATGACGTTGTTGCGGAAGTAGCTCAGCAGCACCGCGGTATCGCCGCTCACACTGAGCACATCGCCGAGCGGATGCTTGATGCGGGTGAGGACGTTGATCTCCTCGGCGTGGGCGATGATCCGCTCCGGCGAGTGCGGAGTGACCGTCACCCGGTCCGAGTACGGCATCTCCACCAGCAGGGTCTTGCACAGTTCGATCTGCGCGATCAGGTCCGCCTCGCCCATCGCATGCTTGGGCGTGGACAGCAGCGCCAGCGCGAGCAGGTTGATCGGATTGACGTCGGCGGCGCCGTTGATATGCACCTGGATGCGTTCGGCCAGGTGATCCACCGTGCCGGACAGCCACGAGGGCTTCTCGTCTTCGCCGACCGGCTGGCCGTTCCACTCCGGCGCACGCTGGGCGAGCACGTCGTTGAGCGCGATCGGCTCGCCGAAGTTCACCACCACCTGGCCGTAGTTCTGCTTGAGCACCTTGGGGATCGACCACAACAGCGACCAGATCGATTCTTTCTCCTTCGGCCGGCCGGACAGTTCGTCCAGATAGCTGCCGCCTTCCATCAGCTTTTCATAGCCGATGTAGACCGGCTGGAACAGCACCGGCTTGCGCGGCTGGCGCAGGAAGGCGCGCAGGGTCATCGAGATCATGCCGCCCTTGGGCTGCAGCAGCCGTCCGGTCCGCGACCGGCCACCCTCGATGAAGTATTCGATGGAATAGCCACCGGCCACCAGTTGCGCGACGTACTCGCTGAGCACCGCCGAATACAGTGCGTTGCCGCGGATCGAGCGGCGGATGAAGAAGGCACCGCCCTTGCGCAGCAGGGTACCGACCACCGGCAGGTTCAGGTTGATGCCGGCCACGATATGCGGCGGCACGATGCCACGGTCGTACAGCAGGTAGGACAGCAGCAGGTAATCCATGTGGCTGCGGTGGCTGGGCACATAGACCACCTCGTGCCCGGGCGCGGCGGCCTTGAACTTGTCCAGGTGGTGCACCAGCACGCCGGCGTAGATGCGGTTCCACACGTGGCTGAGCATGAAGCTGGCCGAGCGCACCACCGGGCTGGAATAATCGGCGGCGATTTCCCAGGCGTAGGCGTGGGCTTTCTTCCAGGCATCGGCCGGCTTGCTGTTGTCGCGCTTGGCCTGCGACGCAATGGCTTCGCGGACCGGTTCAGACTGCAGCACCTGGTCCACCAGCAGTCGCCGGGTGGAGAGGTCAGGACCGATCACGGATTCGCGGATGCGGCGGAAATGCGCACGCAGCACACGCTGCAGCTTGCGCACGGTGCGTTCCGGCTCAAGCCCTTCATCCACGGTGCTGCGCAGGGAAATGGGCGGAGCGAAACGGACGATCGTGCTGCGGCCATTCAACAGCACCGCCAGCAACCGGCGGAAGCGGCCGACCAGCGCCCAGTTTTCCGAGAACAGCACGGCAAACCAGCCACTCTGCTTGTCCGGCGCACGGCCGACGAAGATCGACACCGGCACCAGGTGGACGTCCAGCGCGCCCTGCACGCGATGGGCCTGCAGGACCTTGGCCAGCGAGTCGGAATGGGTCTTGGCGCCGCGCTGTTCGGGAATGATGGAATTGCTGCTGCTACGCCGTGACAGCGCGAGGTAGGCGCGGCGGCGACCGGTCGGGTCACCCGGCAATGGCACTAACAATGGGATCAATGGAGTGGGCCATATATTATTC
>DALZLW010000304.1:0-2848 GCA_032007425.1 Stenotrophomonas sp.
TCACATATAAACAATTGAATTTGCTGACTATTATTGTGTGGCTATTTTTTGACCACGGAAGGGGCGAGTTTGTCGTCATCGGCACTTAGCGCTTTTCACCTCCGCTAACTCACAGAGTTATCCACAGAAAGTGTGGATAACCCTGAATCTCCCGTGCACTCCGATAGTTAGCTCAGGTTCAACGCCGTGAGCAGACCGCCCGCGCTGCGTTGTCTGCGTTCATGGCTGACTGAACGGGCCGCTACACTGCCCGCATGCCTGCCCTTGTTCCTACCGTACGCGTTGCCCTACCCGTGCCCCTGCCACAGGCGTTTGATTACCTGCTGCCGGCCGGCCCGACCCCTGATCAGAGGGTGGGTTGCCGGATCCAGGTGCCCTTTGGCTCCCGTGAACTGATCGGTCTGGTGGTAGCCGTCGGGGAATCCGAAGCCCACCCGGCACTGCGTGCGGCGACGGCCTGGCAGGACGACAGCCCGTTGCTGCACGGCGAGATCTGGCAAAGCCTGCAGTGGCTGGCCCGCTACACCCATGCGCCATTGGGCGAGGTGTTGGCCACGGCCCTGCCAGGTCCGCTACGCCGTGGCGAACCGCTGCCCACCACCCACGCCTGGGGCTGGCAACTGACCGCGCTGGGCCTTGCCAGCCTGGCTACCCTGCGCGCCGGCAGCCGCCCACGGCAACTGGCCGAACGATTGCGCGACGGTGCCGTCGACGAGGCCGTGCTGCCCGTGCTCATGGAAGACTGGCGCAGTCCCGCACGCAGCCTGGCCAAGCGTGCGTTCGCCGAGCGCATTGCCCTGTCCACGGCCCTCCCGGTGGCCCAGCCGCTGCCCGGCCCCACACTGAACGCTGAACAGGCCTCCGCCGTGCACGCAATCGCCCAAGCAGACGGCTTCACCCCGTTCCTGCTGGATGGCGTCACCGGCAGCGGCAAGACCGAGGTGTACCTGCAGGCCATCGCCCAGTGCCTGGCACAAGGGCGCCAGGCGCTGGTACTCGTGCCGGAGATCGGGCTGACGCCACAGACGCTGGCGCGTTTCCGCAGCCGACTGGGGATTGCCGTCCACGCCCTGCACTCGGGATTGAGCGACAACGAACGGGCGCGTACCTGGGCGGCCGCCTTGCGCGGCGAAGCACGGGTGATTGTCGGCACCCGCTCCGCCATCTTCACCCCGCTGCCAGACGCCGGCCTGCTGATCGTCGATGAAGAGCACGACGGCAGTTACAAGCAGCAGGATGGCATCCGCTACAATGCGCGTGACTTCGCCCTGGTGCGCGGCAAGGCGCTGGGCGTGCCGGTCGTGCTTGGCAGCGCCACGCCCTCGCTGGAATCCCTCCATAACGCCCACGCCGGACGCTTCACCCACCTGCGCCTGAAGCAGCGTGCCGGCGATGCGCGCCCGCCCCGCGTGCGCATCCTCGATGTGCGCAAACGCCCGCTGCGCGATGGCCTGTCGCCGGAGGTGCTGGAAGGCATCGGCCAGCACATCGCCGCCGGCCAGCAGGTGCTGGTGTTCAAGAACCGCCGCGGTTACGCGCCGGTGCTGTTGTGCCACGACTGTGGCTGGACGGCGCCCTGCCAACGCTGCGACGCACCGATGACGGTCCACGGCAGCGGCCGCCGCCTGCAATGCCACCACTGCGGGGCGCGCCGGCCAGCGCCGCTGGCCTGCCCCGACTGCGGCAGCCTGGCCTTGCAACCGCAGGGTATCGGCACCGAACGGTTGGAAGAGCATCTGGTCCAGGCCTTCCCGGACGTCCCCGTGCTGCGCATTGATCGTGGCACCACCAGCCGCCGCGACGCCCTTGAACAGCAACTGGCCCAGCTGGGCCAGGCCCCCGGCATCCTCGTCGGGACGCAGATCCTGGCCAAAGGCCACGATCTGCCCAAACTGACCCTGGTGGTCGTGGTCGGCATCGACGAAGGCCTGTTCTCAGCCGATTTCCGTGCCGGGGAGAAGCTCGCCCAGCAATTGATCCAAGTGGCCGGGCGGGCCGGCCGCGCCCGCGACCCCGGCGAGGTCTGGCTGCAGACCCACCACCCGGGCCATCCCCTGTTGGAGACGCTGGTCAACGGCGGCTACCACCCGTTTGCCGCCGCCGAACTCAATGAACGCCAGGCCGCGGGATTCCCGCCCTTTGCCCATCTGGCGCTGCTGCGCGCCGAAGCGCAGCAGGTCGAGCATGCCAACGCCTTCCTGCTGGCCGCGCGCCAGTTGGTGGGCGACCAGGTGCACGTCGAGGCCTACGGGCCGATGCCGGCACCGATGCCACGGCGGGCAGGTTACCAGCGGACCCAGTTGCTGCTGTCGGCGGCGCAGCGGCCGGCGCTGCACGCGTTGCTCGACCAGGTGGCGCCACGGCTGTATGCCCTGCCGGAGGCGCGCAAGGTGCGCTGGTCGCTGGATGTGGATCCTGTGGATCTTTATTGATTTTCTTTTGGGTTCGCGCTGACAGCGGCGGGTTCCGTGGGTGTGCGCGGGAAGCTGGTTTGTCGCGCTGGGCGGCCGGGGCAGGGATGCGGGGGACGGCAAAAGCCGCTCCTGCGTGCCTCGCGTTTCGCCATCCATGGCGAAACACGCCCCCTCATCCCCACCCCGGCCGCCCTTCGGACACGTCAACGCGCGTGCCCGCCCACGGAGGGAGGGAAATAGGAGCAAGAGCAAGAGCAACAAGCTGAAGCCATCGTGCAGTCATCCTGCTTTGGCTTTGGCTTTGGCTTTTTATTCTTTACAGCTTTGTGGATTCGAGCCGAGGCGACTGACAGTCGGGGGCCGGGCGGTGAGGTTGGACGGGGGCGTGTTTCGCCATGGATGGCGAAACGCGAGGCCTGCATGGATGCGGCTTT
>DALZLW010000305.1:0-2819 GCA_032007425.1 Stenotrophomonas sp.
GCCGTGTCCATCACGGCAGCGCCTCCCCACACGTTGATGATCTGTCTGTCGGAGGTTGTAATCCGATGATGCCGCACACCCGTTCGTTCCCTATCCAGGCCTTGGCCCTGCTGGCGATGACCCTGCCGCTGGCCGCCTGCGCACAGTCCCCGTCTCCGGCGCCCGCAGCGACCACTGCGGCAGCCGCTGCACCCCGTGCGCCGGCGCAACCGCTGGTGACCGGCCTGCCGGACTTCACCAATCTGGTGGAGCAGGTGGGGCCGGGTGTGGTCAAGGTGGAAACCACCATCGTCCGTCAGAACCGCACCGCCGGTCGTGGCGGCATGCCTTCGGACGACCAGATTCCAGAAATCTTCCGCCGCTTCTTCGGCCCGGATTTCCCGGTGCCCGGCCAGGGCCCCGGCGGCGATGACGAAGGTCCCAGTGTGCGCGGACGTGGCATGGGGTCGGGCTTCATCATTTCCGCCGATGGCTACGTGCTGACCAACCACCACGTGGTCGCCGATGCAAGCACGGTGAAGGTCACGCTGCCGGACAGCCGCGAGTTCACCGCCAAGGTGGTCGGCAGTGACCAGCAGTACGATGTGGCCCTGCTGAAGATCGAAGGCAAGAACCTGCCTACCGTGCGCGTAGGCGATTCCAACCAGCTCAAGCCCGGACAGTGGGTCGTGGCGATCGGTTCGCCGCTGGGTCTGGACCATACGGTGACTGCAGGCGTCGTCAGTGCACTGGCGCGCAGTACGGGGGGGCCGGACCAGCGATACGTACCCTTCATCCAGACCGACGTTGCCATCAACCAAGGCAACTCCGGTGGTCCGCTGCTCAACACCCGCGGTGAGGTGGTCGGCATCAACTCGCAGATCGTTTCGGCGTCCGGCGGATACATGGGCATCAGTTTTGCCATCCCGATCGATCTGGCGATGGGCGCCGTCGAGCAGATCAAGAAGTCCGGGCGGGTGACGCGTGGCCAGTTGGGTGCGGTGGTCGAGCCGATCGACGGCCTGAAAGCCGAAGGCCTCGGGCTGCCGGACAACCGCGGCGCGCTGGTCAACCAGGTCGTTGCCGGCAGTGCAGCGGCCAAGGCCGGTGTCCAGGTGGGCGACGTGATCCGCACGGTGAACGGTAGCCCGGTCAATGCCTGGTCGGACCTGCCGCCGATGATCGGTGCCCAGGCGCCGGGCACGGTGGTGCGCATCGGGCTGATCCGTGACGGGAAGGAGCGCGAACTGCGCGCCACCCTGACCGCGCTGAGCGAAGACGCCGATGCCGCCAGCAATGGCGCCGATACCGCCGCCGCCGATGCGGCCCCGCAGACCGGCGCCAACGCCCTGCTGGGCGTGGAAGCGACCGACCTGACTGCCGCCCAGCGCAAGCAGCTTGGGCTGGAAAGCGGCGAAGGCGTGCGCATCACCAAGGTCACCGGCCAGGCAGCGCGCGATGCGCGCCTGTCGCCGGGGATGGTGGTGCTGCAGGTCGGCCGGACCCCGGTAGGCAGCATGGAAGCACTCAATCGCGCCCTGTCCGGCTACAAGAAGGGCGACGTGGTGATGCTGCTGGTCCGCAGCGGCGCCAACAGCGCGTTCGTCGCCGTGAAGACGGGCGGCTGATTGCGCGGTGCGCCACGTAGCGCCAGGCCATGCCTCGCGCTACGTGGCGGTACATGAGGCGCCGGGTAGGCCCCGGCGCTTCCACTGAAGTCGCTGCATCGGGGCGGTGGCGACCAGGCTCACCACCGCCGCGGCAGGCGAGGGGCTCACGCATTGCTCCCGGTCATGCGATAATCGTCCGTTAACCCTGACGACGCCGGGCGCCGCCGCCACCTCTATGTCCTCTGATTCGATGCGGAACATCCGCAACTTCTCCATCATTGCCCACGTCGACCACGGCAAGTCCACGCTGGCCGATCGCATCATCCAGCTCTGTGGCGGCCTTCAGGCCCGCGAGATGGAAGCGCAGGTGCTTGATTCCAATCCGATCGAGCGCGAGCGCGGGATCACCATCAAGGCGCAGTCGGTGTCCTTGCCCTACCTGGCCAAGGACGGGCAGACCTACCACCTGAACTTCATCGATACGCCCGGCCACGTCGACTTCTCCTATGAAGTCAGCCGTTCCCTGGCCGCCTGTGAAGGCGCATTGCTGGTCGTGGATGCCGCCCAGGGCGTGGAAGCGCAGTCGGTTGCCAACTGCTACACCGCCGTGGAGCAGGGGCTGGAAGTGGTGCCGGTGATCAACAAGATCGACCTGCCCACCGCCGACATCGAACGGGCCAAGGCCGAGATCGAGGCCGTGATCGGCATCGACGCCACCGACGCGGTGCCGGTCAGCGCGAAAACCGGCCTGAACGTGCAGGACGTGCTGGAAGCCATCGTCCACCGCATTCCGCCACCGGTGCCGCGCGATACCGAGAAGCTGCAGGCACTGATCATCGACTCGTGGTTCGACAACTACCTCGGCGTGGTCTCGCTGGTGCGCGTGATGCAGGGCCAGATCAAGGCCGGCGACAAGCTGCAGGTGATGTCCACCGGCCGTACCCACCAGGTCGACAACGTCGGCGTGTTCACTCCCAAGCGCAAGGTGCTGCCGGCCCTGCGTGCCGGTGAGGTGGGCTGGGTGACGGCCAGCATCAAGGATGTGCATGGTGCCCCCGTGGGCGACACCCTGACCCTGGCCGGTGATCCGGCGCCCAAGCCGCTGCCGGGCTTCCAGGAAATGCAGCCGCGCGTGTTCGCCGGCCTGTTCCCGGTCGATGCCGATGACTACCCGGACCTGCGCGAAGCACTGGACAAGCTGCGCCTGAACGATGCCGCGCTGCGCTTCGA
>DALZLW010000306.1:0-2793 GCA_032007425.1 Stenotrophomonas sp.
GCGCCGGCTGTAGCGCCGACAACGTGGCGGCGCTGGTGGCGGCGACCGGCTGCACCGAGGTGCATGCCTCGGCCAGCGCGCTGCGGGCGTCGGCCAGTCAGCACAGCGCACCGGCACTGCCAGGGCTGCAGCCGGACGTGGTGGAGACGCACGCCGGGCGCGTGGCGGCCTTGCGGCAGGCCTTGCAGCGCTTGGCCTGAGTGCTGCTGGGCGAAGGCTATGGCAGGACCGGTGTGCGGACGCTGGACAGGACCGGGCATATCGTTTATCAATAAAGGCGTCCGCCATCCGGCGGGTTGCTCCGGAGCCACTGTGTCCAGCCGTACCCGCCGCCAGCCTGCACAGCGCGGCCTCTTCGACCTCACCCGGCATGCCTTGCATGCTGTCACCGCCGCCTGCTGGTTGGGCATCGTCAGCGTGCTGCTGCTGCTCCCCACCGTCCTTGCGCGGCCACAGTGGCTGCTGGACCGGCTGGACCCGACCGTGGTCCAGGCCCACGGCGACGGCCCGCATCTGCTGCTGCATTTCTGCGCCGGCCTGCTCGCCATCGCGGTGTTACTGGCACTGAGCCTGGTCTTCCTCGGCCATCTGCAACGTTTCGTCCGCTCCATCCGCGAACGCCAGCCGTTCACGCGGGCCAACGTGCGCCGCCTGCGGCTGATGGCCTGGCTGATGCTGGCCATGGAGTCGCTGTCGATCCTGATCGGCCTGTACGCGACCTGGATGGGGCCACCGTTCGCGTGGATGGAAATCGGCGGTGGAATGTCCATCACCGGGCTGGTCGCCGTGTTGATGCTGTTCGTTACCGCGCATGCGTTTGCCGTTGGTGCAAGCATGCGCGAGGACCTGGATGGCGTGGTCTGATGGCCATCGTGATCTCGTTGGACCGGATGCTGCAGGCACGGGGAATGACGTTGTCCGAGCTGGCTGTGCGGGTGGACATCACCCTGGCCAATCTTTCCATCCTCAAGACCGGCAAGGCCCGCGCGATCCGCTTTTCGACCCTGGATGCGATCTGCCGGGAGCTGCAATGCACGCCAGGCGACCTGCTTGGCTTCGACCCGGCGCGCCCCGAGCAGGACGCCGGCTGATCTTTCTTTCCAAACGACTGACGACTGACTGACATGGAATGGCTTTCCGACCCGAACATCTGGATGGGGCTTGCAACCCTGATCGTGCTGGAGATCGTGCTGGGCATCGACAACCTGGTGTTCATCGCGATCCTCGCCGACAAGCTGCCACCGCACCAGCGCGATCGCGCGCGGGTGATCGGGCTGACGCTGGCACTGGTGATGCGGCTGGTGCTGCTGGCAGCGCTGTCGTGGATCATGAAATTGACCGAGCCGCTGTTTGCGGTGGCCGGTCATGATTTTTCCGGGCGCGACCTGATCCTGCTCATCGGTGGCCTGTTCCTGCTGTTCAGGGGCACCATGGAACTGCACGAGCGGCTCGAGGGCCGCCAGCACCTGGACGAGGGCAAGAAGGTCTACGCCGGTTTTGCCGCCGTGGTCGCGCAGATCGTGGTGCTCGATGCGGTGTTCTCGCTCGATTCGGTGATCACCGCAGTCGGCATGGTCGACAACCTCGGGGTGATGTACGCCGCGGTGACCATCGCGATGGCGATGATGCTGCTGGCCAGCAAGCCGTTGACCCGCTTCGTCAACCGCCATCCGACCGTGGTGGTACTGTGCCTGGGCTTCCTGCTGATGATCGGTTTCAGCCTGGTGGCCGAAGGCCTGGGCTTCAAGATTCCCAAGGGCTATCTGTACGCGGCCATCGCCTTCTCGATCCTGGTGGAGTCGTTCAACCAGTGGGTGCGTTTCAACCGCGAGCGTGATGCGCGCGCCGTGCCGTTCCGCCAGCGCACGGCCGATGCGGTGCTGCGCATGTTCGGTGCGCGCGCCGAACAGGATGAAGGCAGCGACGGGGCCGGAGCTGGCCAGGCGCAGGAACGCCTGCAGCCGGCCGAGCAGGACATGATCCGCAGCGTGCTGACCCTGGCCGAACGGCCGGTGTCGAGCGTGATGACCGTACGCACGGACGTGCAGTGGATCGACATGCGTCGTGGCGAAGAAGCCATGGTGGCGCGCCTGGTGGCCAGTCCGCACACCCGCCTGCTGGTCGCCGATGGCGAACTGGACCGGCTCAAGGGCGTGGTGCAGAGCCGTGACCTGCTGGCCGGCCTGCTGCAGGGGCAGCCCTTGCAGCTGGAAGCCAGCCTGCGCCAGCCGCAGTTCATTTCCTCCAACGCCAGTGCGTTGCAGGCGCTGGAAATGATCCGCCAGCACCCGGTGCCCTTGGCCGTGGCGGTGGACGAGTACGGCAGTATCGAGGGCCTGGTGACCGCCAACGACCTGCTGGCGGCCATCGCCGGTGACCTGGCCGACACCCAGGACGAGCGCTATGGAATCGTCGCCATCGCCGACGGACGCTGGGAGGCCGACGGCGCGCTCACGCTGGACGACCTTGAGCGCCAGGCGGCGGTGCTGCTGCCGCGCAGTGCCGATTACCAGACGTTGTCCGGACTGCTGATGCAGATGCTGGAACGCCTGCCGGAAGCGGGCGACGAGGTGGTCGTGGCCGGCTACCGGCTGCGCGTGCTGTCGATGGAAAAGCGCCGGGTTGGCCGGGTCGTGCTGGAGGCACTGGCGGACTGAGCTGGCGCTGGCCCGCGCACAGCGTGCCGGGTGGCTTGCCGCGCTGGCAGCAGCTGGAGGCGGTGGCGGCGCAGGTCGACGACGGTGGGCTCAGCACCCGCCTTCGCGGGGCAGCGGGGCCGGCACGTTGAGCTGG
>DALZLW010000307.1:0-2755 GCA_032007425.1 Stenotrophomonas sp.
GCCATGGATGGCGAAACGCGAGGCACGCAGGAGCGGCTTTTGCCGTCCCCCACACAGCCGCCCCGACCGTCCAGCGCGCAGAGGAGGCTTTACACGAGCCCCCACGGCCCCGCCGCTGTCAGCGGCCAACCCACCGCAGGAAGCGGAACCCTAACGAACCCCCTGCAGGTCCCTCAACTCACTCGTCCGCGAGGCGAAGAACGCCGCCAGGTCCGCGATGTCCTGGTCGCTCAGGTCCGCCGCCTGCGGCGTCATCAGCGGGTGCTCGCGGTCACCCGACCGGTAGGCCTGCAATGCATGCGCCAGGTAATCGCCATACTGGCCACCCAGTTTCGGGTAGGTCGGGTCCAAGGGGGTATTGCCCTCGGCGCCGTGGCAGTCGATGCAGCTCTGGTTCGTTGCCTTGCCCTTGACCGCGGCGCGGGCCTGGCCCGCTTCAATGCGGCCAGCGGGAAGGCCCGCCGACGAACTGGCACCGTGCTCGCCGCTGGCATGGCCAGGGTCCGCCGCGGACTGATCAGGGCTTTCCACCTGCGATTGCGAGCAGGCCGCCAGCAGCAGGGCCAGACACAGCGCGGCGGCACGGTACAGGGGCTTGGCTGCGTGCGTCATGGGCGTGCCTGCTTGACGGTGGACAGGTAAACAGCGAGATCGGCGATTTCCTGTTCGCTGAAACTCATCGACTGGGCCTGCATCGTGGGGTGCTTGCGCTTGCCCTGGCGGTACTCGGTCAGTGCCTGCTGCAGATACTGGGCGCTCTGCCCGCCGATCTTCGGCACGCGGTAGCTGGGGTAGGCGTTCTTGTAGCCGGTGATGCCGTGGCAGCCCTGGCAGGTGTAAGCCAGGACCCGCCCGTTGTCGAAGTTGCCGACGGGCGGCGGCGGGGCGGCCGGGGCGGCGGGAGGAGAAGCTGGTGGCGTCGCCACCGCAGGCGCCGCCGGAGCGGCCTGGACGGTGACCCCGAGGGGCAGGAGGACGGCCAGAGCAAGACAAGCGGCGAGCGGCTGCGGGCGCATGATGTCGTTCCGGTATACGGGTCTGGTCGTTCCGGCGTGGGGTTCGGAACGGGCCGAGTATAGCCAATCGTTTCATCAAGCTGAAATGGGCGCTGCACCATCGGCCAGGGCACCATGACCTTTGGGATATGGTGTGGCCGTGAAGTGGTGCATTACCTTGCTACCACACCAGCCAATGCAGGCTCAGGGATTCGACGATGCTACGCCATGACCACGCCACCGCCCGCCGCGCCAGTGCCAGTGCCAGCGCCGTGACGCTTCTGTTTACCGCTGCGCTCCTGCTGGGGGGCTGCAGCAAAGGTGCTGCCGACGCCAAAAGCGAGAAAGCCGAGGAGAAGAAGCCGGAGGCGGTCGCGGTGGAAGCGGTCAAGGCCAGCCGTCGCGCGGTGGCCGCCAGCTACACCGGCTCCACCACGCTGGAGCCGCGCGCCGAGGCGCAGGTCGTGGCCAAGACCTCCGGCGTGGCGCTGGCCGTGTTGGTGGAAGAGGGCCAGCAGGTGACCGCCGGGCAGCCGCTGGTGCGGCTGGATCCGGACCGCGCCCGGTTGAGCGTGGCGCAGACCGAGGCGCAGCTGCGCAAGCTGGAAAACAACTACCAGCGCGCACAGAAGCTGGTCGGCCGCCAGATGGTCAGTGCCTCGGATGTCGACCAGCTGCGCTATGACCTGGAAAACATGCGGGCCCAGCACCGCCTGGCGGTGCTGGAGCTGTCCTACACCACGGTGACCGCTCCGGTATCAGGCGTGGTCGCCTCGCGTTCGATCAAAACCGGCAACTTCGTCCAGATCAACACGCCGATCTTCCGCATCGTCGACAACTCACGGCTGGAAGCGACGCTCAACGTGCCCGAGCGTGAGCTGGCCACCCTGCGTGCCGGTCAGCCGGTCACCCTGCTGGCCGACGCGCTGCCGGGACAGTCCTTCGTCGGCAAGGTGGACCGCGTGGCGCCGGTCGTGGATGCCGGCAGCGGCACCTTCCGTGTCGTCAGCACCTTTGAAGGCGGCAGCACGGCGCTGCAGCCGGGCATGTTCAGCCGCGTGCGCATCGACTACGACCAGCGCGCCGATGCGCTGGTGATCCCGCGTACCAGCGTGCTCGAAGACGGCGATTCGGCGGTATTCCGCGTACGCGATGGCAAGGTCGCCCGCGTGCCGGTCACCTTGGGCTATGCCGAAGGGCCCTGGGTGGAAGTGCGCCAGGGACTGGATGAAGGTGACCAGGTGGTGACGGCGGGCAAGGTGGCGCTGCGCGATGGGACGGCCGTGCAGGTCATAACCCCGACCGTGGCCAAGCAGGCCCCGCTGGCCAAGGCAGCGGCAGGCGTGGGGAGCGGCCAGCGATGAGCAGCGCGGGCAACGATCACGGCAGCGACCCGCACGACGGCGCTGCCGCGGGCAGCATGGGCGGCGGTCTGGTGGAATTCGCCACCCGGCGCCGGGTGACGATCTTCATGTGCATGGTGACGCTGATGCTGTTCGGCGTCATTGCGCTGGGCAATCTGAAAGTCAACCTGCTGCCGGACCTGAGTTATCCGACACTGACCGTGCGCACCGAGTACACCGGTGCGGCGCCGACTGAAATCGAAACGCTGATCAGCGAGCCGGTGGAAGAAGCAGTCGGCGTGGTGAAGAACCTGCGCAAGCTCAAATCGGTCTCGCGGACCGGCCAGAGCGATGTGGTGCTGGAGTTCGCCTGGGGCACCAACATGGACCAGGCCAGCCTGGAGGTGCGCGACAAGA
>DALZLW010000308.1:0-2747 GCA_032007425.1 Stenotrophomonas sp.
GCGTGGCCGCGACCGCCGTCGATGCCGAAGCGGCAGCCGGGGCGGCCGACGGCGCCGCATCCAGCGTGACCACTTCGGCCTTCACATCGTTGCGGATGCGAACGGCCTGGACCCGTGCAGCCTCGGCCTGCGCCCGATCAGCGAAAGGCCCGACCCGTACGCGCCATGCAGCAGTGCCATTGATGGTCGTGGCCTCGCTGAACCCTGGCAGGCCCGCTCCCTTGAGATGGGCAATCACCGCATCGGCATTGGCCTGCGACGCATAGGCGCCAAAGGTGACCGCATAATCACCAGCGGCCACCGCCGGCGAGGTGTCCACGGTCGGCGGCGTGCTGCCCTGTGGCTCCGCCACGGCCGGTTGCGCGCTCTGCAGCCCGGTGGCACCACCGGCGGGCGCGACCAGCGGCAGTTCGCGGGTTTCAAACTGCGCATTGGCCGGTGCATCGGGGACGGTGATCGACACGCTGTCAGCGTCGCTGTCACGGGCCGGCCCGTTGACCAGCATCGGCAGGAAGATCACGGCCAAGGCCACCAGCACGATGGCACCAATCAGACGATGTTTCAGAGTCGTATCCACGGAGTCAGGCTGAGGCGGGAACGTTCCGATTATACGGACGCCGCGGGCCGCCGCGTCGGGACGAGCTGAATGCCGTCAGCGGGTCGGCTGCAGCGAGGCCAGGGCCTGCGCGGCGACCAGGAAAGAACCAAAGACCAGCACGCGGTCGCCTGGCTGCGCTTGCACGAGGACCTGGGACAAGGCGGTAGTGACATCAGCGGCCTGCGCTGCACCTTCGGCGGCCGTTCCGGCCAGCCGCCGGGCCAGCGCTTCGGCCGTCTGCCCACGCGCACCGTCCAGTCCTGCCAGGGTCCACTGGGTGACGCTCGATGCCAGTGCAGCCACGACCCCGGACGCGTCCTTGTCCTGCAGCGCGGCGTAGACCGCCAGCGTGCGCCCGGCACAGGGTTCGGCCTGCAGCGCGCGCGACAGCGCCGCGGCGGCCTGCGGGTTGTGGCCGACGTCGATCAGCACGGTGACGCCATCGCGCTGCAAGCGCTGCAGTCGTCCCGGAACGCGTGCCGCCGCCACACCCTGCGCCCAGGCGGCACGCGGCACCGCACGGTCCAGCGCACGCAGTGCAGCGATGGCGGCACCGGCATTGGCCAGTTGCACCGGCCCGGACAGGGACGGCAGCGGCAATTCCATGCGCAGGGACACATCGCGCCAGCGCCAGCGCTGGCCATCGATGGGTTCACAGAAGTAATCACTGCCGGCCCTGATGGCATTGGCACCGATCAGATAGGCACGCCGCAGCACGCTGGACGGCGGATCGATCTCACCAAGGATGGCCGGCTTCCAACCCCGCAGGATGCCGGCCTTTTCCGCGCCGATTTCCTCACGGTCGTTGCCCAGCCATTCGGTGTGATCGACATCCACCGTGGTGATCACCGCAACATCGGCATCCACCAGGTTGACTGCATCCAGGCGTCCGCCCAGTCCCACTTCCAGCACGGCCAGGTCCAGTCCGGCCGCTGCGAACAGGTGCAGGGCGGCCAGCGTGCCGTATTCAAAGTAGGTCAGCGAGGTCTCGCCGCGCGCCGATTCGACCGCGGCAAAGGCGGCGATCAGTTCCTCGTCGCTGGCATCACGGCCATCGATGCGCACCCGCTCGTTGTAACGCAGCAGGTGCGGCGAGGTGTAGGCGCCCACTTTCCAGCCAGCTGCCCGGCCGATGGCCTCGATGAAGGCCACCGTGGATCCCTTGCCGTTGGTGCCGCCCACGGTGATGGTGTGCCGGGCCGGCGCCCCCAGCCCCATGGCCGTGGCGACCGCGCGGACGCGCTCCAGCCCCATGTCGATGGTGGACGGGTGTTGGCATTCGATCCAGGCCAACCAGTCGGCGAGGGTGTTCAGGGCGGGAGTCACGGCAGGCATGGCAGGTACGTTGATCAGAGTGCGCGGTGCTTGGCTTCGCCGAAGAACGGCGTGTGGTGGGCACAGTCATTGAGGCGCACGACTTCCAGCGCTTCGATGTCCGGCCCTTCGAGCAGGTTCAGGGTCGTGGGGGCCTGGCGGAAGCTCCACAGGCGGCTGATCGGCAGACCCAGGATCCTGCACAGGATCACCCGGTTCACCGCATCGTGGGCGACGACCAGCAGGGTGTCCTGCTCACCGAGGCCTTCGGCCGCACGGGCCAGGCCACGCCAGCTGCGTTCCAGCACCAGGCGCAGCGATTCGCCGCCGGGCATCAGGACGGTATCGGGCTCTTCGCGCCAGGCGCGCAGCCGCGACGGGTCTTTCTCATGGATTTCGCTGGCCAGCAGGCCTTCCCATTCACCGTGGGCGATTTCCTGCAGTTCCGGCTCGGTGAGCAGCATCGAAGCACGCTCGCTGCCCAGCGCCAGCTGTGCGGTGAGCTGGGCGCGCGACAGCGGCGAGGCCACGGCACGGGTGATATCCACGGTTTTCAGGCGCTCGCCCAAGGCCTGGGCCTGGGCTTCGCCGACCGGCGAAAGGGGGATGTCGATCTGACCCTGGTAACGGCCTTCGGCGTTCCAGGGCGTTTCGCCATGACGGGCAAGCAGGATGCGCATGCGGGAGGTAATTCCTGGGGGAGGAGGCGCGGAGGCGTTCAAATCCTGTGAAAGACACCGCGTTGGGCATGATACCTGCTCGGCGCTGGCACGGGGCGCTCAAAGGCGGCCCCCTTCGGGGGCGGTTTTTTTTGAAGGGCCGGTTTTTCGTTGGG
>DALZLW010000309.1:0-2705 GCA_032007425.1 Stenotrophomonas sp.
GCCGTGGCCGGCGTCACCACCGCCGGGGCAGGCTCGCGCGGCGCGGCGGCCGGCGGGGTCACGCTGCGGCGGTGCGCTTCCAGGAAGGCGCGATCATCACTTTCCAGGCCCTGGAAACGGGCGACATACAGACCACGCACCCACGCCATGAGCAGCAGTAGCGCGCCCAGCAGGCACAGCGCCAATACACCCATGCTGGTGGTGCGGAATGCCTGGATGAAGCAGGCCAGTGCCAGCGGCAGATAGAGCCAATACATGTGTCCGTCTCCCCAAACGTTGCGTGCAGTGTAGCAACGCCGTGCCACGGCGTCGTTGCCCGCGACGGGGCTAGAGCAGGGGCGAGGCCAGGCGGGCGAAGGCTTCCGGCAGGCGGTGCAGCCACAGCGAGCGGTTGCGATCATCGCGGACCAGGTGGGCCTCGTCGAAGTGGCGTTGCAGGATGTCGGCCAGGGCGGCCACCCGTTCTTCGTCGCGAATCAGCATCGACAGTTCGAAGTTCAGGCGGAAACTGCGGTGGTCGAAGTTGGCCGTGCCCACCACGCAGACATCGTCGTCGCAGATGAAGGCCTTGGTGTGCAGCATGCGCGGGCCGTATTCGTAGATCTTCACCCCGGCGCGCAGCAGTTCGTCGAAGTACGAGCGGGCGGCCTGGGTGACGAACCACGAGTCACTCATCTTCGGCACCAGCAGGCGCACGTCCAGCCCGCCCAGCGCCGCCGAGGTCAATGCCATTCTTGCCGCCTCGCCCGGCACGAAGTAGGGCGTGACCAGCCAGACACGCTCACGCGCTTCCTGGATCGCTGCCACCTGCACGCGGTGGATGGTTTCCCATGCCGAATCCGGGCCGGACACCAGCACCTGCGCATCAATCGAACCGTCGTTGCGGCTGGGTCCGTGCGGCCACAGGCGCTGTTGTTCGATGCCGGTCGGTGGCTTGCCGCTGGCGTACAGCCAGTCTTCGAGGAACACCAGTTGCAGGCTGCGCACCACGTGGCCACGCAGCCGCATGTGCAGGTCGCGGTAGGCGTTGGGATCGCGGCGCTCGTCTTCTTCATCGGTGATGTTGATACCACCGGTGAAGGCCACCAGGCCGTCGATCACCACCAGCTTGCGGTGGGTACGCATGTTCATCCACGGCCGCTTGAAGGGCTTGAGCAGCTGCTGCGGGTGGAACCATACCGCCTCGCCACCGGCATCGAGCAGGGGCTGCAGGAAGCGCTTGCGGACCTTCGAAGCCCCCACCGCATCAAGCAGCAGGCGTACCTGCACGCCGCGCTGCGCTGCCGCCACCAGGGCATCGCGCAGGGCGGTGCCGGTGTGGTCGGGCTCATAGATGTAGTACTCCAGGTGCACGTGATCGCGTGCTTCGGCGATTGCTTCGAGCAAAGCGTCATAGGTGGCCGCGCCGTCCACCAGCCAGGTCACTTCGGTGGCGCTGCTGGGGGCCAGTCCCGTGGTGGCCTGGGCGACTTTGGCCAGCTCGGTGCAGTCGGCATCGGGGGGGCAGACGCTGCTGTAATGCTCCATGCCCGAGCGCGCACGACCACGGCGCAGGCGCTGCCGTTTTACTTTCTGCGGGCCCATCGCCCAGTAGATCAGCAGGCCCAGCCAGGGCAGGGCGGCCAGTGAAAGAATCCAGCTGAGGGTGGCCACCGGTTCACGCTTCTGCAGCATGATCCAGCCCGAAACACCGAGCAGGTAAATCACGTAGGCGATGGCCAACAGCGTTCCGGCGTAGGGAATGCCATCAAACCAGGAGCGCAGGACGTCGAACGTGGTGGCAAGCATGCGCTGGATGATACGGGTCGCCGCCGCCTGCAGGGGATGAAGGTAAAGCGTTCAAGCAAAAAAACGCCCCCGGGCTTGCACCCGGGGACGCTTCCAGTCGCGTCATGACTGCGTCTTGCGTACTTACTGCTGCTGCACGAAGCCGATTTTCTTCATCTGCGCGTTCTTCGCGGCGGCCAACACCTTGGCCATCACGTCGTACTCGGAATCCGGGCTGGCGTCGATCCGCAGTTCCGGCTGGTTGGTCGGGTCACGCTGGACCTCCTGTTCCATCCGCTGCTGCAGTTCGGCGGTCGGAACCGGCGAGTTGTTCCAGAACACCTGGTTGCTGGCATCCACACGCAGCTCGATCGGCGGCGGCGGTTCAACGGTCACCGGTGGTGGGTTGAGCACGCGCTGCGGCAGATCCACGGCGATCGGGTAAGTCATGATCGGCGCGGTGACGATGAAGATGATCAGCAGAACCAGCATCACGTCCACGAGGGGCGTGACGTTGATGTCGGCCATGGGGCCTTTGCCACCACCACTACTGAATGCCATGGCTTACTGCCCCTTTTCTTTGGTCGCGACGAAGCCGACGTCCAGCATGCCCTGTTCCTGCGCGACCTTGGTCAGGTCGTTGATGACGCGCATCTTGGTGGTGCGGTCACCACGCAGGTTCAGTGGCGGCTGCGGGGTCTGCTGGGCGGCGGTGGCGAGGCGGGACTCGAGGGTCCCACGATCGATTTCCTCGTCGTTCCAGTAGACCGAGCCGTCTTCCTTGACTGCCAGGGTGATGGGGCCCTTGCGGTCGTTGGTGTCGTCCGGGTTCTGGACCAGGTTGGCCTCCGGCAGATCAACCTTGACCTTGTGCGACATCAGAGGCGCCGTGATGATGAAGATGATCAGCAGCACCAGCATCACGTCCACGAGGGGCG
>DALZLW010000310.1:0-2685 GCA_032007425.1 Stenotrophomonas sp.
GGCGTTGCGGGGGGCGTCGGCGCGGCAGGCGCGGCCGGGGCATTGGCCAGCGGCAGGGCCGGCTGTGCAGGTGCGGTCGATTCGGTGGCGGCAGCGGCGGCGGCCTTGCTCACGCGGGGCTTGCGCACGCGCTTTTCGGCGGGCGCTTCAGCGCTGCCGGTTGATTCAGTGATATCGGACAAGAGCGTTATTCCTCGCTTCAAGGTGCGAGCGCCCGGCTAGGGGGCGGCGAATGTTGGGGAAAGTGGTCTGGAAGGAACGACGTCCAGAAACGCGGCACGCGAGCGCACGCCGGATATGCCGACACTATCATCGGCCTGCGGCCCCGTGCAAGCGGGGTCGGGGTAAAACATTCATGCAACGGGACAGCAGGCAGCCGGATGCGCCGGCTGCCTGTGCCATAAGGCATGGATCAGGCCAGGGCCTTGTCCAGCAGGCCGGCCAGTTGGGCCTTGCCGACGGCACCGATCTGCTCGCCGACCTTCTCGCCGTCCTTGAACACGACCAGGTAGGGAATCGAGCGCACGTGGTACTTGGCAGCCAGGGCACGGTTGTTGTCGACGTTTACCTTGGCGATCTTGGCGCGGCCCTGGTAGGCATCGGCCAGTTCGTCCAGTGCCGGGGCGATCATCTTGCACGGGCCACACCATTCAGCCCAGAAATCAACCAGCACGGGCTCTTTGGAGTTCAGCACGGCGCTTTCGAAGTCGGCGTCACCGACGTGTACAACTTTGTCGCTCATCTTGGTTTCTCGTCTTGAAGTGCACCCGGCGGTGCCGGAGGTGGGTGAATAGGGTCATGCCGGTGTAGCGCGACCCTCGTCTGCGGCCTCGCGGCTTGCGCCGCGGTGCGTTGGGCGGGATGCCTGGACGCTCACGGCTGGCAGTTTACCCCTATCAGCGCGTCCGGGCAGGTGGTGGCTGGAACCCAGCGTATCGTCCTCGATGGCAGAGTCGCCGGGCCTGAACCTGATGTCCGGGCGTCACGCCATGCCTCAAGCGGCCCGGGTGCAGCGTGTTCAACAACGATTGGGACGGATGAAGGCGTTAGTCAGTCTCTTGGCTTACTGAGACTGCGGATGCCGGATTGTCCCCACAACTGGGTTAAACTGCCTTATTAAGCGGCGCGTGAGGACCCGATGGTCCCGGCCCGCCGACCCGCCGCAGGGGCCGCAGTTTGCGACGGAGCCCCTAGACGCTGCAGTGCTGCCGACGCCCGTGGGCCGGTGGCCATACCAAGACGGACCCATGAGCGACAAACCGCTGACCGATTTGACCTTTTCTTCCTTCGAGCTTCACCCTGCGCTGCAGGCTGGCCTTGAAGGCGCTGGTTTCACCCGCTGCACGCCCATCCAGGCGCTGACCCTGCCGGTCGCGCTGGCCGGTGGCGACGTCGCCGGCCAGGCACAGACCGGCACCGGCAAGACGCTGGCCTTCCTGGTGGCGGTGGTGAACCGGCTGTTGAGCCGCCCGGCGCTGGCTGACCGCAAGCCGGAAGACCCGCGCGCGCTGATCCTGGCCCCCACCCGCGAACTGGCCATCCAGATCCACAAGGATGCGGTGAAGTTCGGCTCCGACCTGGGCCTGCGCTTTGCCCTGGTCTACGGCGGCGTGGACTACGACAAGCAGCGCGAGCTGCTGCAGCAGGGCGTGGACGTGATCATCGCCACCCCCGGCCGCCTGATCGATTACGTGAAGCAGCACAAGGTGGTTTCGCTGCACGCCTGCGAGATCTGCGTGCTGGACGAAGCCGACCGCATGTTCGACCTGGGCTTCATCAAGGACATCCGTTTCCTGCTGCGGCGCATGCCCGAGCGCACCACCCGCCAGACCCTGCTGTTCAGCGCCACCTTGAGCCACCGCGTGCTGGAGCTGGCCTACGAGCACATGAACGAGCCGCAGAAGCTGGTGGTCGAGGCCGAAACGGTGACTGCGGCGCGCGTGCGGCAGAAGCTGTACTTCCCGGCCGACGAAGAGAAGATCCCGTTGCTGCTGGGCCTGCTGTCGCGCAGCGAAGGCGCGCGCACCATGGTTTTCGTCAACACCAAGGTGTTCGTCGAACGCGTGGCCCGTTCGCTGGAAAAGGCCGGCTATCGCGTCGGCGTGCTGTCCGGCGACGTGCCGCAGAAGAAGCGCGAGAGCCTGCTCAACCGCTTCCAGAAGGGCCAGCTGGAAATCCTGGTGGCCACCGACGTGGCGGCCCGCGGCCTGCACATCGACGGTATCAAGTACGTCTACAACTACGACCTGCCGTTCGATGCCGAGGATTACGTGCACCGCATCGGCCGTACCGCGCGTCTGGGCGAAGAGGGTGACGCGATCAGCTTCGCCTGCGAACGCTATGCGATGAGCCTGCCGGACATCGAGGCATACATCGAGCAGAAGATTCCGTCCGAGCCGGTGACCAAGGAACTGCTGACCCCGCTGCCGCGCCCGGAACGTGCGGCACCGGCGGCTGGCGAGGAAGGCGACGAGAACGAAAGTGTCGGCCAGATCTTCCGCGAGGCGCGCGAAGCGCGTGCGGCCGAGGAAGAGCGTCGTGGTGGTGGCCGCAGTGGTTCGCGCTCTGGTGGCGGTCGCAGCGGTTCTGGCCGCAGCGGCGAGCGCCGTGATGGCGAGCGTGGCCCACGTGGCCCGCGCAAGCCGCGCGTGGAAGGCGAGCAGGCCGCCGCCGCCCCGGCTGACG
>DALZLW010000311.1:0-2670 GCA_032007425.1 Stenotrophomonas sp.
TTGGCCTTGAAGTAGGTGCCGATGGTGCGGGCGATATCGCCCTTGTAGAAGGCATCGCGACCGCCAACGGCAATCTGCTGCAGGGTGTCGGCCAGGTTCGGGTTCTTCCACAGCTCGCCCTTGCGGGGCGCATGGCCGTTGATGGTGAACTGCTCCTTGAAGCCGGGATACTGCGACAAGCGTGGCACCGATCGATCCCAGTAATAGGCAATCACTTCGGCCACCGGATGACCCTCGCGCGCATAGCGGATGGCCGGGGCGAGGTTTTCCGCCATCGGCAGGCGACCGAAACGTTCGTGCAGGGCAAACCAACCATCCACGGCGCCCGGCACCGACACCGGCAGCGGACCGGTGGCCGGGATTTCCTTCAGGCCCCGTCGCTGGAACTCGGCCAAGGTCAGTGACTTCGGTGAACGGCCCGAGCCGTTGTAACCGTGCAGCTTCTGCGTTTTTGGATCCCACACGATGGCGAACAGATCACCACCGATCCCATTGCCGGTGGGTTCCATCAGCCCCAGCGCGGCGTTGGCGGCGATCGCCGCGTCGACGGCCGAGCCGCCGGACTTCATCACATCCAGGGCAATCTGCGTGGCCAGCGGCTGGGAGGTCGCCGCCATCGCGTGCGGGGCAATCACCTCCGATCGCGTGGCGAAGCCATGGCCGGTGATGCGGTCGGCGGCGGCGGTCAGTGCCGGCAAGGCGCACAACAAGGCAGCGGCAAGCAGGGATCGGGGAAGCAGTCGGGTCACGGCGGGATCCAAGGGAAGGGGCGAGGCTGATGGTGCCCGCTACGGCGGTTGCCCGCACCCGGCAATGGTCATGTCCGCAGCCGCTATGGTCGACTCACGCGGTTGCCGCCACGCCCATCGGCACCCGGGAAACCGCGCGAATGGCCCTGTTGCCACATTGCCAGATGCCCCGATGCGACTCGTTTCGAGCGTAACTTTCCTTGTGCGACAAGCGCTCCGGGTGGATTCATGGGTAACTTTCAACGCATCGCAGCCAAGGGTTGACAACACCGAAAGCCGCATGGTTTCCTCGCTCACATGTTGCGACGCCACACGCCCCTGCGAATCCACGCCACGCCCGCCGAAAGCGGCGCTGCGTCCCTGCGTTCGCTCCTTGCCCTCGTACTTATTAGCCAGCCCACAGGTGCGGGACGAGCCAGCGTGTAAGCAGAAAAGCACACAGGACCTCGATCAGAACCCGCACCGGCCCCGGCGCGGGTTTTTTCGTTTTCAAAGACTCAGTAAACCCCTCCGTTTTTTTCCATTCCAGCCCACCGCCTCAGCAAGGAACCATGATCATGAGCACCAACGACCTGCCCCAGACCAAGATCGCCGTCGTCGGCTACGGCAGCCAGGGCCGCGCCCACGCGCTGAACCTGCGCGAATCCGGCTTCGATGTCGTGATCGGCCTGCGCCCGGGCGGCCCGACCGAAGCCAAGGCCCAGGCCGATGGTTTCACCGTGAAGACCCCGGCCGAAGCCGTTGCCGATGCCGACCTGGTCGCCGTGCTGACCCCGGACATGGTGCAGAAGAAACTGTACGAAGACGTGCTGGCGCCGAACATGAAGCAGGGCGCGGTGCTGCTGTTCGCCCATGGCCTGAACGTGCATTACGACCTGATCAAGCCGCGCGAAGACCTGGACGTGGTACTGGTGGCGCCCAAGGGCCCGGGCGCGCTGGTGCGCCGCGAGTATGAAATCGGCCGCGGCGTGCCGTGCATCTGGGCGATCTACCAGGACAAGAGCGGCAACGCCGAAAAGCACGCGCTGGCGTATGCCGCCGGCCTGGGTGGCGCCCGCGCCAACCTGATCCAGACCACGTTCAAGGAAGAAACCGAAACCGACCTGTTTGGCGAACAGGCCGTGCTGTGCGGTGGTGCCTCGGCACTGGTCCAGGCCGGTTTCGAAACCCTGGTCGAAGCCGGCTACCAGCCGGAAATCGCCTATTACGAAGTGCTGCACGAGCTGAAGCTGATCGTCGACCTGTTCTATGAGGGTGGCATCTCACGCATGCTCGAGTTCATCTCCGAAACCGCGCAGTACGGCGACTACGTCAGCGGCCCGCGGGTGATCGATGCCGGCACCAAGGCGCGCATGAAGGAAGTGCTCAAGGACATCCAGGACGGCACGTTCACCAAGAACTGGGTGGCCGAGTACGAAGCGGGCCTGCCGAACTACAACAAGTTCAAGCAGGCCGACCTGGAACACCCGATCGAGAAGGTGGGCAAGGAACTGCGCGCCAAGATGGTCTGGTTGCAAGGTCAGGCCGCGTAACCCGCGCGGCCCTCCCCTCCCCCGCCTGCAAGGTTTCCCATGAACACCCCCGCACAACGCAGCGCGCCCGCCAACGGCGCGCGCTGGCTGACCCAGGCCCTGGAGGCCGAAGGCGTGCAGACGCTGTTCGGCTACCCCGGTGGCACGATCATGCCGTTCTATGACGCGCTGGTGGATTCGCCGCTCAAGCACATCCTGGTCCGCCACGAACAGGGTGCGGCACTGGCCGCCAATGGTTTTGCCCGCGCCAGTGGCCGGGTCGGCGTCTGCGTCGCCACCTCCGGTCCCGGCGCCTCCAACCTGGTTACCGGTATTGCCGATGCCATGCTGGATTCGGTGCCGATGGTCTGCATCACCGGCCAGGTCGCCACCCCGCTGCTGGGCACCGA
>DALZLW010000312.1:0-2665 GCA_032007425.1 Stenotrophomonas sp.
CCCTGTTCCTGGAAGAGGCCGGACTGGATTACACCGTGCACCCGGTGAACATTGGTGCCGGCGACCAGTTCAAGCCGGAGTTCCTGGCCATCTCGCCCAACAACAAGATGCCGGCCATCGTCGACCATGCCCCGGCCGACGGCGGCGCGCCGCAGAGCGTGTTCGAATCCGGCGCCATCCTGCTGTACCTGGCCGAGAAGACCGGGCGTTTCCTGCCCACGGACCCGCGTGGGCGCGTGGTCGCCCTGGAATGGCTGTTCTGGCAGATGGCCGGGCTGGGCCCGATGAGCGGGCAGATGGGGCATTTCAACGTGTACGCGCCGGAGAAAATCCCCTACGCCATCGAGCGCTACGACAACGAGGTGCGGCGTCTGCACGGGGTGATGGACAAGCGCCTGGCGGAACAGGCCTTCCTGGCCGGTGATGACTACAGCATCGCCGACATGGCCAGCTATCCGTGGATTGGCGCTTACGCCAAGCTGCCGGTGGATTACAGCGCCTTCCCCAATCTGCAGCGCTGGCAGCAGGCGATCGCCGCGCGTCCGGCCACCCAGCGCGCCTATGCGCTGACGGCCCAGGTCAATCCCAATGCCGGCAAGCCGCTGAGCGAGGAAGAGCGCAAGGCCCTGTTCGGCAAGCGTTGACGTTCCATCGGCACGGCCGCAGGCCCATCCTTCCGCCCGCATGGGCGGAAGGTCATGCTGCCTTCCGCTACGGCCTTGGTTACGATGACCCGGCCCGTTGCCACGCCCGCGTGCCAGCGACCTGTCGATTGCCGGGAATTTCCATGCGCCACCTGTTTGCAGGCCTCGCCCTGATGCTCGCCACCGCCACCGCCACCACCGCCCACGCCGAAAAACTCACGCTGGAAGCCATCACCGGCCCACTGCCGTTGTCCGGGCCGACCCTGATGAAGCCCAAGGTCGCCCCCGACGGCTCGCAGGTCAGCTTCCTGCGTGGCAAGGACAGCGATCGCAACCAGCTGGACCTGTGGACCTATGACATCGCCAGCGGCCAGACCCGCCTGCTGGTGGATTCCAAGGTCGTGCTGCCCGGCACCGAAACCCTCAGCGATGCCGAAAAGGCCCGTCGCGAGCGCCAGCGCATCGCCGCCATGACCGGCATCGTCGATTACCAGTGGGCCCCGGACGCGCGGCAGCTGCTGTTCCCGCTCGGCGGCGAACTGTATCTGTATGACCTGTCCAAGCAGGGCAGCGCCGCCGTGCGCCAGCTGACCCACGGCGAAGGCTTTGCCACCGATGCCAAGCTCTCGCCCAAGGGCGGATTCGTCAGCTTCATCCGCGCCCGCAACCTGTGGGTGATCGATCTGGCCAGCGGCCAGCAGCGCCAGCTCACCCACGATGCCAGCATCACCGTCGGCAACGGTATCGCCGAGTTCGTCGCCGACGAGGAAATGGACCGCCACACCGGCTACTGGTGGGCGCCGGACGATTCGGCCATCGCCTTTGCCCGCATCGACGAAAGCCCGGTGCCGGTGCAGAAGCGCTACGAGGTCTACCCCGACCGCACCGACGTGGTGGAACAGCGTTACCCGGCTGCCGGCGATGCCAACGTGCAGGTCCGACTGGGCGTGATCGCGCCCACGACCGGTGCCACGCCGCGCTGGGTGGACCTGGGGCCGGAGCAGGACATCTACCTGGCCCGGGTGGATTGGCGCGATGCCGGTCGGCTGACCTTCCAGCGACAATCACGCGACCAGAAGCTGCTGGAGCTCGTGCAGGCCGACCTGGCCAGCGGCAGGCAGCAGGTGCTGGTGAAGGAAACCAGCCCGACCTGGATCCCGCTGCACAACAGCCTGCGCTTTCTTGATGACGGCGGCTTCGTGTGGTCGTCCGAACGCAGCGGTTTCCAGCACCTGTACCGCATCGATGCCAAGGGCAAGGCCCATGCCCTGACCCAGGGCGCATGGCCGGTGGACGAACTGCTGGCGGTGGACGAAGCGGCCGGCAAGGTGTTCTTCCGTGCAGGCATGGAGTCGCCGCGCGAAAGCCAGCTGTACGTCGTGCCGCTGCAGGGCGGTACGCCGCAGCGCCTGTCGCAGGCCCAAGGCATGCACAGCGCCAGCTTCGCCCGCAATGCCAGTGTCTACGTCGACAGCTGGTCCAACAGCAGCACCCCGCCGCAGATCGAACTCTACCGCGCCGATGGCCACAAGCTGGCCACCCTGGTGACCAACGATCTGACCGATCCCAACCATCCCTACGCCAAGTACCGCGATGCGCAGTTGCCAGTGGAATTCGGCACGCTGACCGCCGACGACGGCCGTACCCCGCTGCATTACAGCCTGATCAAGCCGGCAGGGTTCGATCCGGCCAAGCGTTACCCGGTGGCCGTGTATGTCTACGGCGGCCCGGCGGCGCAGACCGTCACCGACAGCTGGCCCGGCCGTGGCGATCACCTGTTCAACCAGTACCTGGCACAGAACGGCTACGTGGTGTTCTCGCTGGACAACCGTGGCACGCCGCGCCGCGGCCGCGATTTCGGTGGCGCGCTGTATGGCCGCCAGGGCACGGTGGAAGTGGTCGACCAGCTGCGTGGCGTGGACTGGCTGTCGCGCCAGCCGTGGGTGGACCCGGCGCGCATCGGCGTGCAGGGCTGGTCCAACGGCGGTTACATGACCCTGATGCTGCTGGCCAAGGCGTCC
>DALZLW010000313.1:0-2655 GCA_032007425.1 Stenotrophomonas sp.
GCCACCTTGCCACTGCGCTGGCGCAACAGCGGCGCATCGTGGCCGGCACTGGCCAGCTCGAAGCGGCCGCTGGCCACCTCCACCACCCCGCACAGCACCGTGGCGAACATGCAGGCCTCGTTGCGTTCCCGCGCGCTGCGCGCGACCTCGGCCAGCACCGCATCGGGCCGCGCGTGCACCCGCATCGTCACTTCCAGCAGGGTCAGCATGCGGGTCATGAACAGCGCCGCCGGCACGCCCTTGCCCGACACATCGCCGATGACGAAACACAGCCGTGGCGACGCGGATTCCGCCGCGGGCGGCAGCACCAGCACATGGTGGAAATCACCGCCGACCTGCCGCGCCGGCACCAGCAAGGCATGGCTGCTGACGCGGAAACCGGCCTCATCCACGCTGGGCAAGCTGGACAGCAGCTGCTGCTGGATGCCCTGGGCGATGCGCAATTCGCTTTGATCACGCACCCGGCGCCCGGCCAGATCGGCGATGGTGGCCATCTGCTGGCCGATCGAGCGCCGCGCGCGCTCGAATGCCCCGCTCAGCTGACCCACCTCGTCGTTGCCACCGGGTGGCACCGGCTGATCGAAATGACCGGCGGCGAAGCGCCCGGCGGCCGCTGTCAGCGTTTCCAGTGGCTGCAGCAGGCGACGCGCCTGCAGCCGCACCAGCCACCACCACAGCAGCATGCCCAGCACCCCCAGCCCGATCGCCTGCCAGGCCAGCCGATCGATGCCTTCCAGCAGCACACGCTGGTTCACCGACAACAGCAGATGCCAGCCCGGCTGCTGCAGGGGCACCGCCGTGGTGAGCACCTTGCGCCCACCCACGCTGCCGTGGGCGAACGAGCGCGGTCCGCTGCCATCCAGCGCTGCCCGCAGCGGGGCCATGTCCGGGCGTTGCGCCACCAGCGTGGCCAGGCCGACGCCCGGGGCCACCCACGGTGCGGTGGTCAGCAGGACCTCGTTGTCCGGAGTGAGCAGGCTGACCCGGATGTCCTGCTGCCTCGGCACGGCCGACAGATCGTCCAGCAGGTGCTCCACCCCCACGTCCACCCGGACCACGCCGATCGGCGTTTCCGCGCCCGGCTGGCGCAGCGGCACGTTGTAGCTGGTGAAACGACGGCCATTGGCCAGCCAGCCCTCGTGCGGCGGCGACCACCAGGGGCCGCGAGCCTGCTTGTAGGCCAGGTTCGGGGATTTCTTGAGGAAATCGAGGTTGCTGCCGTCGCCGCAGCGTCGGCGCACCCGCGAATCGCCCATGACGGCCTGGCAGGCAAACCCGGCGTCCAGTTCCGGCAGGGCGCCTGGATCGACCACCACCGTGGCCGCCTCGATGTTGGGATCACTGTCCAGCGCCGATTGCAGCAGCGCGCCGGCCTGCGCCGCATCGAACGGCTGGCGGCCGAACGGCGCGGCAAGGATGTGGGCGGTGATCTGCGCCGATTCCAGCGAATTGCCCAGGGTCAGCGCGGTCTGTTCAGCAAGATGGGTCATCTGCGCCAGACCCTGCTGGCGCACCAGCGAACGGCCCTCCAGATAGAACAGTGCAACCAGCAGCAGCAACAACAAGCCCTGGCCCACGGCGGCCCACAGCGTCAGCCGGGTGCGCAGGCTGCGCCTCGGCCAGGGCATTTCGTCGGCCCGTTCAGGGACAGTGGCCATGCCGTTCGTCCATGGATTTACAGGGCCCATCAATGGCATGGCCGCTCGGCCGCTGGCAACCCGGAGCGCCCGCCAGATCCCGCAAAGTCCTGTAACTGCCCGGAAACATTGGCCTGCTTTGACTTGCCCTGTCCCATCGGACATGGGCCAAAAGCGACCATACGATGCCGTAGCCAAGTGACGCATGCTGCGGGTGCGCTACACTTCACGGTCTAGAAATCAACAACTGAAGCACGCGCGCGTGCGGCAACGGGAGCCCGAATGAACTGGTTGAACGAGGTGCTGAACAACGACGCCAACCCTGTGGAAACCCAGGAGTGGATCGAGTCGTTGAAGGCCGTAATTGATGTCGAGGGCCCCGAGCGCGCGCATCAGCTGCTGGAAGGCATGGTGGAACTGACCCGTCGGTCGGGCGCTTACCTGCCGTTCTCGCCCACCACCGAATACGTGAACACCATCGCGCCGAACCTGGAGGCCAAGAGCCCGGGCAACGCCGACCTGGAATGGCGCATCCGCTCCATCATCCGCTGGAACGCGATGGCCACCGTGGTGCGCGCCAACCGCAAGCCGGGCGACCTGGGCGGCCACATCGCCTCGTTCGCCTCCGGTGCGACGCTGTATGACGTCGGCTTCAACCACTTCTGGCGCGCGCCGAGCGACAACCACCCGGGCGACCTGCTGTTCATCCAGGGCCACAGCGCCCCGGGCATCTACTCGCGCGCCTTCCTGGAAGGCCGCATCGACGAAGCCCAGCTGGACAAGTTCCGAATGGAAGTGGACGGCGGCGGCCTGTCGTCGTACCCGCACCCGTGGCTGATGCCGGACTTCTGGCAGACCCCGACCGTGTCGATGGGCCTGGGCCCGCTGGCCGCGATTTACCAGGCGCAGTTCATGCGTTACCTGGAAAACCGTGGCCTGATCGAAAAGAGCGACCGCAAGGTCTGGTGCTTCATCGGCGACGGCGAGAGCGACGAGCCGGAAACCCTGGGCGCCATCG
>DALZLW010000314.1:0-2650 GCA_032007425.1 Stenotrophomonas sp.
CCGGCAGCGGCCGCACCGCCGCGGCGATGGTGCGCGCGCGCTGGCGGGCGCAGGCCAACTGGTCGGCCGCACTGGCGTCTTCACTGAGAAACGCGAAGGGCTCTACTGCACCCTGGCCCTGTTGCACGGCACGGCCGACCTGGGTGGCCAACGCGTCCAGGTCGCGCCAGTCACACAGGCGTCGTTGCCAGGCCAGCAGGTGCGCGGCGATATAGGGTTCGCCAGGCAGCAGGGCATGCGCCCGCCGGTAGGCGTCGGCCGCACCTTCGGCATCGTCGGCATCTTCCAGCGCATGGCCCAGCCATAACGCGATGCCGGGATGGTCAGGGACCAGCGCCGCGGCCTGGCGCAGTAGTTGCGCGGCATCGGCATGGGCGCCGGCCATCCAGGCCACGCGGCCCAGCCGCGCCAGCGCTTCGGGGTGCCCGGGGCGCAGTTGCAGGGCGGTGCGGGCGGCACGTTCGCCTGCGCGCAGGTCGCCGGCTTCCATCTCGGCATCGGCCAGCATGACCCAGGCGATGAAATCGGCCGGCTGCTGCCGGACCTGCTGCTGCAACTGGTGGCGCTGCTGCCAGTCCTGCACCGCTCAGCTGCCGTTGGCCAACTGGGCCAGTGCATCGGCCTGGTGTTCACTGGACAGGCGCTGGACCAGGGCATCCATGTCGCCGGCCAGCACATTGGGCAGGTCGTACAGGGTCAGCCCTTCCACCCGATGGTCGGTGATCCGGCCCTGCGGGAAGTTGTAGGTGCGGATGCGCTGGCTGCGATCACCGCTGCCGACCTGCAGCCGCCGTGATTCAGCCTGCGCGGCCTCCTGGCGCTGGCGTTCGGCATCGAGCAGCTGGGCTTTCAGCCGTTTCATCGCCTTGTCGCGGTTGGCGTGCTGGCTGCGTTCGGTCTGGCATTCCACCACCACGCCCGTCGGCACATGGGTGATGCGGATCGCCGATTCGGTCTTGTTCACGTGCTGGCCGCCGGCGCCGGAGGAGCGGAACGTATCCACTTTAAGATCGGCCGGGTTGATCGCGATCTCGTCCACCTCGTCGGCTTCGGGAATGATCGCCACGGTGGCGGCCGAGGTATGGATGCGGCCTTGCGATTCGGTGGCCGGCACCCGCTGCACGCGATGCGTACCCGATTCGAACTTCAGCCGCGAGAACGCCCCGCGGCCAACCACGCGGGCGACGATTTCCTTGTAGCCGCCGTGTTCGCCGGGGGCATCGGATTCGACTTCCACCTTCCAGCCCTGCCGTTCGGCGTATCGGGCATACATGCGGAACAGATCGCCGGCGAACAGGGCCGCTTCATCGCCGCCGGTGCCGGCGCGCACTTCCAGGAACAGGTTGCCGTCGTCGCGGGCGTCGCGCGGCACCAGCAGCAGGGCCAGCGTGTGTTCCAGCGCCTGCAGGCGCTGCTGCGCGTCGGCTATTTCCTCTTCGGCCAGCTCGCCCAGCTCCGGGTCGCCGCGCATGGCCTGGGCCGCGGCCAGGTCATCCTTTGCAAGGCGCTCCTCGGCCAGCGCCAGGGCCACCGGCTCCAACAGGGAGAACTCACGGGACAGATCGCGGAAGCGCGCGTTGTCGGCGGCCACCGAAGGATCGGACAGCAGACGTTCCAGCTCTTCGCGGCGCTCGGCCAACGCTTCCAGTTTACGGCGCAGGGTCGGCGTCATCGCGGCTCACGTGCGGGTGGTGGTAGCCCGGTGATGCCGGGAACAGGCGCTCGGCAGCGCGGGTCAGTTCAGTATCGCCGCGCAGTGCCGCCGCGCGCAGGGCGGCCGATGGCGGGTGCAGCAGGCGGTTGGTCAGGCCATGGGCCAGCAGCTCCAGCACTTCCTCGGCGGGCTTGCCATTGGCCAACTGCAGCCGGGCTTTTTCCAGCAGCTCGGCGCGGGTGGCTTCGCCGAACGCGCGCAGCTGGCGCAGCGGGGCTTGGTGGGCATCGGCCTGCAGGGTCTCGACATAGCGGGCGACCTGCAGATCGATGATGGTTTCTGCCTCGGCGGCGGCCTGGCGACGTCCGCGGCGATTGTCTTCCACCGCCCGTTCCAGGTCATCCACCGTGTACAGGAAGGCATCCTGCAGGTCACCGACGCTGGCCTCGATGTCACGCGGCACGGCCAGGTCGAACAGCAGCATCGGCTTGTGCCGGCGCGCACGCAGCGCAGCGGCCACCGCCTCGTGGCCGATGACCGGCTCGCGCGCGGCCGTGGCCGAAAACACCACATCGGCCTCGGCCAGGTGGCGGTCCAGCTCGGCCAGTGGCAGGGCCACGCCGCCGTGGCGGCTGGCCAGTTCCTGGGCGTGGGCCAGAGTGCGGTTGGCGATCAGCAGCCTGCGCACCTTGCCTTCGCTGAGGTGGCGTGCGGCCAGCTCGATGGTTTCGCCGGCCCCCACCAGCAGCACGCTGGATTCATCCAGGCGGGCGAAGGCCTCCTGCGCCAGGCGCACTGCCGCCGAGGCCACCGATACGGGATTGGCCCCGACCTGGGTATCGGTACGCGCGCGCTTGGCGACCGAGAAGGTCTGCTGGAAGAGTTTGTCCAGCCGCTGTCCCAGCAGGCCGTGGTCACGCGCGGTGGACCAGGCATCCTTGACCTGGCCCAGGATCTGCGGCTCGCCCAGCACCATGGAATCCAGCCCCGTGGCCA
>DALZLW010000315.1:0-2625 GCA_032007425.1 Stenotrophomonas sp.
CGCGTGCGGCAGCCGCATCAAGGGCGTCAGCGGTGGCCGCGATGTCGGCGAACGCGATCGGTTCGGGCACGGGGGCCGGCGCAGGCGCGACCTGTGCCGGTGCTGCAGCGGCGGGCTGTGCGACGGGCGTTGCGGCCGCATCGGTGACCACCGGGGGCGAGGGCGGTGCTGTCGCCAGATCCGCTGCGACGGGTGCGGCTGGAGCCGCTTCAGGCACGACCTCAGGTGCGGTAGCCGGGGGCACTTCAGCCGGCGGCACGGCAGGCGTCGGTTGCAAGGGCGCCGGTGCCGTTGACTGTGCGGCCGATGGAAACGCAGCCGCCAGCTCCTCAGCGCTGTAATGCTGGGTCTTGGCCGCCTCGGTGGTGGCGGTGTCCTGGGGCTTCTTGCGGCGGAAAAAACTGAGCATTGGCGAAAGCGGCTGAAATCCGATGGCTATGCTAACACCGGGCCGGGTTCGGCCCGCGTGCAGGGGCTGGCACGCGCTGCGCGCCGTTACAGGCCGGGGCTGCACGGGCCGCCCCGGCCTCGGGCCGATCAGGCCGACAATTCCAACAGCAGCTTGTTGAGGCGGGCCACGTAAGCGCCCGGGTCCTTCAGGCTGTCACCGGCGGCCAGTGCGGCCTGGTCCAGCAGTACCCGGCCCAGGTCGTCGAAGCGCTGGCCATCGGCCTCCGCTTCCAGCTTGGCGATCAGCGGATGCGCCGGGTTGATCTCCAGCACCGGCTTGCTGTCGGGGACCTTCTGCCCACTGGCCTCGAGGATCTGCCGCATCTGCACGCCCAGGTCCTGCTCACCGATGGCCAGCACCGCCGGCGAATCGGTCAGGCGATGGGACACGCGCACTTCGGCCACGTCATCACCCAGCGTGGTCTTCAGCCGTTCCACCAGGGCCTGCTTGTCCTTGGCCGCCGCTTCCTGGGCCTGCTTGTCCTCCTCGGTTTCCAACGCGCCCAGGTCCAGGTCGCCGCGGGCGATGTCGACGAAACGCTTGCCATCGAACTCGGTCAGGTAGCCCATCAGCCACTCGTCGATGCGGTCAGTGAGCAGCAGCACTTCCACGCCCTTCTTGCGGAACACTTCCAGGTGGGGGCTGTTGCGGACCTGGCCATGGCTTTCGCCGGTGAGGTAGTAGATCGAGGCCTGGCCCTCGCCCATGCGGGCGATGTAATCAGCCAGCGACACAGTCTGCGCATCGCCGTCGCCGCCGGTGGAGGCAAAACGCAGCAGGCCGCCCACCTTCTCGCGGTTGTTGAAGTCTTCAGCCGGGCCTTCCTTGAGCACCTGGCCGAACTCTTTCCAAAACGCGGCGTACTGTTCCGGCTTGTCCTTGGCCAGCTTCTCCAGCATGTCCAGCGAGCGCTTGGTCAGCGCCGATTTCATCGAATCGATCACCGGGCCGGATTGCAGGATCTCGCGCGAGACATTCAGCGACAGGTCGTTGGAATCCACCACGCCCTTGATGAAGCGCAGGTACAGCGGCAGGAACTGTTCGGCCTGGTCCATCACGAACACGCGCTGGACATACAGCTTCAGGCCCTTGGGGGCTTCGCGGTGGTACAGGTCGAACGGCGCGCGGCCCGGCACGTACAGCAGCGAGGTGTATTCAAGCTTGCCTTCGACCTTGTTGTGGGTCCAGGCCAGCGGATCGCTGTGGTCATGCGCCACGTGCTTGTAGAATTCGGTGTATTCGGCGTCGCTTACCTCGGTGCGCGGCCGGGTCCACAGCGCGCTGGCGCGGTTCACCGTTTCCCATTCCGGCGCTGCCGGGGCGTCTTCACCTCCGGCGACCGGAGCATCCTTGGGCATCTGGATCGGCAGGCCGATGTGGTCGGAGTACTTCTTCAGGATGCCGCGCAGGCGCCAGCCGTCGGCGAAATCGTGCTCGCCGTCCTTCAGGTGCAGCACGATGCGGGTGCCGCGCTCGGCCTTGTCGATGGTGGCGACTTCGAAATCGCCTTCCCCACGCGAGGTCCAGCGCACGCCCTCGGCGGCCGCCGCGCCGGCGCGGCGCGAGGTCACTTCCACCTGGTCGGCCACGATGAAGGCGCTGTAGAAGCCCACGCCGAACTGGCCGATCAGCTGCGAATCCTTTTTCTGGTCGCCGGACAACTGGCGCAGGAAGTCACCCGTGCCGGACTTGGCGATGGTGCCCAGGTGGGCGATGGCCTCGTCCCGGCTCATGCCGATGCCGTTGTCTTCGATGGTCACGGTATGGGCGGCGGCATCGAAGCTGACACGTACGCGCAGCTCGCCGTCACCTTCCAGCAGGGCCGGTTGGGTCAGTGCCTCGAAGCGCAGCTTGTCGGCGGCGTCGGCGGCATTGGAAACCAGCTCGCGCAGGAAGATTTCCTTGTTCGAGTACAGCGAATGGATCATCAGCTGCAGCAGCTGCTTGACCTCGGTCTGGAAGCCAAGGGTTTCGGTCTGGGTGGTTTCGGTCATCGGGTCGGGCTCCATGTTCATCGCCGCGCCAGCAGGTGCGGCCTGGCCAAGGTGTAAGGGTGAACGGGGCGAAATCAAGGGCTGGCCGCCACGGCGGCAGCCACTACAATTGCGCCATGAGTGATTTCCGCCCCAGTTCCCGCCGCCGTCCCCCGGGCCCACCCGCCGCCACGCGCGGCG
>DALZLW010000316.1:0-2623 GCA_032007425.1 Stenotrophomonas sp.
CAGCCCGACCAGCAGCAGTGCGGCGGCCACGTAGCCGCCACGACCGGCGTCCAGGCCACGGCTGTGGCGCAGCGCCGGCCAGGTCAAGGCCACCAGCAGCGCCAGCACGGCCGGCATCACCAGGCGCGATACCAGCGGCCAGAAGGCCAGGCCCGCATCGGCCACGGCCCAGGCCAGGGTCGCGATGAAGGCGAGCGCGTAGACCAGGGCGCCCAAGGGCCGACGCAGGAACAACAGCACGCCGGCCACGGTGGAGGCCAGGCCCATCAACAGGAAGTAGGCGCTGCCGCCAAGGGTGAGCAAGCGGATGCCGCCGGCCAGCAGGACCAGGCCGAAGACAGTGAGCAGCAAGGCGGACAGGAGCAGGAGCAAGCGGCAGGGTGCCGACAGTTTGGGGGACGCGTCCACGTACATGAACCTCGATTCAGAAGTCCCTGCCGGGCGGCAGGGGCAGGCCCGCGCGCGCCAGGCGTGGCGGGGACCGTCGGCATCCAGGGTGTCGTCGTCTGGCGGCAACCAAGGCTTGCGCTGCTTATGGCGCAGGCCGGGTGAATGACCGGTTATGGCGATTATCGCACCGGCGTGCGAAAGTGAACAAATTCGACCATGGCGTGGCTGGAACACAGCGGAACGCCCGTAGCACAAGGCGCCCGCGTCCTGACAGGCGCCCGGCCGCCGAAGCGGTTACCCTATGCCGCCATACATGCTGGTAACGAACATGACCGACGCCACCCAGGCCATGCCGAGCTGGGCCTCGCGCCTTCGCGACATCGCGGATTTCCCCAAGCCGGGCATCCTGTTCAAGGACATCATGCCGTTGCTGGCCCATGGCGAGGACTTGCGCGGTGCGGTGCAGGCGATGGCCGCGCGCTGGCGCGGTGAGCGTCTGGATGCGGTCGTGGGCATCGAATCGCGCGGTTTCATTCTTGGCGCGGCGATGGCGCTGGAGCTGGGTGTCGGCTTCGTGCCGGTGCGCAAGCCGGGCAAGCTGCCGGGCAAGGTGCTGCGCGAGGAATACACGCTGGAATACCGCAGCGACTGCATCGAAATCCATGCCGATGCGCTGCCTGCCGGTGCCCGCGTGGCGGTGATCGACGACGTGCTGGCGACCGGCGGTACCCTGGTGGCGGCACTTTCACTGGTGCGCCGCCTGGGCGTTGAAGTCGTAGGTGCCGGCGTGCTGGTCGAGCTCGATGGCCTCGGTGGCCGCGGCCGCTGGGAAGCCGGCTTGCCGCTGCATACCGAGCTGGTGTTCTGAGCGGCGGCTCGCCGTGTCGGCGGGCCGCCGGCAACTGACCCGTGATGGCAGTGTGCCGACTGACCGTCGGCACCCACCGGGGACTTGCGGACCCACCACGAGGCGGGCCCGGCTCCCCGCGTTGCGTTACATCATCCGCACGCGGAAGCGCCGGCCCTTGATCTTGCCGGCTTCCAGTTTCGCTACCGCCTTGCGTGCGTGCTCGCGGGCAATGGCCACGTAGGAGCGGGTGGGGTAGATCGCGATCTTGCCGATGTGCTTGCCCGACAGGCCTGCGTCGCCGGTCAATGCCCCCAGAATGTCGCCGGCACGCAGCTTGTCGGTCTTGCCACCGTCGATGCGCAGGGTCAGCATCGCCGCTTCCGGCAGGGTGTCCGGGCGCGCGGTCGCCAGCGGCGTGCGCTGCCAGTCCAACGGTTCCCCGCGCTGGGCTTCAATGGCCTCGGCGCGGGTCTTTTCGCGGCCGGCCACCAGGCTGATCGCCAGGCCACTGGCACCGGCGCGACCGGTACGGCCAACGCGGTGCTGATAGCTTTCCACATCGGTGGGCAGCTCGTAATTGATCACCGCGGCCAGCTCTTCCACGTCCAGCCCGCGGGCGGCCACGTCGCTGGCTACCAGCACGTTGCAGCTGCGGTTGGCCAGGCGGATCAGCACTTCCTCGCGGTCACGCTGTTCCATGTCGCCATGCAGGGCCAGTGCCGAGAAACCGAACTGCTGCAGCGAGCCTGCCACTTCGTCCACGTCCTTGCGGGTGTTGCAGAACACCACCGCCGATTCCGGGGTGTACTTGAGCAACAGGCCGGCCAGCGCCTTCTGGCGGTGCGCCGGTTCCACTTCGCAGAACACATGCTTGATGGCCGGCGCCTGGTCGGCGCCTTCCACCGTCACTTCCACCGCGTCCTTGAGCAACTCGCGGGCGATGCTGCGGATGGTGTCGGGGAAGGTGGCCGAGAACAGCAGGGTCTGGCGGTCGCGGTGGGTGCGGCCGGCGATCTCGCGGATCGGTTCTTCGAAGCCCATGTCCAGCATCCGGTCGGCTTCGTCGAGCACGAAGGTGCGCACCGCGCCGAGGTTCAGCACGCGCTTGCGCGCCAGTTCCTGCACGCGGCCCGGGGTGCCGACCACCACGTGCGGGTCGTGGCCCTCCAGCGAGGCCAACTGCGGACCCAGCGGCACGCCGCCGGTGAGCACCAGCAGTTTCAGATTGGGGATACCGGTGGCCAGCTTGCGGATCTGTTTGCCCACCTGGTCGGCCAGCTCGCGGGTCGGGCACAGCACCAGCGCCTGCACGCGGATGGTGGCCGGATCCAGCGCCTGCAGCAGGCCCAGCCCGAAGGCTGCGGTCTTGCCGCTGCCGGTCGG
>DALZLW010000317.1:0-2607 GCA_032007425.1 Stenotrophomonas sp.
GAAACCCTCGGCCCGGCCACGGTGGAACTCCAGGGACGGCTGCCAAGCGGCCTGGCCGGCACCCTGTACCGCAACGGCCCGGCCTGGACCGAGCGCGACGGCTTCCGCTACGACCACTGGTTTGATGGCGATGGCATGGTGCATGGTTGGCGATTTGAGGGGAATGGCCAGCTCACCCACCGCGGGCGCATGGTCGACACGCCAAAGTTCACCCGTGAACAGCAGGCCGGCCGCTTCCGCTACATGGCCGCGGGCACCCGCGTGCCCAACCTGGAAATGGTACGCAACAACGATGATGCCAACGCCGCCAATACCTCGGTGACGATGATCAACGGCCGCCTGTTCGCCCTGTGCGAGGCGGGCTCGGCGTTCGAGCTGGATCCTGACCAGCTCGACACCCTCGGCCCGGTCACCTGGCGCCCTGACTTGGCCAGCCTGCCCTTTTCCGCCCATCCCCTGGTGGACCGCGATGGCACGGTGTGGAACTTTGGCGCCACGATGCTGATGGGCGGCGCCGGCCTGCTGGTCTGGAAAATCGGCGCCGACGCACGACTGCAGTCGGCCAGCCTGGTGGAATGTCCGGCCCCCGGTTACCTGCATGCCTTCGCCATGACCGACGATCACCTGCTGTTCGTGATGATGCCCTTCGACCAGGACGAGGCGGCCGACAGTTTCTTCGAGCGCATGCACTTCGCCCCGCAGCGGTCATGCAGCATCGCGGTGGTGCCCAAGTCCGATCCGGGCAAGGCGCGCTGGTTCGAGGCCCCGTTCGCCGCCATCTACCACTTTGGCGATGCCTTCCAGCACAAGGACCGCATCGTGCTGCGCGCCGTGCGGCACGACGACATGGACCGCGCACGCTCACCGATGAAGGAAGCCATGGCCGGTGACGGTGCCCATGCGGTGAACTCGCACGCCACCCTGCTGGAACTGCACCTGGACCTGGGCAGCGGCAAGGCGCACTGGGAACAGACCGGCGTGGCCGGCATCGAGTTCCCCCTGTTCGATACCCGCACCGCGGGCACTACCGGTGCGCGCCTGTATGCGCCGACCCTGGAAGGCGAACACACCGCGCCCTACTTCAACGCGGTGGCGGCCTTCGACGTCGCCGCCGGCAAACGCCAGGTCTGGCGCTACGGTGCGGACATCCTCGCCGAAGAGCATGTGTTCGTGCCGCGTCCCGGCCGCGTCGAGGCCAATGACGGCTGGCTGGTCGGCACCCTGCTCGATGCCAGCACGCAGCGCAGCGGCATTGCCGTGCTGGATGCCCGACGCATCGACGATGGCCCGCTGGCCCAGGCCTGGCTGCCCTATGCCGTGCCGCTGGGCTTCCATGGCACCTTCGCCCAACGTGCCGGCTGAGGCGGGAACTTCGGATGCATCGGATCACCGGCAGCAGCACATCGCCGCTGCCGGTGTCTGGGCGCCAGGTCAGAACGTGTACTTGACCGTGGTATGCAGGCGCGCCAGTTCGCCTTCGTCACCGCTGGCCACCTCGCGCTTGGCCCAGCTGATTTCCGCACCGACATCCAATCGTGGGAACGGCGAGTAGATCAGGTTCGCACGCCATGATTGGGTACGCTTGGTCGCCAGGGCACCGACGATGCTGGCGTCGTTGTCGATGTACGCCGCCGAGTAAGCCAGCGTGCTGCGCAGGTTCTTGTTCCAGTTGTGCCGCCAGGCCGCGAAGCCGGCATACATGTCCTGCGCCTCCAGCTCGCCGGTCGGATCAAGGTAGGCGTCCGGGGACATGCCGAAGCCGATGTAACGGCCCAGACCGGGACCTCCGCTGAAGGTGTACTGCAGCAGGTCGCGATCGGAAACCTTGAACGAGCCAGCCACGCTCAGCGCAAAGCCGGTGGTGCTGTCGGTGGCGGTGCGCAGCTCGCGGCCCAGGCCGGCCACGCTGAAGTGGCCCCAGTCGCCCTTGGTCGCCCAGCGTGCAGTAACGTCCGGCACACGGTTCTCACCGCTGCTGACATGGGCCGGGGTACCGGCCTGGTACCAGGTCTGCGGATTTTCCAGCGAGAACGACCAGGGCCCGTTGGTGTATCGCAGCTGGGCCTGGCGGGCGAACACGGTGCCGTCGACGATGCCGACGAAGTCCACGCTTTCCGGCAGCGACCCCAGATCCATGAAGTTGGTCCAGGTCTGGCCGGCCAACCACTTGTTCCATTGCACGTAGGCGTGGCGCAGGGTCGGTGGGTAGCCGTTGGAGAACTTCTCGTTGCCGACGTTGCTGTTGCCACCACCGAAGAAGTCGAACTCCACGTAGCCCTTCACCGTATCGCCGCCCTCGGTCACGCGGTCAACACCGAACCAGATCCGCGAGAACTGCGCGTGGAAATCCGCATAGCTGTCGCCCTTGCCACCGCCTACCGGCGTGGCGGTGGGGAAGTAGAACATGCGCCCAGGCGTGCCATCGGCGATGGTCCCATCGCTGGTACGGGTGGACATCATGTCCAGTTTGATGAAACCACCGTAACTGAAGTGGCTGTCGGCACTGACGATGGCCGTGTCCTGGATCGGCGCCTTGGGCTTACCCCCGGCGGCCAACGGGCGCGACGGCGCGGCGCCGCTGGTCTGTGCGCCCGGCCCGGTCAGCGG
>DALZLW010000318.1:0-2607 GCA_032007425.1 Stenotrophomonas sp.
CGCGGTGCCGTCGGCAACGTCGGCTGTGCTGTCCGTACAGGTGACATCCGAAGGTCACAGTGTGACGGTGGCGTCCAGCGCCGGATCCGTGCCGCTGCGGCACGACCCTGCATCACTCCGTGAGGGCGTGGCAAGTGCAGCGTCCCATGCAAGCGGCAGTGGCGCTGCGCGCATTCGTACTTTAGGCGACCTGCAGCGCGAAGGGTCACTGGCCGCATTCGCAGCGCCGATGCCGCGTGCAGCGCAGACGCCTGTCCCTGCGCCCACGGATTACCGCACCGGCACGGCGGCGCAGGCGCCGCTGGGCAGGGCCGGCGTGCGGCAGTTCAGTGCCGAGGCGCGGCAACGCTGGAACCGCGACTATTACAACCGGCCACCAGCAGATGCATCTACCGCCGACGCCCAGGGCGCGCGGCGCCCATTGCAGGACGTGGCACAGCGGCTGGGCGGTGCACAGGATGCAGGTGCCCTGCAGCGTGCTCGCGCCAATCTGCAGCGTGGCCCGCGCAGTCCGGAAGGGGGCCCGCCCTCTGCGCGTTGAGTCGCGCATTGATCGAACGCAAAGCACAGCCTGCACACAGGGTGTGTAATGGTGGTGTTCCCGTACGACACGACGCCAAGGAGCCTGCCATGTACAAGCGCATCCTCATTGCCACCGATGGTTCCGAGCTTTCCGAAAAAGGCCTGGCCAAGGGCCTGGAACTGGCCAAGGACCTCGATGCCGAGGTCGATATCGTCACCGTTTCCGAACCCTGGGCCGTCGGGATGTACGACGCCATGGGCTGGAGCGTGGGCTACATGAACAGCCCCGAATACAAGGCCGACCGCGAAGACACCGCACAGAAGATCCTGCAGCCGGCACTGGCCCAAGCGCAGCAACATGGCCTGGCCGCCAATCCGATCCATGTGCTGGACCGCTATGCGGCCGACGGCATCATCGATACCGCGCAGGCGCGTGGCAGCGATCTGATCGTGATGACGTCGCACGGCCGGCGCGGGGTGAGCCGCGTGCTGCTGGGCAGCCAGACGGCCGAAGTGTTGGCCCGCAGCACCGTGCCGGTGCTGGTCATCCGCTGAATCCACCGCGTTCCCGGGGAGGGGACACGGCGTCGGCTGCAGGACGCGGCCGGCGCCACCTTTCCTTCACGACCCAGATCATGCAGGCGCAGCGGCTGTGATTCGTCCAGGCTGTCGTCGCAGTCATCATTACAATCTCGAAACGGGCGTCCACCAGCGCCCGTGACGAATTACAGCGGCAGCCGACCTACCAGCTATAGAGCTTCCAGTAGACCGGCGAGACGCCGTCTTCGGCCTTGTCCAGGCGGCCGTCGCCATTCTTGTCGTACATGTAATACGGGGCGCCGCGAGCGGGGGTGACCTTGACCATGCGCAGCTGCCCCGACACACGGTATTCCTCGATCACATCGCCGTTGTCCATGGTTCGCGCGGCCACATCGGCACCGCTGACGTCCACCGGGGGCAGGCCAGCGGCGCCACCACCGCTGGCACAGCCGGCCAGCGCCAGCAGGGTGGACAGGGCCAGGGTGCGGGTTGCAGCGTTCATCGGCCACCTTCGTTTCCAGGGTAGGCCCCGATTATGCCCCACCCGGGTCGCCCTGCCGCGCTTGGCCAGCGCTGGGCCATGCCAGGCGAGCGCAGCGGCCCCCGAACCTGCCCAACGCCTGCCCAGCGTGCCCAGGCGCGTAGAATCGTCGCATGAGCAGATTAGTCCTGATCGACGGGTCCAGTTACCTGTACCGCGCGTTCCACGCGCTGCCCCCCCTGTCCAACGCACAGGGCGAACCCACCGGCGCGCTGTTTGGCGTGGTCAACATGCTGCGCTCCACGTTGAAGGAGCGACCCGACTACGTCGCCTTCGTCGTGGATGCGCCCGGGAAAACCTTCCGCGATGACCTGTACGACCAGTACAAGGCAAACCGCCCGCCGATGCCTGACGAGCTGCGCAGCCAGGTCGAGCCGATGTGCCGCATCGTCGAGGCGCTCGGCATCAGCATCCTGCGCATTGGCGGCGTGGAAGCCGACGATGTGATCGGCACGCTGGCCGTGCAGGGCCAGGCACAGGGCCTGCAGGTCACGATTTCCACCGGCGACAAGGATTTCGCCCAACTCGTGCGTCCGGGCATCGAGCTGATCAACACCATGACCGGCAGCCGCATGGATTCCGATGCCGCCGTACAGGACAAGTTCGGCGTCCGCGCCGACCAGATCATCGACCTGCTGGCGCTGATGGGTGACACCGTGGACAACGTGCCCGGCGTGGAAAAGTGCGGCCCGAAGACCGCGGCCAAATGGCTGGCCGAATACCAGCACCTCGATGGCGTGATGGCGGCGGCGCCGACCATGAAGGGCAAGATCGGTGAGAACCTGCGCGCCGCGCTGGAGCGCCTGCCGCTGAACCGTGAACTTGTGACCATCCGCACCGACGTGGCCCTGGAGGCCACGCCGACCACGCTGGCACTGCGTGACCAGGATGTGCCAGTGCTCAGCGAACTGTACGCGCGCTACGGCTTCACCCAGGCACTGAAGGAGCTGGGCGCCCCATTGCCGGCACCGGCGGCGGTGAGCGAGGCGGTGCCCAGCCTGCGC
>DALZLW010000319.1:0-2550 GCA_032007425.1 Stenotrophomonas sp.
TGGAGCGGGTGAAGGGAATCGAACCCTCGTCAGTAGCTTGGGAAGCTACAGCTCTACCATTGAGCTACACCCGCATCAGGTGGGCAAGTCTAGTCGGCCAACGGGTGCAGCGCAATCCTCCGCCATTCCCGCTGCGCCAGGGGCGGCAACGGCGGGGGGCTGCCCCACCGCGACCGCCCTGCCCGCTTAGAAGCTTCCGCTGAAGCTGGCAAACACCGTCGCATCGCGCGCACGCTTCTGCAGCGTGGTGGTGCTCAGGCCGATATTGCTCTGCAGCCCGAACAGTTCCATGCGCGCGCCCATCACGGCAGTGGCGTAGTCCTTGTCGAACTTCAAGCCCGGCACGGTGTAAGTACCCGCCCCCGGCACCGTCTGCAGCCAGGCGCTGGCTTCCTTGCGGTCCTCGAACTCATGGTCATAGGTGACCTGCAGGTAAGGCTTCACGCTGCCGCCATCCAGACGCAACTGCCAGCCCAGGCGGCCCACCGTGGAATCGGCGTCCTGGTCGTTGTAGCCCAGCGCGGTGGCGCTGGTGTTGCTCTCCACATAGCCGTCCAGCTTGACCTTCTGCCAGATCACCGCAGCGATCGGACCATGGCGGAAGCCGCCTTCGTTGCCAAACTCGTAACCGGCGTTGAGGGCGGCAGTCAGGTTGCTGCCTTCCGGCGAGCCGGTGTGCTCGCGAGTGGCCGGTCCCAGTTGCACCTTGCGGGTGACGTCGTAATCCAGCCAGCTGTAGCTGACCTGGCCATTCACCCAGGCCCGCTCACCGTGCCAGGCCGCGAACAGGCCAGCGGTGGTGTCGGACTGGGTGAAATCGCCCTGGCTGTTGCCGAAATCCGCATCCATGCGGCCAAAGCCGGCGAAGCCACCGACGGTCAGGCCGTTGCTGGACCAATCGGCGCCGAACAGGCCGGCCGGCGCCATGCCGTCGTACAGATCGGCATGGGCATAGCGCTGCATGTCACCCCGCAGGCTGCCCCACCACGCCAGGCCATCGGCCGGGCGGCCGTCCTGGTGCATCGCCACCTGGTCAGCGCGCGAACGGCCCACCGTTTGCGCCGAATGCGTCAGCACCTGCTGCAGACGCGGGCCCTCGATCATCGACACGGCGTACTGGCCAAGGATGGCGTGCGTTGCCCCGGTCGGATGGATGCCGTCGGCGAACACGTAGCGGTCGGCCGCATCCAGGCTGACGTAGCTGGTCGGGTTGCAGGTCAGCGAGTTGGAAATGACCTGCGGCTGGCAGGCGGTACCGGTGACGTTGGTAAAGCCGTACATGGCCGGGCTGGCGACGATCTCGCGCAGCATGGTGAAGGTATCGAGCGGGATGAACTTCAGGCCGGCCTGGGCCAGGCCGCCGTACAGACCGTTGTTATAGGCTTCGGACAGTGCGGTGGACTGTGCCATCGCCGCCGCACCACCGGCACGCGAGCGCGGGGTCAGGCCGATATCCGGCAGATTGGGGACCAGCACATAGCGCGCACCGGCGGCCTGCAGACTGCCCACCAGCGCGACCTGGTTGGCCACGGCCGCGCCGATGACCGCCGGCGCCGAAGCTGGCGTGGTGATGCTGGCAATGTCGTTGGCGCCACCCCACACGGTGTACAGCGCATTGGCGTCAGCCTTGCCGCCATTGGCCGCCAGATAACGGGCAGCCTGCGTCTTCAGCGACGGCGTGGGGCCCAGCTGGCCGACGAAATCGGTGGCGATGGTCGCGCCGCCGACGGCGTAGTTGTCACCGGCCTGGCCATTGCCGTTCGGGCTGGCATTGAGACCGTAGTGGCGGGCCAGCTGCTCGGCCCAGACCAGGCTGGGGTTGGTGGTGAACTTGCCGACCACCGGCTTGGCTGCCGGCGGCACCGGCAGCACGGGCAGGAAGTAGCCACTGTCCGTGAGGCTGTCGCCGAAGAACACCGCACGGGTGAACGGTGATTCGGTGGCCATGGCCGGCACCGCGGCCAGCGCGATGGCCGTGGCGATCAGGGTGCGGACGGGGCGGTTGCTGAACAGCATCTTGGAACTCCTGTGGATGTCGGCCGGACGTACGCCGGCGCACGGTGCTAATGGTTTCACCTGCGGTGAGCGTGTTCACGCTGCGCCGCCGCATGATGATTGTGACAGGCGCAATCGCAACCCACCTGCGAATTACGCGCATGTCGCCAATCCTTCGCACGCACCTCGGCCGGATGGCGGACTGCATCGGGTCACACCCGGGGGACCTGAGGCACCTGCACCGTGCCCCTCGTGCCCAGTCGGCGCGGACACTGCCGCGGCCCCTGCAAAGAAACTGCCATCGCGGGCCGCGCTGTACACGGACACGTACAGCCGCGATAGGCGATAATCGCCGCATGAATGCCTCTGTCTTTTCCCTGCCTTGCACCACCGTCGGCGTCTCCCACCCGTTCAAGGGAGTGACCGGCTGATGACCGACCCCTTCTCCAGCGCCGGCTCCAAGGCCCCGCCCAAGCCCTTCACGGTCAGCGAAGGCCGCCGCGAGATCCGCAGTTTCGTGCTGCGCCAGGGCCGTTTCACCCCCGCCCAGCAGCG
>DALZLW010000320.1:0-2530 GCA_032007425.1 Stenotrophomonas sp.
ATGGAACTGCTGATCAACGACCTGCTCAAGCGCGGCGCCCACCGCAAGCGCCTGGAAGCCAAGGTGTTCGGCGGTGCCAACGTACTGAAGGGCTTCACCAGCAACCCGGTGGGTACCCGCAACGCCGAGTTCGTGCGGCAGTACCTGCAGGCCGAACATATCCCGATCGTGGCCGAGGACCTGTGCGGCATCCATCCGCGCAAGATCTGGTTCTTCGCCGACACCGGTCGCGTCGTGGTGCAGCGCCTGCCGCACGCGCACGAAGCCGAAGTGGCGGCCGCCGAATCGGCGGTCCGCGCCCGCCTGTCCAAGGCCCCGGTCACCGGTGGCGTGGAGTTGTTCGAATGAGCCTGAGCGCCCCCTGTCGCGTGCTGATCGTCGACGACTCAGCCGTCGTCCGACAGGTCCTTACCGAAATCCTCGCCGCCGATCCCGGCATCGAGGTCGTTGGCAGCGCCGCCGATCCGCTGCTGGCCCGCGAGAAAATCAAGCGGCTGGCACCGGACGTGCTGACCCTGGACGTCGAAATGCCACGCATGGACGGCCTGGCATTTCTTGAAAATCTGATGCGCCTGCACCCGATGCCAGTGGTGATGGTGTCCTCGCTGACCGAGCGCGGTGCCGACACCACCCTGCAGGCCCTGGCGCTGGGCGCCGTGGATTTTGTCTCCAAGCCCAAGCTGGACGTGGCCCGCGGCCTGGCCAGCTATGCCGAGGAGATCTGCGCCAAGGTCAAGATGGCCGCACGCTCGCGCGTGCGTATCGCCGCGCGTCCGTCACCGTCACAGAACACGCCTGGCCCGCTCGCTGCAGCGACTCCGGCAACACCGGCACCATTGCAGTTCCGCACCACCGACAAGCTGATCGCCATCGGCGCCTCCGCCGGCGGCACCGAAGCGCTGCGCGTGCTGCTGCAGGGCATGCCAGCCGACGCCCCCGCGGTCGTCATGACCCAGCACCTGCCGGCCACCTTCAGCACGGCGTTCGCCGAGCGCCTGGACCGGCATTCGGCGATGGCCGTACGCGAGGCCAGCGATGGCGAGGCCGTACTGGCCGGTCATGCCTACCTGCCACCGGGTGGCAAGCACCTGCGGATCATCCGCGACGGCGCACGCTGGCGCTGCCGCATCGACGACGGCCCGGCGGTGAACCGGCACAAGCCGGCGGTGGACGTGTTGTTCAACTCAGTGGCGCAGTATGCCGGCGGCAATGCCATCGGCGTGATCCTGACCGGCATGGGCGATGATGGCGCCCGCGGCCTGCTGGAAATGCGCCAGGCCGGTGCCAGGACACTGGTGCAGGATGAAGCCAGCAGTGTGGTCTGGGGCATGCCCGGCGCAGCGGTGAAGCTGGGCGCGGCCGAGGAAATACTGCCGCTCGAGCGGATCAGTGAGCGGCTGGTGGCGCTCTCACGGCAATAGCCAACCAGTACGCCGATGCGATCGCTACTCCCAGCGTAAGACCTTGCTCAACCGGCCGGCACGGTAATCACCTCATGCCGGACCGGTCTGGGTAGTAGTGACTTCGCGCAACCACTACGAATCGACACCCCATCGGCATCGGCCTCAATCACGCCTTGGGAGCCGTTCTCCCCTAGCCCCCGCTTACGGTAGATGCCTTTGAGCGCGACAGGGCACGTGGACTCACGCACCCAGCCTGCCCAAGGCACGCGAGCCGTCATCGCTTCGACAACACGTGTTTCAGCCGCTGCGTCCAGCTTGACTGCGACACCGCCATAGCCTTGCTGATACTCGAAATGGCTCTTGCCCATGAACAGCCGCAGCCCGGAGGGACCCGCAACGAGGTAGCCGGACAATGCCACGGGCTTACCATCGAGCGCGTCCCTGTCGGTCCACAGGGACACGAAATCCACGCGCGTGAACTCGACTGCTCCAGGGTCGCCGTCCATCGACTTGCCCTCAATGGAAAACGCAGCAGCGAAGATCAGAACCAATACCTGCATCAACCTACACATCATGCGCCAACTCCTCTCCGAACTTGGCTGGACAACACGCAACCGACATCCCTGAACACCTGTAGAGCGACGCACCGATTCCGCTGCATCGCGCCGCCCGCTTGGAGATCAAAACGTATCTACGCCATCACAGGACTCCGTGATGACCACTTTTGATGGATCTGCCATCAGATAGCCAAGGGACCCGAAATCGCCCTCACGATCCCGCGTGTATTTTCCGGTAATCAGTGCAGGGCATGCCAGTTCATACCGCCAGTCGCCGGACTCTCGCCGCTCTTTCATTCTGCTAAAAACAGGACGAACGTCACCCTCGAAGTACACTCTCAAACCGCGCCTTGAAGACTGAAACTCGAAGAAATCTTTGTCTGGGTAGATGAGTGTTTGACCAAGCCCGTGAACGACATAGCCAGAAACTTGGATGGCATGCCCATCGAAGCGCCCAGCATCTGACCACAACTCTATAAATCCAACGCGCGCCTCCGAAAGCTGATCGAGACCTACTTAGACTCAACTTCCAAGTGCAACACCCCGCAACCACGTAGGGTGTTCGCATGG
>DALZLW010000321.1:0-2509 GCA_032007425.1 Stenotrophomonas sp.
GGCGGCGGGGCGGCAGGGGCTGGTGGCGGCGCGGGTTCGCTGCCGGCACGCTCATACTGCGCGCGGAACTTGGCCAGCAGGGGCAGGCCCAACTGCTGCGCCAGCAGATCGGTCTCGGCCGTTCCGTAGGCAAGCGCCACCGGCAGCACGCCGGCGCCGCGCAGCCCATCGAGCAGGGCCTGTGCCTGCTCCAGTTCCGGGGTGCGGCTGAGGCCGCCGAAATCGAGGATGACGGCCGCGCGGCCAAACAGCTTCGGCGCGCGGGTGACCCGCTCACGCATTTCCTGCACAAGACGGGCCACGTCCAGGGTGCGCACGCGCAGGTTGGCGATGCCCACCTGGCCGATCTTCAGTTCACCGGCCTGTTCGTAATCCATGTTCACCGCCACGCTCAGGTCCCCGTTGGCTGTTGTGCGACGGACGGCAGTTGCCGTCCACGGGCCCAGGGCAGGTCGGGCAGGTCGCCGCCGTAGGTCTCGTTGACCCAGTGGTAGCTGCACAGCTCCTTGGTCAACATGCTGGCGCGGACATCCACGTGCGGCATGGTGTTCTGGCCGAGCTCGCGGAAGCCGAAGCTGCCATGGAACAGCAGGGCGGCATCGGCGCCGTGGTCGAGGAAGACCTCGCAGGTGAGCTGCGGATAGCGCAGTTCGGCGTAGCTCTGGGCGTCGGCATAGAACGCACGGCCCACGCCACCACCGCGGCGGCGGCTGGCGACCACGATGCGATCGATGTAGAAGAAACTGCTGCCCAGGTTCTGCTTGAACCAGGCGAAGTTGCTGCTCTCGTGGCCGCTCTCGCTGCCGAAACCGATCAGGAAGCCAGCGAGGTTGCCGTCACGTTCGGCCACGCGGAAATACTCGGCCTGCTCGTAGAAACGGTGCAACCGCTGCGCGTCCATCGGCAGGATCGCCAGGCCTGCGTTGTTGTTCAGGGCGAGTACGGAATCGAGCTCGTGCTCGCGCACGTCGCGGATGACAATCGACATTGTGACTCCGGGGGGGTAACGCGGTGGTCCGCCAGGACCTTTCCCACGATTATTGCATGGGCCGCCGTCGCCGGGGGCGTATGGCATGACTTCCGTGGGAGTGCAGCGGGGCGGGTTCAGCCTACTATGCAGGGATGTTGGGAACCCTCAGCCATACCCGTGTCCTTCGTCTCGCCGGCCTGTTCACCTGGGTCATGGTGGGCTTGCCGCTCGTCCTGCTTGCGCTGGGCCAGCCTGCAGCGATGCGCTGGAGCGTGTTGCTGTTCGGTGCGTACCTGGCCTTTGGCGCGGCCTATTTCCACCTGACCCGGGAGCTGCGTGCCGGCGGCCAGGCCAGTTGGGCCGATCGCAGCATGCTGGGCCTGCTCACTGCCTGTGGCCTGGCGGTGAGCTTCCTCAGCGGTTCGGGGCTGGGCAGCATCCTGATGATGGTGGCCGCCGGCGTGATTCCGTGGATGCTGCCGGCGCGCTTCGGCGTGGCGTGGCTGCTGGTCAGCCAGCTGGCGGTGACGCCTGTCTATTACTTCCTGCTGGAAATGCCGCTGTTTGAAGCAGTGATGCAGTCGCTGCTGTATGGCGGCTTCTCGATGTTCATCTTCGTGACAAGCCTGGTGGCGCGCCAGCAGACCGATGCGCGCGAAGAACAGCGCCGGCTCAACACCGAGCTGCGGGCTACCCGTGTGCTGCTCGCAGAGAGTGCCCGGATCAACGAGCGCACGCGCATCTCCCGGGAACTGCATGACCTGCTGGGCCACCACTTGACCGCGCTGAGCCTGAATCTGGAAGTGGCCGGGCACATCACCGAAGGCCAGGCGCAGGTCCATGTGCACCAGGCCCACACCCTGGCCAAGCTGCTGCTGACGGACGTGCGTGAAGCCGTCAGCCAGCTGCGCGACAGCGGCGCCATCGACCTGGCTGCCGCGCTGCGTCCCCTGGCCGAACAGGTGCCCTCGCTGGACATCCACCTGGACATCCCCAGCCCGCTCAGCGTGGACGATCCGGAGCGGGCGCACGTGCTGCTGCGCTGTACCCAGGAAATCATCACCAATGCGGTGCGCCACGCCGGTGCACGCAACCTGTGGATCGACGTGGCCCGCGAGCCGGATGCCATCGTGCTGCGGGCCCGTGATGACGGCCGCGGGGCCGAAGCCGTGGTCGTGGGCAATGGCCTGCGCGGCATGCGCGAGCGGCTGCAGCAATGTGGCGGCGAATTGACGATAGAATCCCGCCGGGGCCAGGGCTTTGCCCTGCGGGCCTCGGTACCTGGTGGGCCGGCGCTGACGCTGGCTGCCGCAGTTGAAGGAGTGCGTTGATGATCCGCGTCTGCCTGGTCGATGACCAAACCCTGGTGCGGCAGGGGATCCGCTCGCTGCTCGCGCTTGACGATGGCATCGAGGTGGTGGCCGAGGCCGGCGATGGGCGCCAGGCGGTCGAGCTGATCCCGCAGGTCCAGCCCGACGTGGTGCTGATGGACATGCGCATGCCGGTGATGTCCGGCCTGGAGGCGCTGCAGATGCTGTC
>DALZLW010000322.1:0-2502 GCA_032007425.1 Stenotrophomonas sp.
CGCGCGCGCCAGCCGTGGCACGACCCCCGGGGGCAGGCCCTGGGGGGCGCCGAAGTTCTGCAGCCGGCCTTCTTTCCAATAGCTCAGGCCGGCGCTGTAGTAGCCGATCCACAGCCCTCCGCTGGAGTCAGGTGAGAGGCTGACCATGTTGGACGAGGGGAAGGCCTGGCCGGCCGGGGCTTCCTGGCGTTCGAAGCGTTGCCCATCGAAACGGTACAGACCTGATCCGGTGGCCAACCACAGCGTGCCTGCGCTGTCCTGGCTGATGTCCCAGATATCGCCAGGGGCGCCCTGGCCGACCCGCCAGGCGGTGTGGTGGTAGTCGGTGAAGCCGGGATGGGCGGACGGTGGCACGGGCTCGGCCTGCAGCCCGCTGGACACGAGCAACAGCAGCAGCGCGAACAGCGGCCAGCACGTGCTGCGCCGGAACGATGCGGCAGGCGGTGGGCGGCTGCTGGGGCCGGGGCGGTGGCGCGGGGACATGGCCGTCATTCTCGCAGTTGGGAGGGAGGGTTGGCCTACCCGAACGGGGCAGGTGCAACGCGGCCTGATGCAGTATCCAGTGCGTTGTACCGGCCAAGGGAGGCGGCCATGCAACGCCTGTTCGTGATGTTCCCAGACCGCGCGCCCGGCGTGGGCCTGCTGTGGCTGCGCTTGTGCCTGGCCACCGCGCTGTGTTGGCCGTGGCCGCATGCGCCCGTCGAACAATGGTTCCTGGCCATCCTCAGCCTGTTGCTGGGCAGTGGCTGGCTGACCCCGCTGACGGTCAGTGCCAGCATCGTATGGCTGTTCTTCGACGGCGCGCCGCCCGCGTTGGTGGCGCTGCCGGTCTGCCTGTTGCTGCTCGGCCCGGGGGCGTATTCGCTCGACGCCTGCCTGTTTGGCCGCCGTGTGCTGGTGGGACGGCGCCGGGTCGATCCCTCGAAAGAGTGAGTCGATGGCCCTCCGCCGGGGGGTAGGTGGGGTGGCCGTGCCGTTGGACCATGGGGCACCCCGCTTTCCGGCCTGCCCATGTCCGCAGAATCTCATTGCAGCGCAGATGTCCCGTCCACCGGTGCCCTGACCCGGGTGCAGGCCGCTGCCGTGCAGCGCGCACAGGACTACATCGACCAGCACTTGGGGCAGCCCCTGCGTATCCACGACATCGCGGCGGCGGCCTGTGTCAGCCGTTACCACCTGGCGCGCCTGTTCCGCATCGCCACCGGCATGAGCCCGACCACCTGGCTGCGCGTGCGCCGCATCGACCAGGCCCGGCGCTGGCTGCGCGAAGGCAGCCAGCCGGTGGGTCGCATCGCCAGCGAACTGGCGTTCTTCGACCAGAGCCACTTCACCCGCAGTTTCCGCGCAGTCACCGGCTGCAGCCCGCGGCATTACGCCCGCCAGCAAGCCGCTGCCCGCTTTCCTGTTTCCACCACCCCATCCAGGAGCCACCCATGACCCAGGCCACTGCCACCGCCGCCGCGTCCCTGCTTTCGCCTGCCGACCACGCCCTCGTGTTGATCGACTTCCAGTCCCAGATGGCCTTCGCCACGCACACCATCGATATTTCCGCGCTGCGCAACAACGTGGCCCTGATCAGCAAGGGTGCGGCTGGCTTCAAGGTGCCGGTGGTGCTGACTACGGTGGCAGAGAAGTCGTTCTCCGGCCCGATGTTCCCGGAGCTGCCGGCGATCTTCCCCGGCCAGCCCGTTTTCGACCGTACTTCGATGAACACCTGGGAAGACCAGCCAGTGATCGATGAGATCAACCGCATCGGCAAGCGCCGATTGGTGCTCGCCGGCCTGTGGACCAGCGTATGCATCGTTGGCCCCACCTTGTCGGCGCTGGAGCAGGGCTTCGAGGTCTACGTGATCACCGATGCCTGCGGCGATGTCAGTGACGAAGCGCATGAGCGCGCGATCACCCGCATGGTGCAGGCCGGCGCCCGCCCGATCACCAGCGTGCAGTACCTGCTGGAACTGCAGCGCGACTGGGCCCGTGGTGAAACCTACGACCTGACCACCGGCATCGCCCGCGAGCACGCCGGTGGCTATGGCATCGGCATCCAGTACGCCAAGACCATGTTCGGCGCGCAGGAAGGCGGCCACTGATCGTGGCCGGCGGCAGCACGCTGGACCTGGCCCTGTTGGGATTGCGCGTGGCGGCGGGAGGCTTCCTGCTGCCGCATGCCCTGGGCAAGCTGCTTGGCTGGTTCGGCGGACCTGGGCTGGGCGGTTTCAGCGCGGAACTGCGCAGCTTCCATCTGCCCGCGTCCGCCCCGCTGCCGTTGTTGCTGGCGCTGTTGCAGGTGCTGTCCGGCAGCGCCGTGCTGCTGGGCTGGCAGACCGCGGCGGCTGCCTTGGCCGCCGCGGCGTTCCTGGCGTTCACCGCGGTGCTGGCCATGCCCAAGGGCTGGTTCTGGATGCACGGCGGCTGCGAGTACCCGCTGATGTGGACCGTGGTGCTGCTGGCCATCGCATTGGCCGGCCCAGGTGCCTATGCCATCGACCCCCTCTTGAATGG
>DALZLW010000323.1:0-2454 GCA_032007425.1 Stenotrophomonas sp.
ACGCCGGCAAGGACGGCGTCAAGGACGTGGTGATCGGCATGGCCCACCGCGGCCGACTGAACGTGCTGGTCAACACGCTGGGCAAGAACCCGCGCAAGTTGTTCGATGAGTTCGAAGGCAAGTTCGAGCACGACGAGCACGCCTCTGCCGGCGACGTGAAGTACCACATGGGCTTCTCCGCCGATGTCGCCACCGATGGCGGCCCGGTCCATCTGGCGCTGGCCTTCAATCCCTCGCACCTGGAAATCGCTGATCCCGTGGTGGCCGGTTCCGTGCGTTCGCGCCAGGAACGCCGCAAGGACACCGAGCGCAAGCAGGTGATGCCGATCCTCATCCACGGCGACGCGGCCTTCTCCGGCCAGGGCGTGGTGATGGAGCTGTTCCAGATGTCACAGGCGCGCGGCTTCGCCGTCGGCGGCACCGTGCACATCGTGGTCAACAACCAGGTGGGCTTCACCACGTCCAATCCGCTGGATACGCGTTCCACGCGCTATGCCACCGACGTGGCGAAGATGATCGCCGCCCCGGTGCTGCACGTGAACGGCGACGACCCGGAAGCGGTGGTGTTCGCCGCCAAGCTGGCGTTCGAGTTCCGCCAGAAGTTCGCCAAGGACGTGGTCATCGACCTGATGTGCTATCGCCGCTGGGGCCACAACGAAGCCGACGAACCGGCGATCACCCAGCCGCTGATGTACCAGGTGATCCGCAAGCACCAGACCACCCGCGAACTGTACGCCGAACAGCTTGAAAAGGCGGGCGTGATCGAAGCCGGCGCTGGCAAGGCGCTGGTGGACGAATACCGCGGCAAGCTCGATGGTGGCGAAGTCACCACCGAACTGGCTGCCGTGGAAAAGACCCCGGTCGACAGCCCGCTGTTCGTCAACTGGCCCAAGCTGCTGGAAGGCAAGCTGTCGGACAGCATTTCCACCGCCGTGGCGATGGACAAGCTGAGCGCGCTGGCCAAGCAGATCACCACCATCCCCGAGGGCGTGCAGGTGCATTCGCGCGTGGCCAAGGTCTACGACGACCGTCGCAAGATGGCCGCCGGCGAAATCCCGGGCGACTGGGGCTTTGCCGAGAACCTGGCCTACGCCACCCTGCTCGACGAAGGCTTCCGCCTGCGTCTGGTCGGCCAGGACGTGGGTCGCGGCACCTTCACCCATCGCCACGCCATCCTGCACGACCAGAACACCGACGCGTATTACATGCCGCTGCGTGAGCTGGTCGATTCGCCGGAAGAGGCCACCGTCATCGATTCGCTGCTCAGCGAAGAAGCGGTGATGGCGTTTGAATATGGATTCTCCACCACCGACCCGGGCACCCTGTGCATCTGGGAAGGCCAGTTCGGCGACTTCGCCAACGGCGCCCAGGTGGTGATCGACCAGTTCATCGCCGCCGGTGAAGCCAAGTGGGGCCGTCTGTCCGGCCTGACCCTGCTGTTGCCGCACGGCTACGAAGGCCAGGGCCCGGAACACAGCTCGGCGCGCCTGGAACGCTTCCTGCAGTTGTGCGCACTGGAAAACATGCTGGTGTGCGTGCCGTCGACCCCGGCGCAGGCCTTCCACATGCTGCGTCGCCAGCAGCACCTGACCACCCGCAAGCCGCTGGTGGTGATGTCGCCCAAGTCGCTGCTGCGCCACAAGCTGGCCGTGTCGACCCTGGACGAGCTGGCCAACGGCGAGTTCCAGCACCTGATCGGCGACGCCACGGCCGACGCCAAGAAGGTCAAGCGCGTGGTCCTGTGCTCGGGCAAGGTCTATTACGACCTGCTGGAAGACCAGACCAAGCGTGGCCAGGACGACGTCGCCATTGTCCGCGTGGAACAGCTGTATCCGTTCCCGCGTGCGCTGCTGGCCGCCGAACTGAAGAAGTACGGCAAGGCCACCGACGTGGTGTGGACGCAGGAAGAACCGCAGAACCAGGGGGCGTGGTACCAGATCCGCCACCACCTGCAGTTCTGCCTGGCCGATGGCCAGAACCTGCATTACGCCGGTCGTGCCCGTTCCGCTTCGCCTGCCGCTGGCCACATGGCTGACCACGTCCGCGAACAGCAGCAGCTGGTCGCCGATGCCCTGGTCAACCCGTTCAACGACGCGTTCGCTGAATAACTCTCCCCTATTAAGAAGACAAATCAGGAAGCTCCCGCAATGGCCACCGAAGTCAAAGCCCCGGTACTGCCCGAATCCGTCGCCGACGGCACCATCGCCACCTGGCACAAGAAGATCGGCGACGCCGTCAAGCGTGACGAAAACCTGCTCGATCTGGAAACCGACAAGGTTGTTCTGGAAGTGCCGTCGCCGGTTGATGGCGTGATCAAGGAAATCAAGTTCAAGGAAGGCGACACGGTCACCTCCAGCCAGGTCGTGGCGATCATCGAGGAAGGCGCTGTTGCCGACGCCCCGGCGCCGGCCGCTGAAGAGAAGAAGGCCGAAGCCGCTCCGGCTGCCGCCGCTG
>DALZLW010000324.1:0-2440 GCA_032007425.1 Stenotrophomonas sp.
ACGCGGCTGACCGCGGCGGCGCTGCGCTCGCGGGCCCTGGCCCGGCGCCATCGGGTTTGTCTGGTCATGCCGTGATGCCCGGGTGCGGATGTCGCAAGGCCGGGCCATGCCCGGCGTTGGACGTCCGGGTTACTTGCGATCCAGCACCAGCAGCGGGTCGATGCGGGTGCCGAACCAGTTCATGCCCCAGTGCAGGTGTGGCCCGGTGGCCCGTCCGGTGGCACCGACCGCCGCGATCACCTGGCCCTGGCTGACCCGGTCGCCGACCTTCACATCGATGCGTGACAGGTGCAGGAAGTTGGAACTGACCCCGAAGCCATGATCGATCAGCAGGGTGCCGCCGGTCAGGTACAGATCCGGCGCGGCGAACGTGACCACGCCCGCGGCAGGGGCCTTCACCGGTGTGCCGGTGGGCACGGCGATATCCATCCCCGAATGGCCGGCGCCAGGCTGCCCGTTGTAGACACGGGCATTGCCGAAGCGACCGCTGATCCGGCCCTGCACCGGCCAGATGAAGGTCTGGGTGAAGTCGGTGCGTTCGTCGTCACGGTCCCGCGCGGCGGTGACCAGGGCCTGCTCGCGCTTGATCCGTTCGGCAATGGCCGGTGGCGGGTTGACCGTCTTGGGCGGGACGCCGTTGACCCGTTCGGTCGGCCAGTCGCGGGCGGTGACGGCGATGCGCGCGGTTTCGCTGCTGCCGTCGGGTCGCTGCACCTGGACCGCCAATGGCCCTTTCTCGTCACGTCCGATGCCGAACACCACGCTGCCATAGCCGCTTACCCGCAGTTGCCTGTCGGCAAACCGCACGACGCTGCCGGGCGGTACTTTGCCGATCACCAGCGCCCCCTGCGAGGCGCTGGCGGGAAACACGACCCGGTTGTCGATCAGGTCGCCGATACCGTCCTGGGCACGGGCCGACGATGTCGGCAGCAGCGGGGCGGCCAGCAGCACGGCTGCTGTCAACAACGCCGCACGCATCAGCGGTCGTAGGTCATGCGCTGGCCGGCGGGTTCGCCCACCAGCGAGGCGCCATCCCAGACCAGCTGGCCGTTGACCCAGGTCGAGGCGATCCGCGAATGGAAAGTAGTGCCTTCAAATGGCGACCACCCGCACTTGGACAGCACGTCCTCTCGCTTCACCGTGAACGGCACGTCTTCCACCAGCACCAGGTCGGCGAAGTAGCCTTCGCGCAGGAAGCCGCGCTCTTCCACGTCGAACAGCTGTGCCGGTGCGTGGGCGAATTTCTGCACCACCTGTTCGCGTGTCAGCTTGCCTTCGTGCACGCGCTCCAGTGCGGCGACCAGCGCGTACTGCACCAGCGGCAGGCCGGACGGCGCCCGCGCATAGGGCTTCTGCTTTTCTTCCCAGGTGTGCGGGGCGTGGTCGGTGGCCAGCACATCGAGCACATCCTCGGCCAGCGCGGCGGTGATCGCCTCGCGATCAGACACCTCTTTGATGGCCGGGTTGCACTTGATCAGGTTGCCCTTGGTCGCATAGTCCGGGCGCGCGAAATGCAGGAAATGCACGCAGGTTTCGGCGGTGATCTGCTTGCGGCTGCCATCGGCACGGATCAGTGGGCCCTTCTCGAACAGCGCCAGTTCGTCGGCGGTGGAGATGTGCAGCACGTGCAGCCGCGTGCCGTGCTTGCGCGCCAGGGACATGGCCAGGTGGGTGGATTTGATGCAGGCCTCGCGCGAACGGATATCCGGGTGCATGTCCGGGGTCAGTGCGTCGCCGTACTTTTCCTGGAAGGCCTTGAGGTTGGCATCGATCATCGGCGTGTCTTCGCAGTGCGTGATGATCGGCGTGGGACATTCGCGGAAGATCGCGTCCAACGTCTCCGGGTCATCCACCAGCATGTTGCCGGTGGAGGCCCCCATGAAGACTTTCACGCCCGGTGCTTTCTTCGGGTCCAGCGCGCGGATCGCCTCGAGGTTGTCGTTGCTGGCGCCGTGGTAGAAGCCGTAGTTGGCCCAGGCGCGGCCGCGCGCCAGTTCGTACTTGGCTTCCAGGATCGTCGAATCCAGGGTGGGCGGGTTGGTGTTGGGCATGTCCATGAAGCTGGTCAAGCCACCGGCCACGGCCGCCGCCGATTCACTGGCGATGTCACCCTTGTGGGTCAGGCCCGGTTCGCGGAAGTGGACCTGGTCATCGATCATGCCCGGCAGCAGCCAGCGGCCGGCGGCGTCCACGACCTGTTCGCCCTCGCGCGGGGTCAGCCCGCTGCCGATCTGGGCGATGCGGCCGTTTTCGATGCGCAGGTCGCCGTCGAACGTGCGGCCTTCGTTGACCATGCGGGCATGGGTGATCAGGGTAGAGGTCATTCAGTGGTTTCCTGGGCAGCGGCAAGAGGGGGCGTCGGCGCGTTCGGGCACGGGGTCCACGCCGCCGGGATGGAAGGGATGGCAGCGGCCCAGCCGGCGCGCGGCCAGCCAGCTGC
>DALZLW010000325.1:0-2419 GCA_032007425.1 Stenotrophomonas sp.
CTCGTGGTGGCAGCCGCAATCACTCATCGGAACATCTCCAGTCGCAGGGAAGCCGGGCCCGGGCGGGTCGCTGGCATGACACAGCAGGTGAGTGTAAAGTCCGTAGCTACTACGGAGTCAAGCGTACTACGAATGAAAATCAGTGAGGCTGCCGACGCCAGCGGATGCCACTTGGAGACGATTCGCTATTACGAGCGGATCGGGTTGCTGCCGCGCCCGGGGCGCACGGGCAACGGCTACCGGGTCTATGGCCCGGCCGACATCGAGCGACTGCGCTTCATTGCGCGCGGCCGGGACCTGGGCTTCAGCCTGGAGGAGGTCCGCAGCCTGCTGCAGTTGGCGGGCGATGAAGAGCTTTCGTGCGGGGACGTGGATCGGCTGGCCCGCAGCCATCTGACCGACGTGCGGGCGCGCATGGCCGACCTGCAGCGCATGGCCAGCGAGCTGGAACGGGTGATTGCCAGTTGCCACGGCGGGCAGCGGGCTGAATGCACCATCCTGTCAACGCTGCGGCAGCCGGCCTCGGTGGAGGCCACGCGCCAGTGACCGAACTGGACCGCTACCTCGATGCGGCCACGCGCCAGAACACGGTGCGCAGCTATGCGTCGGCGCTGCGGCACTTCGAGGTTGAATGGCAAGGCCACCTCCCAGCGACACCTGACAGCGTGGCCCGGTACCTGGCCGCTTATGCGCAGACCTTGGCGACCAGCACCCTCCGCCAACGTCTGGCGGCCATCGCCTCTTGGCACCGCGACCACGGCTTTGTCGACCCGACCCGATCGCCGCTGGTGCGCAAGGTGCTCAAAGGCATCCAGACCCTGCACCCGGGCCAGGTCAAGCAAGCCGCGCCGCTCCAGATTCGGCGGCTGGTCGAGCTCGATGACTGGCTGGCCGCGGCGATCGCTGCGGCACATGCCCGGGGCGATGGGCCGGCGGCGCTGCGCCATCAACGAGACCGAGCGCTGGTGCTGCTCGGGTTCTGGCGGGGATTCCGTGGCGATGAACTGCTGCGTCTGGACGTGGCCCATCTCACGCTGGTGCCGGGACAGGGGATGACCTGCTTCTTGCCACGCAGCAAGGGTGATCGCCAGGCAGCCGGCGTCACCTACAAGGTGCCGGCGCTGTCGCGGTTGTGCCCGGTGGAGGCGACCCAGGCGTGGCTGCAGGCGGCCGACCTGCAAGAAGGGCCGGTGTTTCGGGCAGTCAACCAATGGGGCCAGGTGAGCGCCGAAGGCCTGCATCCCAACAGCTTGGTGCGCCTGCTGCGCGAGTTGCTGACCAGTGCCGGCTTTGCCGATGCAAGGCTCCACAGCAGCCATTCGTTGCGCCGCGGCTTTGCCAGCTGGGCCAACGACCAAGGCTGGGACATGAAGGCCTTGATGGAGTACGTGGGCTGGCGCGATGTGCAGTCGGCCATGCGTTACCTGGACGGGCGTGACCCGTTTGCCCGGGAGCGCATTGAAGCAAGCCTGCCCAGTCCAACCGCGCCGGTACCGGCGATGGCACTGCCGGCGCCCGAGGACAAATCGGCCCTGCAGCTGCGCCTGCGCATGGTGCTGACCCCGTTTGCCCGCGCCGGCCGCGGCGCGGCCAAGGCCCGAGGCCGAATTGAAGAGATCTGCTTGGCTCCGTTCCAGGCAGTGCGTCTGAACACCGCCAGCAGCGAGTACCGGTTAACTGTTCCCACCGATCCCGATCGGGATCTGGATGAAATCCTGGCCACGTTGCTCGATGACATGCACCGCATGGCCGATACGCACCAGTGTTTCCTGGAAGCGTCTCTCAATACAGACGACGGCCGGCACTGGGATTGATCCCCTCATAACCTCCGGATCCAATGGCTACCCTTCACGAGACCGCCTACCCGCGACTGAAGCCTGATCCCACCGCCAAGGAACTGGAGGAGATCTATACCCCCACCGCCGCTGAGATTGCATTCGCCAAGCAGCTGACCACCCAGCCGGGTCCGCAGCTGGCGGTACTGATTCATCTCAAGCTCTTCCAACGCTTGGGCTACTTCACGCTGTTGGCCGAAGTGCCCGAGCGGATCCGGAAGCACATCGCCAAGGCCGCCCGACTCGGGCGCGTATTGGACACCGACCAGCTCGAACGCTACGACGCTTCCGGCAGCCAGCGCCGGCATATGCCGCAGCTTCGGCAATTCATCGGGGTACGTCCCCTGGATAAATCGGGCTTGGCTTGGCTGGACACAGTGGCCACCGGAGCAGCCCAGACCAAGCACACCATCCCGGACATCGTGAACGTCCTGCTCGAAGAGCTGGTGCACCATCGCTACGAACTGCCCGGTTTCCGCACTCTGGAGCTGGCCGCCATCGGCGCCCGTGAGCGGGTCAATCTGGGCTACTACCGCAGCATCAGTCACGCGCTGACGCCTGCCACGCGCACGCTCATTGACGAA
>DALZLW010000326.1:0-2366 GCA_032007425.1 Stenotrophomonas sp.
CGCCAGCGTCGTTACGGAACTGTTCGATCGGCACGATGCCTTCGGACTTCAGGCCAGCGTTGATCACCACGACGTCGCCGCGGACTTCCACGACGGTACCGGTGACGATGGCGCCGGGCTTCAGCTTGGCCAGGTTGGCCTGGCTGGCTTCAAACAGTTCGGCAAATGATTCGGTCATTAGATTTACTCTGTTGGACACATGGGCCGGTGCCCCCTCTGCAAGGGATTGCAACCGCCCGCCTGTTGGTCGACCCCGGTGCTGCAGGCCGTGTGTGAAGTAGGAAAACCGCCACGCATCATTGCGGGACGGAGCTTTTACTGCATTGCATTGCACGACTGCCGCCGATGCTGCTGGCGGTACTCCTTCGCGAACGGATCAGGCAGCCGGAACCGGAAGCAGATCCATCACTCTGGCAACGACATCATCGATGCCGATACCCGTGGTGTCGATGAGGACGGCATCGTCTGCCGGCTTCAGGGGCGCCACCGTGCGCTGGGCATCACGGGCGTCGCGGGCCATGATCTCGCGCAGGAGGTCATCAAAGCTAACAGAAACCCCCTTGTCTTTCAACTGCTTATGCCGCCGCTCAGCGCGCTCCTCGGCGCTGGCGGTCAGGAACACCTTGCAGGTGGCGTCCGGGAAGATCACCGTGCCCATGTCACGACCGTCGGCAACCAGTCCCGGGGCAATCCTGAATGCGCGCTGCCGTTCTTTCAGCGCCGCGCGCACCTCCGGGATGGCCGCGATCGCCGAGGCCAGCGCACCCGTGGTTTCCAGCCGCAGCTCGTCGGTGGCATCGGTCCCGTTGACCAGGACCCGCATGGCCTCGCCCTGCTCGACGAACTGCACCTTGGTATCGAAGGTGCAGCGCACCAGCGCCGAGGCGTCGGAGGTGTCGATGTCCGCCCAGCTGGCCGCGACGCCGACCGCCCGGTAAAGCGCGCCTGAATCCAGGTAGTGCCAGCCCAGCCGACGCGCGACGATGCGGCTGATGGTCCCCTTGCCGGCACCGGAAGGGCCATCGATGGTCAGGACAGGAGCGAGTGGGTTCATGGGGGTCCTTGCGGGGGTCTGATGCGGCATTCTAGCGCCTGCTCGCAGGCCCCTACCGCACGTTCAGTGCAACCACTTGAAACCATGGAGAAAAGGCTGGTAGGATGGCGGGCTTGAACGAGCGTCAACTGCCGATTGTCTTTCGCATATCGCGGCCACGCTCCACCCGAACAACTACTGTTTACGCCGAGGTATGCCATGAAAATCCTGTCTTCCCTGAAGTCGGCCAAGGCCCGTCACCGCGACTGCAAGGTCGTCCGTCGTCGCGGCAAGATCTTCGTCATCTGCAAGTCCAACCCGCGTTTCAAGGCGCGCCAGCGCTGAGCCGGGCGGCCCAGCCGGGCCGGACGGACGCATAAAGGCCGCCCTCGGGCGGCTTTTTTTTGTTGTAATTGACCCATCACCGCAGCGGAGCAAGGCCGGATGAAGCGCGCAGGGTTCCCCCTCTCCATCGCCCTGGCGCTGTTGGCCAGCCTTGCCGGCACCGCGCCAGCGCTGGCCGATATGCTGCTGGTGGACCGCGCGGCACGTCCCGCGGCGACGGCCAGCCCCACCCGGGGCCAGACCATGCAGCAGGTGCAGGCCCGTTTCGGCGTCCCCACCGCGCAGTTGGCCGCACAAGGCGGCCAGAAGCAGCAATGGCCTGCCATCCACCGCTGGGTCTACCCGCAGTTCACCGTTTATTTCGAGAAGCAGCGGGTCATCGATGTGGTCGCCAACCACGCCAGCCCGGATGAAGCCGGTCCCAGACCGCCCCTGCGCTGACCCTTCTGTCCCACCGCCCGCGAGCACGCGGGCCATCGTAGCGAGCCCATGAACCAGAACCTTCGTTTTCCCGCTGAATGGGAAGCCCAGAGCGGCGTCCTGATTGCCTGGCCCACCGCCGAAACCGACTGGGCCGACCGCCTGGGCCAGGTGGAAGAGACCTATATCGCCCTGGTGGCCGCCATCACCCGCTTCCAGCCGGTGCTGATCTGCGTGTCAGACGATGACGTGGAAACCTATGCGGAAATGCGCCTGCGCTCCAACCGCATCGACATGGAACGCGTTCGTTTCACCACCGCGGCCTATGACGACACCTGGCTGCGCGATTCCGGTCCAATCACCCTGCAGCGCAAGGACGGCGGCTTCCAGTTGCTGGACTTCCGTTTCACCGGCTGGGGTGGCAAGTTCGATGCGACGCTGGACGACCAACTGGTCGGCGCGTTGGCCGATTCCGATGTCTTCAATGACGCTCAGGTGCGCAGCATCGCGTTTGCCCTGGAAGGCGGCGGCATCGAGACCGACGGCGCCGGCACCCTGCTGACCACCT
>DALZLW010000327.1:0-2308 GCA_032007425.1 Stenotrophomonas sp.
CAGTGGCGCCGGGCGGCGCGGGTGCCGGGCCGCATGCCCGGTCAGTCCCTCAACACCGCTGAATCCCAACCCGGACGCGGGGCGAAGCGGTCGCCATGGCGCTGTTGCAGCACCTTCAAGCGCTCCACCAGCACGTCGGCTCCTACCGTGCGGATGTGCTGGATCGGGCCGCCACGGAACGGCGCGAAGCCGGTGCCGAAGATCACCCCGGCATCCAGCAGGTCTGCATCGGCCACCACGCCCTCGTGCAGGCAGGCCACGGCTTCGTTGAGCAACGGCAGGATCAGCCGGTCTTCCAGGTCCGCCGGGGCCGCATGGTCCTTGGCCACCTCCGGCTTCTTGGCGCGTCCGTTTTCCCAGGTATACAGCCCCTGGCCGTCTTTCTTGCCACGCTTGCCCGGTTCCACCGTCTGCAAAGCCGCCGGGATCTGCAGGCCCAGGAACGGCGCCAGCTCCCGACCGACGCCTGCCGCCACGTCCAGGCCCACTGTGTCCAGCAGTTCGATCGGCCCCATCGGCATGCCGAACTTGACGGCGGCCTTGTCGATCACCGGTCCGGGGATGCCTTCAGCGTACGCAGTGGCAGCTTCCAGCATGTAGGGGAACAACACGCGATTGACCAGGAAGCCGGGGCTGCCCGCCACCGGGATCGGGAACTTGCCCAGCGCCTTGCAGAAGGCCGCCAGCCGACGTTCGGTCTCGGCGTCCATCGCCGCGTGGTGGATGATTTCCACCAGCGGCATCTGTGCGACCGGGTTGAAATAGTGCAGCCCGGCAAAGCGTGCCGGGTGCTGGATGTGGCCACGCAGTTCGTCCAATGGTATGGACGAGGTGTTGGTGGTCAGCAGTGCGTCGGGCTTCAGTTTCGGTTCCAGCGACTGGTACAGGCTGCGCTTGGCATCGGGGTCTTCGATGATCGCTTCGATCACCAGGTCGGCCTGTGCGGCACCGGCACCCTCCAGATCGGCGCGCAGCCGCGCGGCGACCGCCGGGCGTTTGCTCTCGTCCTTCACTTTTTTGGCAAACAGGGCCTGCGCACGCTCCATGGCCGGGTCGATGAGACGCTGCTCACGGTCCTGCAGGGTGACCTCGAAGCCCTTGAAGGCTGCCCACGCGGCGATATCGCCGCCCATCACCCCGGCGCCGACCACGTGGACATGGCCAATCCCTGATTCGCCGCTGCCCAGCGCCTTCAGGCGTTCGGTCAGGAAGAAAATGCGGATCAAGTTGCGTGCGGTCGGCGTGCTCGCCAGTTTCACCACCGCGCGGCGTTCAGCGTCCAGGCGAGCCTGCACCGGCTTGCCGCCGCTGCGCTGCCAGGTGCTGATCAAGGCATAGGGGGCCGGGTAATGGTCCTTCTTGGCCTTGCGCGCGACCTGTTTCACCATCTGCGGGGCCAGCAGCTGCCGGGCCGGCCAGGTATTGCTGGCCCAGGCCAGCGCCCGCTGCCGCAGCGGGCGGGTGCGCCCCTTCAGACCCAGCGCAACCGCCGCGTCAAGCAACTGCGCGGGCTCGACCACCTGGTCCACCAGGCCGATACCGCGCGCGGCCGAAGCCGACAGCGTGCGCCCGGTCAGCATCATGTCCATCGCCGCCGGTGCGCCGACCAGCTTCGGCAGGCGCGCGCTGCCGCCCCAGCCGGGGAAAATGCCCAACTGGGTTTCCGGCAACCCGATGCGGGTGCTGCCGTCGTTGCTGGCGACCCGGTAACGGCAGGCCAGCGCCAGTTCGGTGCCGCCGCCGAGGCAGTGGCCGTGGATCGCCGCGACGGTCGGGCAGGGCAGCTCGGCCAGCTTCTGATACACCACCTGGCCCCTGCGGATGGCGTCGTTCACCGTCCCGCGGCGGTCGAACTCCTGGAATTCCTTGAGATCGGCGCCGGCGATGAAGCCGGCCGGTTTGGCCGAGCGCAGCACCACGGCCTTGGGCGGGTCGATGGCCAGCCGTTCGATCAGATCGCCCAGCTCCAGCAGGACGTTCTGGGACACCGCATTGACGCTGGCGCCCGCGCGGTCAACAGTGAGCACCACAACGCCGTCGTCGCGGATATCGGGGAGCCAGTGGGACAGTCGCAGCCCATCGAAGCCTGAGAGCATGAAGGTTCCATCCGGTTGTGTATGGAGAGGAGGGCTATGATCCAGAGGTTGTTTCCTCCGCGTCAAATCCCTATAGCTGGGGGAGGCGTCTGCCCCGTTCATCGGCAACGTAGCGGAACGTTGGTTAAAAGCTGGTGCGGTGCCACCTCACATGGCACTGAACTTTTCCCGGGATTGGCAGTCTCATTGCCCGACGTCGGTTGGGCTGACAG
>DALZLW010000328.1:0-2299 GCA_032007425.1 Stenotrophomonas sp.
TGCGTGCCTCGCGTTTCGCCATCCATGGCGAAACACGCCCCCACACCCCCGCCCCGACCGCCCTCCGACACTTCTGCGTCTCCGCCCAGCCCACGGGGAATGAGTAAAAAAAGCAAAAGCAGGTGTAGAAGCAGGTGCCGAGGCAGAAGGCGGTTCCAGTGCTGTCGGCGCGCTGTGGCTTTGGCTGTGGCCCAGCCACCGAACCGACCACCCACAAGCGCTGTCGCTCTCAGCGGCAAATCAAGCCGAAGCCGACAAGCACACGCAGCCCCCCTGAATACGCGAAATCCTCACGCAACATTCATCTTTCCGAAAGCCCGACAGCAAATCGTTAACATTCATGGTCTTAGGGGTTTTATTTCATCCATGACCTGCTAACCTGCGGCGATGATCCGACGCATCCTGGCCTGCACGCTCACCCTCGGTCTGGTCGCCTGTGCGACCCAGCCGTTGTCGCCACCGAAGTCGCCCCAGGCGACCACGACGCCGCATCGTCCGGCGCAAGCAGGCAAGGGGCCGGCTGAGGCCGCGCCGGAAGCCGCTGCCAATGCTGCACCGGTCGATCTCACCCCGGTGCCGTTCGAAACCGCCCGCACCAACTTCATCCGCGATACCGCCGCCCGCTACGGGCTGGATCCGGCTTACATCGCCGCCACGCTCGACAAGGCCCAAGTGCGGCCGCCGATCATCGCCGCCATGGCCCGCCCGGCCGAACGGGTCAAGCCGTGGAATGAGTACCGGCCAATGTTCATCAGCACCGCGCGCATCGAGGGCGGTCGCCGCTTCCTTGCCCAGCATCGCGATGAACTGATGCGGGTGCAGCAGCGGACCGGGGTGCCGGCCGAGATCATCGTTGCCATCATCGGGGTGGAAACCAGCTACGGCGGCAACACCGGCAATCACCGCGTGCTTGATGCGCTGTATACGCTGGCCTTCAACTACCCGCGCAGTGGCGATCCGGAAAAGCTCGAACGCGAGGTCCGCCGTGAGCTGTTCTTCCGCGATGAGCTGGCCAAGTTGTTCGAGCTGGCGCGGGAGGAAGCGCTGGATATCACCACGCTCAAGGGCAGTTATGCCGGGGCGATGGGCATGGGGCAGTTCATGCCCTCCAGCTATCTGGATTATGCGGTGGATGGCAATGGCGATGGTCGCCGCGATCTGTTCACGAGTTTTGACGATGTGTTTTCCTCGATCGCCAATTACTTCGTGAAGAAGGGCGGTTGGGTGCGCGGTGGGCTGGTCGCGGTGCCGGCTACGCTCGATGCCGGTCGGGAGGAATTCAATCCCACCGAGTGGACGCCGACCTGGTCGGCCGCTGATCTGGCCGCGCGCGGGTACCACCCGACGGCGGCGGTGCAGGCCGGTGCAGGTGCTACCCCGATCACCCTGGAAGGCAGCACCGGCAAGCAGTATTGGCTTGGCTACCAGAATTACTACGCGATTACCCGTTACAACATCTCCAAGATGTACGCGATGGCGGTGTTCCAGCTGTCGCAGGCCATCGCAGGCCAGGAGCTGCCACCGGCATGAACATCAAAGCGCTTGTCGCGGTCTCGATGCTGTTGCTGCTCGCCGCGTGCAGCAGTTCCCCGCAGAAGCCGTCCGGCACTGCCGGCGTTGGCAAGGCTGTTGGCAGCGTGGCGCAGGGCAAGGGGCGCAGTGGCAGCCGCCCGGCGCATTGCCCGGAAGGATCGCCCTATGCCGCCGCGCAGGAAGACCTGAGCACGCGCGGCAATTACACCGCCGGGGGCCTGTACAAGCCGGGGGTGAAGGATTCCACGCCGACCTATGTGCCCGATGTGGCCTGCATCCCCGAGCCGCTGGTGGAAAGCCTGCCGCGTTCGGTGATTGGCAACAAGAGCCCGTATGAAGTGCTGGGCAAGAGCTACAAGGTGATGGATCGCACCGACAACTATGTCGAGCGCGGCACGGCTTCCTATTACGGCGCCAAGTTCCATGGCCGGCTGACCTCCAACCGCGAGGTCTATGACATGTACCAGTTCAGTGCCGCGCACAAAACCCTGCCCATCCCCAGCTTTGCGCGGGTGACCAACACCGACACCGGTGAATCGGTGGTCGTGCGGGTCAACGATCGTGGCCCCTTCCACGATGGCCGGGTGATCGATCTCAGTTACGCTGCCGCCGTACGCCTGGGCATCACCCAGCGCGGTACCGGAAACGTGGAAGTGCGCGCGCTGCAGCCCGGTGACGACAACCTGCTGGCAGCAGCGCCGGCCAAGTCGTCCACGCGTGCGGCTGTGCGGGCTTCGGCCAAGGCGGCCGCGCCGGCCCCGGCCAG
>DALZLW010000329.1:0-2283 GCA_032007425.1 Stenotrophomonas sp.
GGCGCCGTGATGATGAAGATGATCAGCAGCACCAGCATCACGTCCACGAGGGGCGTCACGTTGATGTCGGCCATTGGGCCGCCGCTGTTACCACTACTGAAAGCCATAACGGGCTCCGTCTAGATCGTGTTGACTACTACGTCGTCGCTTGGGTGAAGCGCGCCCTTAGCGGACGCGCGAACCGGTGGCGAAGAAGTCGTGCAGGTCGTGCGCGAAGGTATCGAACTTGCTGATGGTCGCGCTGTTGATCTTGCTGAAGAAGTTGAAGGCGAACACGGCCGGGATAGCCACGAACAGACCGATGGCGGTCATGATCAGTGCTTCACCCACCGGGCCGGCAACGGCGTCGATCGAGGCCGAGCCGGTGGCACCGATCTTGATCAGCGCGCCGTAGATGCCCCACACGGTACCCAGCAGACCCACGAACGGAGCGGTCGCGCCGACGGTGGCCAGCAGGGTCATGCCCGACTGCAGCTTGTTGCTTTCGCGGGTGACGGCCTGGCGCAGGGCGCGGTCGACGAACTCCGAACGGCTCAGGGTTTCACCCAGGCCACCGGTGGCGCCGCCTTCGGCACGCTGGTGGTGAGCAGCAGCCTGGGCAGCGTCCAGGGCGATCTTGGAGAACGGCTCGGAAGCCGGCTGTTCTTCCATGGCGCGGATGGCGTCCTGTGCGTTCGGGGTGTCCCAGAACAGCGAGGTGACGCGATCGCTGGCCGACTTCAGGCGGCTGGCGCGGAAGATGTTGATGACGGTCCAGTACCAGGACATGGCCGACATGATGATCAGGGTGAGCAGAACAACCCAGGAGACCGCAAAGTCACCCGGCTGGGTGGTCATTTCGTGGATCAGATGCTCGAAGCCCATCTGCGACAGGGCGTTGTTGGTGCCCCCGGCAGCAGCGGCGATGAAGAGTTCCTGCAGCATGACGCTTACCTTTGTTGTGTGTGGTGTTGAAGGGTGTAGCTGTACAAGCTTGCTGATGGCGAGGGTGGCCCGGCGGGGCCACCCGGGCGTATCAGTTCAGCGCAAAGTTCACCGGGACGCGGACGCGGCCAGCAGTTTTCTTCCCGCCCGATTCGGCTGCGTTGAAGCGCCACTTGCGGGCGGCCTCCATCGCGGCGCGGTCCAGATCGCGGTTACGGCTGGACTTTTCCACCGTCACATTGGTGACGTTGCCCTGGGCATCGACATCAATGATCAGGATGACCTCACCCTGGATGCCGGCGCGGAAGGCGGACGGCGGGTAACGCGGCGGGTTCATGTTCTTGGACGAGATATCGACGCTGGCCTCGATGGAGGTCGGCGGTGCCGGCGGCGCGGGCGGCGACGGCGGGGTGACGATATCGTTCGGGCGCGGTTCCGGCACGTCGACGATCGGCGCCTGCGGCGGCGGCGGTACCGGCGACGGCTTCGGCGGCGACAGGTTCTTCACCGGCGGCGGGGGAATATCCTGCGGCGGCGGCGGCGGCGGCGGCGGTGGCGGCGGCGGCGGTGCGTCGACGATGGTGACCATCACGTTGCGTTCTTTTTCCGCAGCGGCCTTGGGAGCCACGGCAGGAATCAGAAGCATCATGAAAGCCGCGAGATGCAATGCGATTACAAACGCGATGCCGACGATGCGGGGCCAGCTGATGCCTTTGTCTTCGGTCTGTTCGTAGCGGTGAAAGACTAGTTGTTCCGTCATGCGCCAAGAGCTCTATTGTGGGGCCGGGATACCGGGGGCGGGATCCCTGATCAGCGGTGCATGACACCGCAGGAACCTCCAAGCTTATACCAATCCTGAGCGCCTGCGCATTACTCCGGCAGGTATTCAGGCGTTATTCGAACTTACTTCAGGTTGATGATTTTGTCGGCGTCCGCCGCATTCTTCAGGCCACCCTTGGCCTTGGCCTGACGGGCCGCTTCCTTGGCTTCGGCAATCTTGCCTTCACCGTGCAGGACGCGTGCCAGATTCAGGTAGGTTTCCCCATTGGGCGACAGCGGGGCGGCCTTCTTCCAGGCGTCGATCGCCTGGTCCACCTGCTGCGGCTCGGAGTAATAGTACGACTGCGCCAGCGCCAGGTAGACCTGGTAATCCGGCTTCAGGATGCCTTTCTGCAGGCCTTCGTTGATGACCGCGATGACGTCCTTCTCTTTGTTTTCGGTGTTGGCGTAAATCGAATACAGCTGCTTGTATTCACGCTCTTCGGTGAGCTGGCCGCTGGTGCGCAGCTTGTCCATGACACCGGCGGCCTTGTCCATCTGGTCGGCCTGCATGTACATGCTGGCCAGGTTCAGCTGGGC
>DALZLW010000330.1:0-2207 GCA_032007425.1 Stenotrophomonas sp.
ACCACGGAAGACGCCTGGTGGCTCATCGGCGGTCCGGATCCAGGCGACGCAGCGACACCCAGCGCAGCGCGCGCCACAGCAGGAAGGCCACCAGCAGCACGGTCACCGTGGCCAGCACCGCCAACAGCGCCGGGTGGTCGGCCAGGTGATACCACAGCAGCAGCCACCAGGGCAGCGAGCCGACGTAGTAATGCTCACCGACGAACTGGCTGTGGATGCCGGAGCTGCGCAGGATCGATACCGAGCCTGCGATCGCCTGTCGCTTGCCGGTGTCGCTGAGCGCCTCGTCGATCAGTGCGAAATCCGCCGGCTGACTGGCCGCCAGCGAAACGATGCTGCGCTGCGGATGCTTGGGCGACTGCAGACCGATGATCGCGGCAAACGGTGCATCGGCGCTCACCCCGACCTGGCTCACTGCCGGGTCGGCCGCGCGGTTGCCGCGGCGGGCTTCTTCGGCGGCCCGCTGCGGGGAGTTGCTCTGGCCATTGAGCAACGTCGTGCGCTGCTGGTCGATCAGCAGCGACAACTGGTCACTGCCGCGCAGGTTCTCCGGCACGTTGCCCAGCATCAGCACGTCGGCATCCAGATCAGCAGCCTGCGACCAGTCATCGCTGATACGCACGCCATAGGCCGGGTAGCCCGTCTGCACGCCGAGGCCGCCCACCACGTTCAGGAGCAGGCCGACCTGCTCGGCACTGGCCTTGGCCGGCACCAGCACCACGGTTTCAGACAGATCGGCCATCCGGGTGAACGGGAAGCCACTCAATGAGAAGGCGGACAGGTCCGGCAGGCCGATGTAATGGTGGAAGCCGGAGAAGTCGATGGTGGAATCTTCCTCGATCGCCGCCTGCAGGTTCGGCGGCAGCACGGTCTGGCAGCGGTCGCGCTGGGCACTGCCCATGACGCTGGCGAAGTTGAAATCAAAGCGCAGCTGGTTACGGTCGCCGAGCTTGAGCGATGGAATCAGCAGCTTGCCATCGTCGGCGCCGGCGTCCCCGCCCAGCACCGGCAGGCGGATTTCTTCAATGCCCTGCTTGCCCGACTGGCGTACCAGCGGGAAGCTGGAAATGAACTGGTCGTTGATCGCCACGCTGAGCCGTGACTCGTCACTGCTGAACGGCGGCGTGTAGCGGTAACGCAGGTTGAGCGGGATGCCCTGGTTGCGCCAGATGAACAGATCCGGGGGCAGGTTGAGGTTGAGCACCACCGGCTGCGGCGCCAGGCCGACCGCGCGCAACTGCTGCGGATAATCGAGCAGTTCGGACAGGCGCACGGCGCGGTCTGTGCGTACCCAGTTGGGCGCATCGTAGGGTTGGCGCGGTGCCATCGGCTTGACTTCATCCACCCGCACCTGGGTGCCACGGAACAGCACATTGCCGGCCGCCATCGCGGCCACCGCCGTCTGCAGATCCTCGTCATTGCGACCCAGCACCAGCAACAGCTTGCGCTGTGGGTCTTCGGGCAGCGACATCAGTTCGATCACCGGCCCCTTGACCGGGGCATGGTTGCCGATCACCGCCGGGAAGCGGCCATTGACGGCCATCACCACCGCATTGCCCTGCGCCGGCAGGCTGTCGAAGCTGACCGGGAAACGGGCCTGGCGCCACCAGCCGGCGAGGCTGCCGAAGTATGAGGCCATCACTGCCGCTGCACGTTGCTGTGCCACCGACGGCGAGGCCGCGAACACCACCGGCAGCTCCAGTCGCGCGGTATCGCGGGTATCGAAGAACGGCAGCGGGAAATTGGCCAGGTCATCCTGCATGGCCAGCACCTGCCCGCCCAGCCTCAACGTGCTGTTGCTGGACACGTTCACCCACAACGAACTGTGGGTGGGCTCTTCGCAGATATCCGTGTAATGGCCGACGAATTCCAGCCGCACCTGGTTGAAATCGGTCAACAGCCGCGCATCCAGCGGGATCTTGGCCTGTACCGGGCGTCCCAGCTCTTCATTGCGGATCGGGACGACGCTCATCAAGGCATCGTTGAGGTAGATGCGCATGTGCGACAAGGTCGGCAACAGCGACGGCGACGGGGTGAAGCTGAGGTCGACCTCGGCTTCGCGCACGAGGCGGTCGCGGCGGATCTGGAACTCGAACGTGGTGGCATTGCGCACCCCGGACAGCAGCGTGTCCTGGCGACGTCCGAGCTGTGCGAAGGTGCTGGCACGCTGCCACGGCCACGACGATCCGGACCACGCAGGGCCTTGT
>DALZLW010000331.1:0-2190 GCA_032007425.1 Stenotrophomonas sp.
CATCGAAGCGGTCCAGCACCTTGAGCTTGGTGAAGTCGATGCTGTCGGTGTAGTAATCGACGTGGGTGCGGGTGACGTAGGCCTTGCGGCCTTCCCAGTCCAGCGTTTCCACCTGGTAAGGGGTGGACTGCACCATGTGGATGGCACCCTCGTACAGGGTGAGCGCCGCGGCGGAGTAATCCACTTCGGCGATGATCTGCTGCTTGCCGTTGCTGCGGTCGACCACCACGAAGTTGCCATCGGCCACCGAGCGCAGGCTGACCGCATTGGCCGGGTAGCTGTCGGCGATCCATTCCCAGCGCTCGCCTTCGCGGTGCACGACCTCGGTTTCGGCCAATGCTTCCAGGAACACTTCCGGATCGATCGGGCCGAAGCCATCGCCGACCAGGAACGGCAATTCGAAGGCCGCGCAGCGGATGTGGTCGAACAGGATCAACGGCTGGTCCGGGGCGATGCGCGCATGCTCGGGCGAGGCTTCGGCGAAGAAATCCGGATGCCGCACCACGTACTGGTCCAACGGCTGCGAGCTGGCCACCATCACCCCCAATGCCGGCTGCTGGCGGCGACCGGCACGGCCGAAGCGCTGCCAGGTGGCCGCCACGCTGCCGGGATAGCCGTTGAGGATCACCACGTCCAGGCTGCCGATATCCACGCCCAGTTCCAGTGCCGAGGTGCTGACGATGCCGTCGATGTCGCCGGCGCGCATCGCCCGTTCGGTCTCGCGCCGTTCGGTGGGCAGGTAGCCGCCGCGGTAGGCGCGGATGCGCGCGGGCTTGCGCACGTCGTGGTCGAAGATGTCCTTGAGGTACTTGGTGAGCACTTCCACCATCAGCCGGCTCTGCGCGAACACCAGGGTCTTGAGCCCGGATTTGATCGCGATGCGGGCGATACGGTTGCTCTGCGAGCGTGCCGAGGCACGCAGGCCGAGGTCCGGGTTGACCACCGGCGGGTTCCACAGCAGCACCTGCTTGGGCCCGCTGGGGGCGCCCGATTCGGTGATGGCGGTGACCGGCGCTTCGATCAGCGCCTCGGCGTGTGCCTGTGGATTGCCGATGGTGGCCGAGCACAGGATGAATTGCGGTTGCACGCCGTAAAACGCGCAGATGCGCTTGAGCCTGCGCAGCACGTTGGTGACGTGGCTGCCGAACACGCCGCGGTAGGTGTGCACTTCGTCGATGACGATGTAGCGCAGGTTCTCGAAGAACTGCGCCCACTTGGTGTGGTGCGGCAGGATGGCCTGGTGCAGCATGTCCGGATTGGACACCACGATGTCGCCGTGCAGGCGGATGGCCTGGCGGGCATCGCCGGGGGTATCACCATCGAAGGTAAAGGCCTTCACCCCGAGGTCGCCGGCGCGGTTGAGTTCCAGCAGCTCGGCGACCTGGTCCTGGGCCAGCGCCTTGGTGGGGAACAGGTACAGCGCCTTGGCCTTGGACTGCATGGCGGCGCTGACCACCGGCAGGGTGTAGCACAGCGATTTGCCGCTGGCGGTGGGGGTGACGATGGCCACGTGCTCGCCGCGCTGGCTGGCCTCCCACGCTTCGGCCTGGTGGCTGTAGAGCTGCTCGATGCCCCGGGCCTTCAGCGCGGCGGCCAGCGCCGGCGGCACCGAATCCGGGATCGGCGCGTAGCGGCCTTCGCGGCCGGGAATGGCGAAGCTGCCGGTCACCCGGTCGTGGTAACGGCGCTGCAGGCGGCTGCCGAGCAGGGCGCCATCGCGCGCGGGCAGGCCGTCGCGGGTGGCGAGCTTGTGCTCGGCATCGGCGGTGCGCTTGGCGAGTTCGTAGGCCATGGGTCTGTGCTTGCAGAAAGTCTGCCTATGGAAACACGAAGTGGTCTCAGCAGCCGAGACGCAGCGGGCGGTGCCACCTGACCGGCTTCAGCCAACGCGTGGTCGCCAGCGCTCCAGCCCCCATTGCAGCCCACTGACCAGCACGAAGGCCAGCAGCCACGGCCAGCGCGGACCTGGCATCGGCACGGGTGTCGGCGCCGCAGAGGAGGCGTTGGCCGTGGCGTGCGCCAGCGCAGCCTCGTGCGCCTGTTGCCGGTGCAGCACTGCCGCTTGCGCGGGATCGAACACGTAGACGTCCTGCAGGGTCTGGCCCTGCTGCAGCACGTGCCAGCCGGGCTGGCGCGGCCACCAGCCCGCGCAGTGCTGGTCGCCGCTGGCCGGGTCCAGCAGCAGCGGCA
>DALZLW010000332.1:0-2173 GCA_032007425.1 Stenotrophomonas sp.
CGACCAGTTCCACGCGGCGCCCTCGCGGGCGATGCAGATGGTCGGGGTGACCGGCACCAACGGCAAGACCTCCACCGTGCAGTTGCTGGCCCAGGCCTGGACCCTGCTTGGCCAATCCAGCGGCAGCATCGGCACCCTCGGTGCCGGCCTGCACGGCCAGGTGCAGCCGACCGGGTTCACCACGCCGCTGGTGCTGCAGATGCACGCCCTGCTGGCGCAGCTGCGCGACCAGGGCGCCGACAGCGTGGCGATGGAAGTCAGCTCGCATGCGCTGGACCAGGGGCGCGTGGACGCCGTGCACTACGACATCGCCGTGTTCACCAACCTCACCCGCGACCACCTCGATTACCACGGCGACATGGCCAGCTACGGCGCGGCCAAGGAACGCTTGTTCCATCGCCCGGGCCTGAAGGCGGCGGTCATCAACCTGGACGATGCCTTCGGCCGCGACCTGCACGCCCGCCTGGCCGATGGCGTGCGCCCATTGGGTGTGAGCTCACGTGGCCAGGCCGGTGCGGCGCTGCAGGCGCACGGCATCACCCTCGACGGGCAGGGCATCACCTTTGATCTGCAGACCGGGGCCGGACAGGTCACGGTCCACTCGCCGTTGCTGGGTCGCTTCAATGTCGACAACCTGCTGGCGGTCGCCGGTGTGCTGCTGGCGCAGGGCCATGCGCTGGCCACGATCGCCACCGTCCTGGGCCAGCTGCAGCCGATCCACGGGCGCATGAACCGCCTGGGTGGCGAAGGTGGACCGACGGTGGTAATCGACTACGCACATACCCCCGATGCGCTGGAACAGGCGCTGGCCAGCCTGCGTGACCACGTGGCCGGGCAGCTGTTCTGCGTGTTCGGCTGTGGCGGTGAACGCGATACCGGCAAGCGGCCGCAGATGGCGGCGATTGCCGAGCGCCTGGCCGATGTGGTGATCGTCACCGACGATAATCCGCGCGGCGAAGACGGGGACCGCATCGTGGCCGATATCCTGGCCGGGTTCGTCGGGCGCGCCCCTGCCGGTGGCGGCGATGCCGGCGCAGGGTCGGTTGATGCCATGACCCACGTCACCGTACAGCGCGATCGCGCCCGTGCCATTGGCCTTGCGGTCAAGCGGGCCGGCAGCGGCGATATCGTGCTGGTGGCCGGCAAGGGCCACGAGCCGTACCAGGAAATCAACGGCGTGCGCCATGACTTCGATGACACCCTGGTCGCCGCTGCTGCACTCGCGGCCAAGGCGTCGCTGCGCCCGGCGCAGGACACGGAGGGCACGCCATGAAGCGCACGCTGCTTTCGCTCATTGCCCATTGGGCCGGTGGTGAAATCCACGGCGACGACGTGGCCATCGATGCGATCAGCAACGACACTCGTCTGCTTGCCGCGGGCAGCCTTTATGTGGCGCTGCGCGGTGAACGCTTCGATGGCCATGATTTCGCCGCCGATGCCGTTGCCCGCGGCGCCAGTGCGCTGCTGGTCGAGCGCCGGCTGCCGATGCCGGTGCCGCAGGTGGTCGTGACCGATGCCGAGCAGGCACTGGCCCGCATCGCTGCTGGTTTCCAGCGTGATCGTGCCACCCGGGTGTTTGCCATCACCGGCAGCAACGGCAAGACCAGCGTCAAGGCACTGCTGCTGGCGATCCTGCAGCAGGTCGCCGCCGACAGCCAGGCGGTGGTGTACGCCACCCCGGGCAACCGCAACAACGAAATCGGCCTGCCACTGGCGGTCATCGATGCCCCTGAAGACGCGGACTTCGCCGTGTATGAGATGGGTGCTGGCAAGCCCGGCGACATCGCCTACCTGACCGCGATTGCCCGTCCGCATTACGCCGTGGTCAACAATGTGGCTGCCGCCCATCTGGAGCGCTTGGGCAGCCTGCAGGGCGTGGCCGAAACCAAGGGCGCGATCTATGCCGCGCTGCCGGCCGACGGCGTGGCGGTGATCAACGCCGACGATGCCTTCGCGCCATGGTTCGAACAGCACATGGTCGGCCAGCCGCCGCGCTGCGGCGTGCTGCGCTTCGGCCTGGACCACACGGCCGACATCAGCGCCAGCGCGCTGCAGCTTGCTGCCACCGGCAGCCGCTTCCAGCTGCACACGCCCTCGGCTTCGGTGACGGTGTCCTTGGCATTGCCGGGCCGCCACAACATCCGCAACGCGCTGGCGGCCGCATCGCTGGCGC
>DALZLW010000333.1:0-2166 GCA_032007425.1 Stenotrophomonas sp.
CTGTCCGGCCATGGCGCGGCGCGTGGCACCGCCCTGGGCCGCGCACGGGTCCGGCTGCCACACGCGCTGGAAGTCAACGAGCAGCGTGTTGCCCCGGCCCAGGTCGCGCATGAGCTGGAGCGCCTGCACCAGGCCGTGGGCGCGGCGCGGGCCGAAATGCAGGAGCTGCGCCAACGCCTGCACGGTGCCCTGCACCAGGAAGTGGGCGAGTTCCTGGACCTGCACGCCCTGCTGCTGGATGACCCGGAACTGCTGCATGGCCTGGACGAGCTGATCCGCAGCGGCCCTTACAGCGCCGGCTATGCCCTGCGCCTGCAGCGCGACCGGCTGGCCAAGGTCTTCGACGGCATGGACGATGCCTACCTGAAGAGCCGCATGGATGATCTGGACCATGTGATCGGCCGCATCCACGCGTTCCTGCAACCCGAACGCCCCGCCGCGGTGAAGGGCCTGGCCGGCGAGATCCTGGTCTGCGACAACATCGCCCCTTCCGAACTGGCCCAGCTGCAGTCGCAGGGTGTCGTCGCCATCATCAGCGCCGGCGGCAGTGCGCTTTCGCACAGCGCCATCCTGGCCCGCAGCCTGCACCTGCCACTGATCGTCAACGTGCCGCTGCTGCTGAGCCGGATCAACGATGGCGATGTGCTGATCGTGGATGGCAGCGACGGCAGCATCACCGTGAACCCGCAGGCCGACAACCTGCGTGACTACCGCACCCGCCTGAAAGAACACGCCCGCGAGCAGCGCCAGCTGGGTCGCCTGCGCACCAAGCCCAGCCGCACGCTGGACGAGGTGGACATCGCCCTGCTGGCCAACGCCGAATCGCTGGAAGATGTCACCCAGGCGCATGCACTGGGTGCCCATGGGTTGGGCCTGTATCGCACCGAATTCCTGTTCCTGCAGCGCAACGAGCTGCCGGATGAAGAAGAACAGTTCCGGACCTACCGCGATGCCGCGCTGGGCATGAACGGTCGGCCGGTGACCATCCGCACGCTGGATCTGGGCGCGGACAAGGCCGACCGCACCGGCCTGGTACTGGCCAATGAAGAAAACCCGGCACTGGGCCTGCGTGGCGTGCGCCTGTCGCTGGCCCGGCCCAAGGTCGCCGATACCCAGTTGCGGGCCATCCTGCGCGCCTCGGCCTATGGCAAGGTCCGCGTGCTGGTGCCGATGGTCAGCACCCGCGACGAGCTGCTGGCGGTGCGTCGCCGCATGCTCAAGCTGGCCGCGCAGCTGCGCGCCGAAGGCCACGTGGTGGCCGAGCGCGTGCCGTTGGGTGCGATGATCGAGGTGCCGGCCGCCGCGCTGGCGCTGGAAAGCTTCATCGACCTGGTGGATTTCCTGTCCATCGGCACCAACGACCTGGTGCAGTACCTGCTGGCGGCGGACCGCAACAACGAATCGCTGGGCGAGCTTTATTCGCCGCTGCACCCGGCGGTGCTGCGCCTGCTGGCGCTGGTGATCGAAACCGGCACCCGCCATGAAGTACCGGTGGCGGTATGCGGTGAGATCGCCGGCGATGCGCGCTTGACGCCACTGTTGCTGGCCCTGGGGCTGCTGGAGTTCAGCCTGCACCCCGGCACCCTGCTGGAAGTACGCCGCGCGGTCCGCGAGAGTGATCTGGCGGCGCTGCGCGCGCGCGCCGGCAAGCTGCTGGCCGCGCGCGACCGCAAGGGCATCGAGCGCTGGCTGGCACAGGTCGCCGAACACTAGTACCCGTGGCGCCGGGCCACGCCGGTGGATCCCACTCCATCGCTACGCTGCCCTTTTCCGCCACGCCATGGGGTATGCGTTGAAACATCGCCTTGCGATAATGACGCACTGCCTACCCCCGATCCGGCATTCTTGCCGCTTCGCGACACCTTTACCCCTACCCCGCGGGAGCTGCGATGGCCGAAGCCGTACGCCACGACCGGACTGCACGCCAACTGCGGCTGCTGTCCGATGCACTGGACAGTGGTCGGCTCGGGCCGGTCCGTCGTCTGGTCAACACCCTGGCGCCGGCCGAAATCGGCAACCTGCTCGAGTCGCTTCCACCGGGCAAACGCGAGATCGTCTGGGGCCTGGTCGATCCGGAAGACGACGGCGAAGTACTGGTACACGTCGGCGATGAAGTGCGCGAAAGCCTGCTGGCCGACATGGACCCGGACGAAATCATCGCCGCGG
>DALZLW010000334.1:0-2149 GCA_032007425.1 Stenotrophomonas sp.
TGGCCCGTTCCGTGGCCGCAGCCGCGCCGACCTGGCCACGGTCACCCCGGCCCAGGCCGTGGCCCACCCGAAGTGGTCGATGGGACCCAAGATTTCGGTCGACTCGGCGACCCTGATGAACAAGGGACTGGAAGTCATCGAGGCGCACCACCTGTTCGCCGTGCCCGCCGAACGCATCGAAGTGCTGGTGCACCCGCAGAGCCTGGTGCACTCGCTGGTCGAGTTCATTGATGGCTCCACCCTGGCCCAGCTGGGCCTGCCGGACATGCGCACCACGCTGGCCGTTGGCCTGGGCTGGCCAGACCGCATCGAAGCCGGCGTGAGCGGCCTGGACCTGCTGCGCCAGGGACGACTGGATTTCGAGGCCCCCGATACCGACGCCTTCCCCTGCCTGGCGCTGGCCTGGCAGGCAATGGCCGCAGGCGGCACCGCGCCGGCCATCCTGAACGCCGCCAACGAAGAAGCTGTTTCAGCGTTTCTTCAGGGGCGAATCGCTTTCCTTGCCATTCCAGCGCTGGTGGCTAACGCTCTGTCAACACTAGCGGCCGAGCCAGCCGATACACTGGAGGGCCTGCTGTCTGCCGACCAGCGCGCCCGCCGCCTCACCCGTCAATCCATCGAAGCCTTCTGACCCACGCCCTGATGCCCACCCCCGCCCCTTCCCGCGTCAACGCCCGTGACTGACTTCCTCGGATCGGTCTGGTGGATGATCGTCAGCCTGGGCCTGCTCGTGACCTTCCACGAGTTCGGGCACTACTGGGTGGCGCGCCGCTGTGGCGTGCAGGTACTGCGTTTTTCTGTCGGTTTCGGCAAGCCGCTGTGGTCGCGACGCGACCGCCATGGCACCGAGTTCGCACTGGCGGCCATCCCGCTGGGCGGCTACGTGAAGTTCCTTGACGAGCGTGACAGCACCGTGGCACCCGGCCTGCGCACCCAGGCCTTCAACAACAAGAACGTCTGGCAGCGCATCGCCATCGTAGCCGCTGGCCCGCTGGCCAACCTGCTGCTGTGCATGCTGCTGCTGTGGGCCATGTTCGTCGTCGGCAAGCAGGACTATTCGGCGACCATCGGCCGCACCGATGGCATGGCCGCTGCGGCTGGCCTGCAGCCGGGCGAGCGCATGCTGGCCATCGACGGCCGCAGCGTGGTCACCGTTGGCGAAGCCAGCATGGCCTTGACGGCCGCAGCGATGGACCGCCGCGATGCCACCGTACAGGTGGTGGACAGCCAGGAGCAGGTCCACGAACGTCTGCTGCCTCTGTCGCAGTTGCCTGCAGGGTTCGATGAACGCCGCGTGCCGCTGCTGGCAGGCCTGAACTGGCAGTTCTGGCTGGTACCGCCGCTGGTCGATCGCGTGCTCGACGACTCGCCGGCCAAGGGCATCCTGCAGCCAGGCGATCTGATCGTTGCGCTGGACGGCCAGCGCATCGATGGCGCCGACCAGGTCGTCACCGCCGTGCAGGCGCTGGGCAGGCAAGGCGGCGTGGGCATGATCGAAGTACTGCGGGGCGGTGAGCGCCTGGCCCTGGAGCTGACCCCGCGTGAAGGCGCCGACGGCCAAGGCCGGCCTGTCTGGCAGCTGGGGATCGGCTTTGCCGAAACCCATGCACCGGCTTACGACACCCTCCTCAAGTACGGACCGCTGGCCGCCGTGCCTGCCGCCGTTCGTGAAACCGGCCGCATGGCCGGCGATTCGCTGGCCATGATGCGCCGCCTGGTGACGGGCAACGCCTCGCTGCAGAATGTTTCCGGCCCGGTTACGATCGCCCGTGTAGCCAACATCTCGGCCAAGCGCGGCCTGGACTGGTTCCTGCAGTTCCTCGCCCTGCTGTCGCTGAGCCTGTGCATCATCAACCTGTTGCCCATCCCCATCTTGGACGGCGGGCACCTGCTGTATTACCTTATTGAGTTGGTCAAGGGCAGCCCGCTGAGCGAGCGTGCCGTCGCCGCCGGACAGTACGTCGGATTGGCGATGCTGGCCGGGCTGATGGGATTGGCGTTCTACAACGACATCCTCGGTCTGGTCCTGCGATGAACTTTTCCTTGCTGTCGTCGTCTATAGCGTCGGCATTCCGTAACAAGTATTCGATCTCAACCGGACGTGACATGACGCGACTCCCGAATCGCCGCCTGCTGGCCCTCGCACTCG
>DALZLW010000335.1:0-2112 GCA_032007425.1 Stenotrophomonas sp.
CGGTGGGTCCAAGCGACTTGTTTCGGGGGCCGGGGGGATGGGTTGGCCGGGGGCGTGTCGCGCCATGGATGGCGCGACGCGAGGCCCGCAGGACGCAGTTTTTGCCGTCCCCCGCACCAACCCATCCCCCCGGCCCACCACGCAGAACCCGCTTCACCAGCCTACCCAAAAAGCCGCCGCCGCTAGCGGTAACACCGGCCGTAGCCGAAATCCATCACCGCCCAGGCAGCTGCTGGAACGCCCGCTGCATGCAATCCTCCCGCGGGCACACCCGGCAACCGGGACCAATGGACACCGAATTGCCCGGGCTCTGGATATCCAATCCCCGTGAATACACCAGGCGCTCGGCATGCTGCAGGTCACAGCCCAATGCCACCGCGAAGGTCTTGCGGGGCTGGCCATGCCCGACTGGACCGCTGCTCACCTGCCGCGCCAGCCAGAAGTGGCGGCGGCCATCGGGCATGCGCGCCGTCTGGGTCAGTATCCGGCCCGGCTGGTTGAAGGCTTCATAGACGATCCACAACGGGCAGGAGCCACCGACCTGGGAGAAGTGGAAGTCGGTCGCCGAGTGCCGCTTGGACACGTTGCCGGCACGGTCGACGCGGATGAAAAAGAACGGCAGTCCCGGCGCGCTGCGGCGCGCCAGCGTGCTGAGGCGATGGCAGACCGCTTCAAACCCCACGCCGAAACGCTGGGCCAGTTGCTCGATGTCATAACCGTTGGCCTCCGCGGTGCGCAGGAACAGGCCGTATGGCATCACCAGCGCGCCAGCGAAGTAGTTGGACAGGCCGATGCGGGCCTGGGCAATCTGCTCGTCGTCGCGGAAGCCAGCACGTGCCACGACCGCGTCGATCTGCGGCAGGTAGCCACGCAAGGCCAGTTCGGCGGCCATCTGGAAGGCCTGCTGTCCCGGTTCCAGATAGTCGGGCAACCACAGCGTGCGCTGTGCTTCATCGATCAGGCGCTTCTCCCGTCCGGCCTGCAACGAGGCCACTTCCACCCGCAGCCCGTGCTGGTCAGCCAGCCGCTGGCGCAGGCGTGGCGCCACCTGCCCGGGGGTCAGCGCCCAACTGTGGAACAACTGCTCGGCCAGATCGTCCAGTTCGGGGATGTGGTTGTGCATGCGATTGAAGAAGTCCCGCACGAGGTCACCGGCGGGCAGGCTCAGCCCGGCGCCGGGTTCGCCGAGTTGGAACTCCAGCGCCGCTGCATGTTCGCGCAGCGCCAGGTGGCGGCGGTGCAGGTCCAGCAGGGCCTGGCTGACCTGTGGCAGGTTGCCGGCCAGGGCCCGTAGTTCGTTGGCACTGACATCGGCCAGGCCCAGGTCGCGCAGGGTATCGGCAAGTGCTTCCTGCAGGGCGGCGGGCTGGTCGGCATCGAACAGCGGGCCCAGATCGCCCAGCGTTTCGCGCAGGCGCTGTTGCACCGACGGGGTCAACGGCCGCTTGTTGCGCTCGATCTGATTCAGGTAGCTGGCTGAAAGCCCCAGTTGCTGCGCCAACTGGGCCTGGCTGTAGCCGCGTTGCTCGCGCAGCTTGACCAGGCGCAGTCCGAGCTGGCGTTGGCTGGCATCGGTATTCACGGAATTAACAAATATCGTGCGGTGACTTGGCCAGATTAAGCGCTATGCGTACGGAAATCGAGCAATTGACTGTGAATAATGCCAATCAACTTTCGCACCCGCCGGGAATGTCCATGACTGCTGCCGCCCCCCGTATCCGCCTGCTGATCGATGGACAGTTCGTCGAATCCAGCACATCCCACTGGCAGGACGTGATCAATCCGGCCACCCAGGACGTGCTGGCCCAGGTGCCGTTTGCCACCACCGGCGAAGTCGACGCGGCCGTGGCCGCCGCCAAGGAAGCCTTCAAGAGCTGGCGCAAAACCCCGATCGGTACCCGTGCCCGGGTGTTCCTCAAGTACCAGCAGCTGATCCGCGAGCACATGCCGGAACTGGCGGCCACGCTCAGCGCCGAGCAGGGCAAGACCTTGCCGGATGCCGAAGGCGATGTGTTCCGCGGCCTGGAAGTGGTGGAGCACGCTGCGGCCATCGGCAACCTGCAGCTGGGCGAGCTGGCCAACAACGTGGCCAACGGCGTGGACACCTACACC
>DALZLW010000336.1:0-2101 GCA_032007425.1 Stenotrophomonas sp.
TCGCCGCCTTCCGGGATCTTCCCGGCAAGCGCATGTTCAACGCTGACCACCGTCATGACTTGAATCCTCTGCTGATCGACTCGATCTGTGAACGGGAGAGTTTACCGGTTGCAGTGTTCTGCTTGCGAGGCATTTCGCCCGGTCTGGCTCCTTATAATGTCCCTGACCGAGTCCGCCGGAGTATTCCCATGGCCGTGAGCCTGACCCCCATCGCCTTCGAGCGCGTCCAGCGCTTTGTTTCCCAGAGCCCCGGGGCGCTGGGCCTGCGCTTCGGCGTCACCCGTACCGGCTGCTCCGGCTGGGGCCACGTGACCGACCTGGCCCGTGACGAGCGTGAAGGCGACACTGTCTTCGAGCAGGATGGGGTGCGTATCTATGTGGACGCGCAGAGCCTGTCGCTGGTGGATGGCACGGTGATCGACTTCGGCAAGCATGGCCTGAGCGAGACCTTCACCTTCCAGAACCCCAATGCCACCGCTGAATGCGGCTGCGGCGAGAGCTTCACCACCGACGAAAGCCACCGCTGAGGCGGCTTGGGAGCGGGTTTAAGGTGGCCGGGCAGGGCCCGGCACCACCGATGGTTCATCCGTTCAGCGGCACTCGGTCGCCAGCGGGCCGGCGCCACGCCGTTCGATGGCCACCGAAATCCCCCACAGCAGCAGACCGGCCGCTGCGGTAGCCGCGCCGACGTAGCCGGTCGCCGCATGGCCCATGCCGGCGCTGATCGCCATGCCGCCCAGCCACGGGCCGAGGGCGTTGGCGGTGTTGAAGGCTGCATGGTTGGATGCCGCCGCCAGGGTCTGTGCCTCGCCGGCAGCATCCATCAGCCGGGTCTGCAGCGCAGCCGCCAGGGCTCCCATGGTGCCGACGGCGATCACCGCAGGAATCATCGCCCACACTGAATGGGCCGCCAGCGGATACAGCATCAGCACGACGATCGACCAGGCCAACAGCAGGCCGGCGGCGCGGAACTGGAAGCGATCCACCAGCCAGCCACCGCCGACGTTGCCGATGATCGCGCCGACGCCGAACAGACCCACGGCCACCGGCATCCACTTTTCCGGAACCCCGGTGACGTTGACCAGGGTCGGGGCCAGGTAGGTGAACACGCAGAACATACCGGCAAAGCCAATCGAGCCGATCGCCAGGGCCAGCCATACCTGGGTGCGGTTGAAGGCACGCAGCTCGCGCATCGGCGTGGTGCGGACCTCGTTGGGGTCCGGCAGCAGCTGGCGGGCGACCATGACCACGGTCGCCACGGCAATCAGGCTGACCAGGGCGAAAGCGGTGCGCCAGGTCAGCAACTGGCCGAGCCAGGTGGTGAGCGGATTGCCGACCAGGATGGCGATGGACAGGCCCAGCAGGACCTTGGACACCGCTGCGCCGCGCTGCGCGGGCGGGCTGATCGAGGCGGCCACCAGCATCGCCACGCCGAAGTAGGCGCCATGCGGCAGGCCTGCAATGAAGCGCGCCAGCAGCATGGTCGCGTAGTTGGGGGCCAGTGCGCTGGCGAGGTTGCCTGCGGCATAGAAGCCCATCAGCCACAGCAGCAGCGTGCGGCGGCTGACGCTGGCGCCAGCGAAGGCCAGTACCGGTGCGCCGACCACCACGCCGATGGCATAGGCGCTGATCAGGTGGCCGACCTGGGCCTCGCTGATGGCCAGGCCGCGGCTGATTTCCAGCATCAGGCCCATGCTGGCGAATTCGCTGGTACCGATGGCAAAGCCACCCAGGGACAGGGCGATGATGATGAGCATGCGCTGGCGGGGGCTCAGGGCCGCCGCCAGGGAAGTGGAGGTGTTCACGTCGGGTCCGGATCAGGCGTGGAAAACGTTTGCATTGTACTGCTGCACCGCAGCACAGTGCGCCGCCAAGACGGTTTCCCGCCAAACACTGTGTGTCGCCGGATTCTGGCCACTTGCCTGTCACGGGTTCTTCATGGATAATGCCCGGCTCCCTGTGCCTCGGTGCAGGGTTACCTTGCCCCACCGCATCCATCAGCGGGGGGCTGTCCGGCCCTCGTGGCCACATCCGAAAGGAATATAAACATGAGTCGTCATTACGAAATCGTGTTCCTGGTCCATCCGGACCAGAGCGAGCA
>DALZLW010000337.1:0-2095 GCA_032007425.1 Stenotrophomonas sp.
GCTTGATGCCCATGCGCATGCGCGCCTTGTGCACCGAGACGTTGTCGATCATCGAGTCGGGACGGGCGAAATACACGTACTCGAAGATGCACGGCGTGTGTTCGGCCGGCTCGGCGCAGATTTCCGAGAAGACCTCACCACGGGCCGTGATCACCAGTGCTTCGCCGGGCTGGATGTCGCGCACCCGCTGGAAGCCAAGGATATCCAGCGCCGCCGATTCGGAGGCCACGATGTACTCATCGCCTTCCACGTGCGCGCGCTTGCCCAGCACCAGGGGACGGATGCCATGCGGATCGCGGAACGCGACCAGGCCCAGGCCCAGCACCACGCTGACCACGGCATAGCCACCTTTGCAGCGACGGTGGACATGCGACACCGCGCGGATGGCGGCTTCCGGGGTGAGCTGGCGCTGCTGCTCCAGTTCGTAGGCGAACACGTTCAACAGCACTTCGCTGTCCGAATCCGTGTTGACGTTACGACGGTCCTGCTCGAACACCTGGCGGCGCAGGTCTTCGGTATTGATCAGGTTGCCGTTGTGGGCCAGGGCGATGCCGTAAGGCGAATTGACGTAAAACGGCTGCGCTTCGTCCATGCCTTCCGAGCCCGCGGTCGGGTAACGGACATGGGCGATGCCCACCCGACCTTCCAGGGTCGACATGGTGCGCGCATCAAACACGTCGCGGACCAGGCCGGTGGCCTTCTGCACACGCAGCCGCGTGCCGTCTGCGGTGGCGATGCCCGCCGCATCCTGGCCACGGTGCTGGAGGACGGTCAGGCCGTCATAGAGCTGCCCGGCCACGTTTTCGTTGCCGACGATTCCGACGATGCCACACATGTTGCGATATCTCCGCTGGGCAATGCCCATCTACAGGGATGCTGGCCGTGCCTGGCCGGGGGAGCTGCTCCGCGCCGGAGCCGCCTGGTCGTCCGGTCGCCTGGGCGCCGGCTCGATGTTTTCGGGTAGTGCCGGAACGGTTGCGCGCTCGCTCGCCGCGTCCCGGGTTGCCTCTACAGACCGCGGCCATCCGCGCCCCGCCACCACCTCGCCGAGGACACTATTATCGCCTGTCGCGCCCGGCTTGCCCAAGGGGCTTCCAGCAGATGGGGACGATTGCGTGCCGGGCAAGCCCAGCCCCGGGGCCAGCGATCCGGGCAGCACCGCGTCAAGCGGCTGGACCAGTTCCGGCACCTGTGCCTGCATCCACTCCACCACCGGCGCCAGTCGCGGCCGCAACTGCGACTGCTGCCAGGCCGCTTCACGCGGCAACGGCGTATAGCCGGCCACCAGCACGACGATGGCCGCCAAGGCGACGCCGCGGAGCAGGCCGAGCGCTGCGCCCAGCAAGCGGTCAACACCGCCCAGCAGGGTCAGTTTGACCATGGCCTTGAGCAGCAGGCCGATCAGGCCCACCACCACCATGACCGCGACGAAGACGCCCAGATATCCGCCCAGCAGATGCGCCGTGCCCGGCACCGCCGGCGCGGCCCACCACTGCGCGGCGTCATGGCCGAACAGGAAGGCGGCCCAGCCGGCCAGCAGCCAGGACAGGGTGCCGACAACGATGCCGACGAACCCGCGGATGAAGCCGAACAGCACCGAGGCACCAATGAGCGCAGCCAGCAGGATGTCGATCACGGCGCTACCTGCTGCGCATCACCTTGCCCACGCCTGGTCACGGGTGGGGGCGGACCATGCCGGCCACGCCGACGCGGGCGGCGACCTGTGCCTTGAGCTGATCGGCTTCGGCACGGTTGGCTACCGGCCCGACGCGCACCCGGTTCAGCGTGCCCTTATCGGTACGGACCTGTTCGACAAACGCACTGAACCCGGCTGCACGAGCCTTGTCGCGCAGCGCGTTGGCATCACTGGCCTTGGCAAAGGCCCCCAACTGCACTGCGAAACCGACGCGACTGGCGGCCGAAGCGACCGGAGCGGCCACCGGGGCGGGCTGCGGCTTGGCCGGCTCGGGCTTGGCCGCCGGAGTTGCTGCAACCGGCTTGGGTTCCGGCTTGGGTTCCGGCTTGGGTTCCGGCTTGGACGCGGGTTTCGTTTCAGGCTTGGCCGGCGGCGGGGCGGCCGACGCGGTGGCTGGCG
>DALZLW010000338.1:0-2082 GCA_032007425.1 Stenotrophomonas sp.
GCACGACGACACGTGCGCCGACCACGGTGGTCAGCGCCCCGCCTGCCAGCCGGCCGCCGACCACGGCGGCGGTGGCGGCGCCGACCAGCAGCGGGATCAGCTGGCGCTGGCCGGCCGATGGCAACCTGATCGGCCGTTACGTCGCTGGTGAGACCACCAAACAGGGCGTGGACATCGCCGGCGCCAGTGGCCAGCCGGTGCGGTCCGCGGCGGCGGGTGTGGTGGTGTATTCGGGCGCCGGTCTGGTCGGCTATGGCGAGCTGATCATCATCAAGCACAATGACCAGTGGCTGTCGGCCTATGGCCACAACCGCAAGCGGCTGGTCAACGAGGGCCAGAACGTGAAGGCTGGCGAGCAGATCGCTGAAATGGGGCGCACCGGGGCCAACCGGGACATGCTGCATTTCGAGATCCGCTACAACGGGAAGCCGGTCGACCCGCTGCAGTACCTGCCAGCGCGCTAGTGCCGGCGCATGCGGGAAGCCACGGGCAATGCCCTGTGGCTTTTCGTCGGGAGTCACGGTAGCCCACGGCCACGACCGGTGGGCTCTGTTCAGCTCTTAAGGAAGCGCCGGGCCATGCCCGGCGTTCGCCGTTTCAATCGTGCAGGATGAACGCGGCGGCCACGCGCCGCCCTTCGCTGGCCAGGATGTTGAACGTCCGTGCCGCTGCAGGGTTGTTCATCACTTCCAGGCCGATGCCGCGGCTGAGGCACCCGGCCATCACCTGTGCCGAAGGAAAGACCTGCGTAGTGCCGGTGCCCAGCACGATGACGGCTGGATTGAGCGCCAGCACCGGCTCCAGGTCGGCAAGGGTGAACGCGCCGACCGAGGTGACGGGCCAGTCTTCCAGCAGGGTATCGGGGGTGAGGACAAAGCTGCGGCCCAGCTCACGGTCGTTGACCCGGGCCGACGTGCCGCTGGCAGCGCGCAGCACGTAGGTGTAGTCCGGCAGTTCGTGGCTCAGTGGCATGTGGGGCTCAGGCGCGCGGCAGCACGATCTGGCGCTTTTCCTTGCTCGGCCGGTAAAGCACGGCCACGTGGCCGATGCGTTGCACCAGGACCGCGCCGGACCCATCCACCAGGGCCGCGATCAGCGCATCGCGCGATTCACGGTCTTCGGCTGTCGCCTTCACTTTGACCAGTTCATGCAGTTCCAGGACCTCGTCGAGCTGGGCCAGGAACGCGGGGGTGACCCCTTTGCCGCCGAGCTGCAGCAAGGCTTTGAGATCATGGGCTTGGCCGCGCAGGAATCGGGTCTGGGAGGCGGTCAGGACGATGGACATGCAGGAAGACGCGGTGACTTTGGGTGTTCAGGGTATCATGGTCGCCCGTTCTGGCTCCGTTCTCCATGGCAACTCGCAGCAAAAGCAGCCAACGCTGGCTCAAAGAGCACTTTTCCGATCCCTTCGTGAAGAAGGCGCAGGCCGAGGGCATGCGTTCGCGTGCCGCCTACAAGCTGGAAGAGCTGCTGCAACGTGACCGGCTGCTGAAGCCACATATGGTCGTGGTCGACCTCGGTGCCGCGCCGGGCGGCTGGAGCCAGCAGGTCCGCCGGCAGATGGGCGACACCGGCCGGGTGCTGTCCCTGGACATCCTGGACATGCCGCCGCTGGCCGGTGTGGAGTTCCTTCACGGAGACTTCAGGGAAGAGACTGTCCTATCGCAGTTTGAAGCCATGTTGGGCGACCAGGCCGTAGACCTTGTTCTGTCCGACATGGCCCCCAATAAGAGTGGTGTGGGCGCGGTCGACCAGCCGCGGATGATGCACCTGGCAGAACTGGCCATGGATTTCGCCGACAACCACCTCAAACCCGGTGGGGCGTTCCTGATCAAACTCTTCCAGGGCGAAGGCTTCGACGATTACGTGCGGGATCTGCGCCGCCGTTACGACAAGGTCTCCATCCGCAAGCCGGAAGCCTCCCGCAAGCGCTCGCCCGAGGTCTACGCGCTTGGTCAGGGAAAACGCGCCCAGATCAAGTAAGCTCAACCATACGAAATGCACAGCATCAGCACTGAAGAGGAACGCCGGAGCCAATGAGGATGAACGACTTGACCAAGAACCTCCTGCTATGGGTGGTCG
>DALZLW010000339.1:0-2033 GCA_032007425.1 Stenotrophomonas sp.
GCCCTGTGCATCCCCGGACGGTCGCATGAACACTGAAATCCGCGCCCTGCCTGAAATCCTGATCAATCAGATCGCCGCCGGCGAAGTGGTCGAACGACCTGCTTCGGTGGTCAAGGAACTGGTTGAGAATGCCATCGATGCCGGTGCTACCCGGGTGGATATCGACCTGGAAGAGGGCGGCGTCCGCCTGATCCGGATCCGCGACAACGGCCGTGGTATTGCGGCGGAGCAACTGCCCTTGGCGGTGTCGCGTCATGCGACCAGCAAGATCGCCAGTCTTGACGACCTGGAATCGGTGGCCACGCTGGGCTTTCGCGGCGAGGCGCTGCCGTCGATTGCTTCGGTGAGCCGTTTCACCCTGGCCTCGCGTCGCCCGCACGACGAACACGGTGCAGCGCTGCAGATCGAGGGCGGCAAGGTGGGCGAGGTGGCGCCGCGCGCCCATGCGCCGGGCACGACGGTGGAAGTGCGTGAGCTCTTCTACAACGTGCCCGCCCGGCGCAAATTCCTGCGCGCTGAACGCACCGAACTGGGCCATATCGAGGAGTGGCTGCGTTCGCTGGCGCTGGCGCGACCGGACGTGGAACTGCGGGTGTCCCACAATGGAAAGCCTTCGCGGCGTTACCGTCCGGGCGATCTTTACTCCGATGCGCGTGTTGCCGAGACGTTGGGGGAGGATTTCGCCACCCAGGCCCTGCGTGTCGACCACAGTGGCGCCGGTCTGCGGCTGCATGGCTGGATTGCGCAGCCGCATTACTCGCGTGCCAGCACCGATCAGCAGTATCTGTATGTGAATGGACGCTCGGTGCGGGACCGTAGCGTCGCCCACGCCGTGAAGATGGGCTATGGCGACGTGCTCTTCCATGGCCGACAACCGGCCTATGTGTTGTTTCTTGAGCTGGACCCCACCCGCGTGGACGTCAATGTGCATCCGGCCAAACACGAGGTGCGCTTCCGTGATGGGCGTCTGGTCCACGACTTCGTCTACCGGACCTTGAAAGATGCGTTGGCCGAAACCCGCGCCGGTATCAGTGCACAGGAAATCAGCGCGGGTGCGGCCATGGCCCTGCCACCTGGTGCAGCGATCCCGGCGGCCACCCTGCCGCGCTACGAGCTGATGCGCGGCGGCGCGCCGGGCGCAGGTGGTGGCGGTGGCGCGTGGCAGGGCCCGGCACGGCAGTCACCGTTGGGCCTGCAGGTGGCCGATGCGCCGGCCGCCTACGCCGCGCTCTACGCCTCGACGACGGACAGCGACCGCAGTGCCCCGTTGCCAGCGATGCCCAGTGCATCAGGGTTGCCGGCCACCGACCCTGCCGCCGGTGTGCCGCCCTTGGGCTATGCCATCGCGCAGTTGCACGGCATCTACATTCTCGCGGAAAACGCCGAGGGGCTGATCGTCGTGGACATGCACGCCGCGCACGAGCGCATCGGTTATGAGCGACTGAAAACCGCGCACGATGGTATCGGCCTGCACGCCCAGCCCCTGCTGGTGCCGATCACCCTGGCGGTGGGCGAACGCGAAGCCGACACCGCCGAGCGCGAGGCCGAGACGCTGGCGGCGCTGGGCTTCGAGATCACCCGCGCTGGCCCCGGAACACTGGCCGTGCGCAGTATTCCTGCACTGTTGGCCAACGCCGAGCCGGAAGGCCTGTTGCGTGACGTCCTGGCCGACCTGCGCGAGCATGGGCAGAGTCGCCGGATTGCCAGTGCGCGCGACGAACTGTTGTCAACCATGGCCTGCCATGGCGCCGTGCGTGCCAATCGCCGCTTGACCGTGCCGGAAATGAACGGCCTGCTGCGTGATATGGAGATCACCGAGCGGTCTGGACAATGCAACCACGGCCGCCCGACCTGGGCGCGTTTTTCCCTGGCCGATATCGACCGCTGGTTCCTGCGCGGCCGCTGAGACGAGCCGCCACACCCCACTCCTTTTAGCCGGAGGCATGCCGCATGCGTTTCATCATCCGCCTTACTGCTGTTGCACTGTTGTCGCTGGCAGCGGTCACCGCTGGCCATGCCGCGCCGGCCGGCGC
>DALZLW010000340.1:0-1998 GCA_032007425.1 Stenotrophomonas sp.
CCACGTCGCGGTCCGTCAGAGTGCGCGACTTGTCCTGCAAAATCAAGCCCATAGCCAGGCTCTTGAAACCAGGTTCCACCCCTTGGCCGACGTAGCGGTCAAACAGGTTCACCTCGCGCAGCAGCGGGCCAGCCGCCAGCCGGACGGTGGCGGCCAGGTCGGACCAGCGGGCCGCCTCCGGGGCGAGCACGGCCAGATCACGGCGCACCGCCGGGAAACGGGACAGCTCTTCGGCCTGCGGCAGTGCGCGGGCTGACAACGGCGCCAGGTCCAGCTCGAAGGCATAGACCTCCACGTCGATGCCCATCGCAGCGGCCACGCGCGGGTGGATCTGGCCGATCCACCCGATCACCACCCCATCGCGCAACACCTCGGCCGAGCGGGCTGGATGCCCATGCGGGCGACGGGACGGCTGGAAGCTGAGCTGGGCACCGGTGGCAGCGGCCAGCGCTTCCAGATCGCCCTTCAGATCGTGGAAATCCACCTTGCGCGCTGCCAGACCCCATTGCTCGACCTCGGCTTGGCCGCAGATCGCCACGGCGACGCGCGGCGTTTCCAGCGGCGCAGGCTGTCCCTCACCCGCCTGGGCATGGAACACGCGGCCCAGTTCGCACAGGCGTACACGCGGCATCTGCCGGGCCGCATTGCGCCCCAGGGTGGCGACCAGACCCGGCAGCAGCGAGGGGCGCATGACCGCCAGTTCGGCCGACAAGGGATTGGCCAGCGGCACCAGCGCTTCGTCCAGTTGCCATTGCTGCAGCAGAGCGGCATCGACAAAGGCGTAGTTGATGGTTTCCTGCAGGCCGCGCGCGATCAACTGGCGGCGCACGCTCAACTCATCCAGGCGGGTTTCGCTGGGCATGGCCACGCGGGCCGCGCCGCCGGGCAGCGTGGTCGGAATCTGCTCGTAACCGTGGATACGGGCCAGCTCCTCGATCAGGTCTTCTTCGATGGCGATGTCGAAGCGACGGCTGGGCGCGGTCACCTGCCAACCGTCAGCGGTGGCCGTCACTCCCATGCCAAGGGCGCGCAGGATGCGCTCCACTTCGGCGTCTTCAATGGTGATGCCCAACACACGGGTGATGCGGGCGCGACGCAGCACGATGCTGGCAGCCACGGGCAATTCGGCCGCGCGGACCGCTTCGGTCACGGGGGACGGCGTGCCGCCGGCCAGGTCCAGCACCAGGCGGGTGGCATATTCGATGGCGGTACGCGGCAACTCAGGATCCACGCCTCGCTCGAACCGATGGCCGGCATCGGTATGCAGGCCCAGCTTGCGGCCACGCCCCATGATCGCTGCCGGAGCGAAATGCGCCGCTTCCAGGAACACCGCCGTAGTGGCATCGGTCACGCGGGTGTCGAAGCCCCCCATCATGCCGGCCAGCCCCACCGGGCGGTCGGCGTCGGTCACCACGAGGAAACTGTCGTCCAGCGACGCATCACGACCATCGAGCAGCTTCAGCGTCTCGCCCGCGCGTGAACGGCGCACGCCGATCGTGCCCTGCAGGGTGGCCAGGTCGTAGGCATGCATCGGCTGCCCCAGTTCCAGCATGACGTACTGGGTGATGTCGACCAGCAGCGACACCGGACGCACGCCGCTGCGGCGCAGGCGCTCGGCCATCCACAGCGGAGTGGCAGCCGCAGCATTCACGCCTTCGATGACACGGCCCAGGTAACGCGGTGCTTCGCCGCCAGCGGCCAGTTGGATGGCCAGTTCGCGATCACCCGTCGCTGCCACCGGCTCGGCCGCGAACGGCACCACCTCGCTGCGGGTGGCGGCCGCCACGTCATAGGCAATGCCGCGCAGGCTGAAACAGTCGGCACGGTTGGGGGTCAGCTTGATCTCGATGCTGGCATCGGGCAGGCCCAGGTAGTCGACCAGCGCCTGGCCGACAGGCGCATCTTCCGGCAGCTCGAACAGGCCCGAAGCGTCGCCATCCAGACCCAGCTCCTTGGCCGAGCACAGCATGCCGTTGGATTCCACGCCACGCAGCTTGG
>DALZLW010000341.1:0-1959 GCA_032007425.1 Stenotrophomonas sp.
CGGCGACGTAGGCCGCCAAGGCTTCGCCCTGGCTGAGCAGGTGGCGGTTCACGGTGCGTTCGGCGGCTTCGGCATCGCGCGCGCGGATGCAGGCCATCAGTTCGCGGTGCTCGCTCAACGATTGGGCCATGCGACCCGGGGTCAGCAACTGCCGGCCGCGGTGCATCTTCAGGATGCGGTGCAGGTCGTGGGTGACCCGCACCAGCCACGGGTTGCCGGCATGGGTCTGCAGGCTTTCATGGATGAAGTAGTTGTTGCGGTAGTACTCGGCCAGATCGCCGATCGCGGCGGCCGCTTCCATCGCATCGTGCAGTTCCTGCAGCGCAGCCACACCGGCATCGTCGATGCGCCGCACCGCTTCGTGGGCGCAGCGGCCCTCCAGCATGGCCATCACCGGGAACAGCTGGTTGAGGTCTTCCAGGGTCAGCCGGGTCACCCGGCTGCCACGGCCGGCATCGATCTGCACCAGGCCTTCGGCCGCCAGCAGCTTCAGGCTTTCGCGCAACGGCGTGCGGCTGATGCCCAGCTCCGCCACCAGCGCAGGTTCGTCGATCCATTCGCCGGGCGGCAGTTCGTAATCGTAGATTTTCTGGCGCAGGGTTTCGGCAACCTCTTCATAGAGAGGGACGCGCCGGTTGCTGCGTTTAGGGCCGGGGGCCAGGGTCATGGATGTGCGGATGTCCGTCAGATGCGGCCCATTCTAGCCGCTATGGCGCGTGGGGTCGGCGCCAGAAACCGCCACGGCGCGGCCAGCAAGGCCCGCAACCGCGGCGGCGAGGGGACCTTACATCCAGCCCGGCACCACGAACAGCAGCCAGGCCAGCAGCGGACCGAACACCACCACCAGGCCGCTGTAGACCAGGAAGCGGCGGAACAGCGCTTCGCGTTCTTCCTTGGCAGCCGAGGCCACCACCAGCGCACCATTGGTGGAGAACGGACTGACATCCACCACGGTGGAGGAGATCGCCAAGGCGCAGATCACACCAGCCGCGCTCAGGTGGCCCTGCAGCAGGAACGGCACCGCCAACGGAATGGTGGCGCCGAGCACGGCGGCCGAGGAGGCGAAGGCCGAGACGATGCCGCCGACGTAGCAGACCAGCAGCGCGCCGAGCAGCGGGATGCCGATGTTGCCCACGCCTTGGCCGACGAAGTCCACCGCACCGGCCTTCTGCAGCACCGCCACGTAGGTGACCACGCCGCTGATCAACAGCACCGTGGACCAGCTGATGCCATCCACCGCGCCCTTCTGCGCCGAAGGCGAAGCCAGTGCGATGGCCACCGCCACGGTGATCGAGACCAGGCCGACGTTGAGGTCATACGCCAGTGCCGCCACCCCCAGGCCGAGCAGGCCGACGAGGGTGATCAGCCGGTCGCGGTTGATCCTCACGGCGTCAAGCGCCGCCGGATCGTTGGACAGCGAGCCGCCACCGGCGCTGACCAGCGCGCCATGGCCTTCGATGGCGAACTGCCGCGAAGAGGCCAGGTTGCCATCGAGCACCGGTTCGCCCGAGGCGGTGGCCGGGCCGCGCCGCATCAGCGCGATGCCGCCGAACACCAGGAAGCAGATGATCGCCATGAGCAGGTTGAAGCCCAGGCTGGTCAGGAACACCGCCATTTCTGTGACTTCCAGTCCGGCCTTCTGCACCACCTGGTTGGTGATGCCGCCGTACACGCTGATCGGCGAGAAGCCGCCGGCCTGTGCACCGTGGATCACCAGCAGGCCCATCATCAGTGGGTTGATGCGGTACTGCTTGGCAAAGCGCAGCGCCACCGGGCCGATGATCGCCACGGCCGCCGGCCCCAGGGCACCAAACGCGGTGAGCACGGCGGTGACGACGAACATCACCCACGGGATGGCCACGATGCGCCCGCGCACCGCCCGTACCGCCCAATGCACCAGCAGGTCGATGGTGCCGTTCTTCTGCGCGATGGCGAACAGGTAGGTGATGCCGACCAGGG
>DALZLW010000342.1:0-1918 GCA_032007425.1 Stenotrophomonas sp.
GCGCAGGCCCAGCGTCCGCCGCAGGCGCAGCCGCGTCCGCAGGCCCAGCCGCCGCGTCCAGCTGCACCGCGACCACAATCAGCCCCTCGTCCGCAAGGGTCACCGTGGCGAAACATGAACCGGTCCACGGAACGGAGAGTTGAGCCCTGAAATCGCTTGCAATCGATTATTGGCTCGGTCCAATCTAACCGTGTGGTGACGGTCAGCGTCGCAAAGTGACAAGCCACAGCGACGCTTCCGGTCACAGTTCAGCTAGGTCGACATCCGACAGGAACATCTGGATCCCCCCTGTTCCGGCCCTGTCGGATGTCGGCACCCTTGAAAAGGCAAAGGCCCCGCAGTGCGGGGCCTTTGCTTTGCCGCCTTACAACAGGGAAGGCGCGTTGCCGGCACGTCCCTTTACAGCCTTGGGCCGGCGCGTCCCCCGACGACCGACCCACCGCTTCCCCCGCCTGCATCTGGACCAGCCCCTGTTCCAATTCCGGTCCGTAGCGCCAACGGCGCCGATCACGCGGGGTGCTGAAGTAATAACCGCAGAAAGCGTGCCAACTTTAGCGGGATTTTTATGAATACGGCCGTGGCATCGCCGGCCCTGCGCGGCGGTGTGTGGCCGCCGCCGTGCGCGCCGGGCGGCTCGACGATCCCCTTGATGCGGCATCCGACGTGGATGGCTCGGCACCCGCCGGATGACGCCCCCGGCGCGGCCGGCGGAATGGCGCTAAAATCGCCAGCCTGACGCCGGCCCCGCCGCGCCTGCCCCCTGAGTGACCTGCTGCCATGACTGATTCCTTCCATCGCTACGACGTCATCGTCATCGGCGGCGGCCACGCCGGCACCGAGGCCGCACTGGCCGCGGCCCGCACGGGCGTGCGCACCCTGTTGCTGACCCACAACATCGAAACCGTGGGCGCGATGAGCTGCAATCCGGCCATCGGTGGCATCGGCAAGGGCCATCTGGTCAAGGAGATCGATGCACTGGGCGGGGCCATGGCCCATGCCGCCGACCGCGCCGGCATCCAGTGGCGCACGCTCAATGCGTCCAAGGGCCCGGCGGTGCGCGCCACGCGCTGCCAGGCCGACCGCAATCTTTACCGCATGGCCATCCGGGCCATCGTCGAAAGCCAGGCCAACCTGACCGTGTTCCAGGCGGCGGTGGACGATCTGCTGATCGAAGGCGACGCCGTGCGTGGCGTGATCACCCAGACCGGGCTGCGCTTCGATGCCGAGGCGGTGGTGCTGACCGCCGGCACGTTCCTGGCCGGCAAGATCCACGTTGGCCCCACCCAGTACGCCGCTGGCCGCATGGGCGATCCGCCGGCCACCACGCTGGCCGCGCGCCTGCGTGAGCGTCCGTTCCAGGTGGACCGCCTGAAGACCGGCACGCCGCCGCGCATCGATGGCCGCTCGCTGGATTACAGTCTGATGGAGGAACAGCCCGGCGACAGCCCGCGCCCGGTGATGTCCTTCCTGGGCAGCGTGGACGAGCATCCGCCGCAGGTGAGCTGCTGGATCACCCACACCACCGAACAGACCCACCAGATCATCCGCGATGCCCTGCACCGCTCGCCGCTGTACAGCGGCCAGATCGAGGGCATCGGTCCGCGCTACTGCCCGTCGATCGAAGACAAGGTGGTGCGCTTTGCCGAAAAGGCCAGCCACCAGATTTTCGTCGAGCCCGAAGGGCTGGGCATCATCGAAATCTACCCCAACGGGATTTCCACCTCGCTGCCCTTCGATGTGCAGCTGGCGATGGTGCGCAGCATCCGTGGCTTTGCCAACGCGCACATCACCCGACCCGGCTATGCGATCGAATATGACTTCTTCGATCCGCGCGGGCTGAAGGCTTCGCTGGAAACCAAGCTGGTCAGCGGCCTGTTCTTCGCCGGCCAGATCAACGGCACCACCGGTTATGAAGAAG
>DALZLW010000343.1:0-1913 GCA_032007425.1 Stenotrophomonas sp.
CCAGCGCTGCGCGGCGGGGACCCGCTGCAGTGCGGCGGCCCCGGGACGATCGGAGAACACGCCGACGACCTGGGCGGCGAGGGTGCCGCCGGCGATCGCCTCGAGGATGGCCTGCAGGTTGCTGCCACGGCCCGAAGCCAGTACTGCCAATCGTGCGGTCATGCGGGGTCCGGAACGGTGGGAACGGGGGGCGGGCGCAGGCCACGCCCCGACGGGCAGTGTTTCAGCCGATGTGCACGCGTTCGCCGCTTCCGGCCGGGGTCACCTGGCCGATGGTCCAGTGCTGCAGGCCCTGGGCATCCAGCGCTGCACCGATGGTCGCGGCCTGTGCCAGGTCGACGATCAGCACGAACCCGATGCCGCAGTTGAAGGTGCGCCACATTTCCGCATCGGCCACGGCGCCTTCCTTCTGCAGCCACTTGAACACCGGGGGCAGGGTCCAGCTGGCCGCCTGGATGTCCAGGCCCAGGCCTTCGGGCACCACGCGGATGATGTTCTCGGTCAGGCCGCCGCCCGTGATATGGGCCATGCCGTGGATGGCGGCGCCGTGCGACTTGAGCAGGGCCAGCAGCGGCTTGACGTACAAACGGGTGGGCGCCATCAGCGCGTCCACCAGCTTCACGCCGTCTTCCAGTTCCAGGTCGGCCGGCTGGCCGGCGCGGTCGTAGATGCGGCGGACCAGCGAATAACCGTTGGAATGCGGGCCGGAAGAAGCGATGCCGATCAGCACGTCACCGGCGGCGACGCTGGCGCCATCCTTGAGTTCGCTTTTCTCCACGGCGGCCACGGTGAAGCCGGCCAGGTCGTATTCACCGGGGGCGTACATGTCCGGCATCTCTGCGGTCTCGCCGCCGATCAGGGCGCAGCCGGCCTCGGTGCAGCCGTTGGCAATGCCACCCACCACCGCTGCGGCGGTGTCGACGTCCAGCTTGCCGGTGGCGAAATAGTCCAGGAAGAACAGCGGCTCGGCGCCCTGCACCAGGACGTCGTTGACGCACATCGCCACCAGGTCGATGCCGATGGTGTCATGGCGGCCCAGCTGCTGGGCCAGCTTCAGCTTGGTACCGACGCCGTCGGTACCGGACACCAGGACCGGTTCACGGTACTTGCCGGACAGGTCGAACAGGGCGCCAAAGCCACCCAGGCCGCCCATCACTTCCGGACGGAAGCTGCGCTTGACCAGCGGTTTGATCCGTTCGACCAGTTCGTTGCCGGCATCGATGTCGACGCCCGCATCACGGTAGGTGAGGGGGGAGGGGGCGGAAGACGGGCTGTTGGTCACGGGCGTCGGCGCTGGCAAGGGGTGAATCGATGATTTTAACAGGCCACGTTGGCGCAAAGGCCTTATTCGCGCAACAATTCCCCTGGATACGTCGAGCCAATGGATGTCCAGATGCCCCGCAGCCTGTTTCTGATTCTGCTCCTGGCGTTGTGCCTGCCCTTGCCAGCCCTGGCCCAGAGCGGCCTGCGCACCGAAGGAGATGTCGCCACCGCCAGTGGTGCCTATGAGGCCGAAGTGCCTGTCCGTGGCCAGAGCGACGCCGACCGCAACGGCGGATTGGCGCGCGCGCTGGGCGAAGTGCTGGGCAAGTTGTCCGGCGATCGTGGCGTGACCGCGCGCCCGGGCGTGGTCCAGGCCCTGCGCAACGCCAAGGACTACGTCGAGAGCTTTGACTACAAGCAGGACCAGGGCGTCGGCGCCACGGGCGCCCCGAGTTTCCGCACCCTGCTGGTGGCCCGCTTCCGCCAGGACGATGTGGATGCGCTGGTGGCGGCGCTGGGCCTGCCGGTGTGGCCGCAGCCGCGGCCCAAGCCGGTGCTGTGGCTGGCCATCGATGACGGCAGCGGCCCGCGGCTGGCCAGCGTGCAGCAGGCCAATGCGGTGCGCTCGGTGCTCAGCCGGGCGGTGGAGC
>DALZLW010000344.1:0-1903 GCA_032007425.1 Stenotrophomonas sp.
TGATCATCGACCTGGTCGTGGCCAGCGTGCTGATGTCGATGGGCATGATGATGCTGTCACCGATGCTGGTATCGGCGCCGTTCAAGATCCTGCTGTTCGTGCTTGTCGATGGCTGGGTCCTGACCGTGGGCACCTTGGCCGCCAGCTTCAACCCTGCGTGATCGCCGGCCGCCGGCATGGCCCGGCGGCTGAAGACCATTGCGCGTCTCGCCTTCCCACCGCCAGGCATGTCCCGGCGTTACTCCTGGAATCCAGATGTCTCCCGAACTTGCTTTGACTGAACTGCGCGGCGGCCTGATGGCCGCGCTCTGGGTGGCCGGCCCCCTGCTGATGACCGTGCTGGTGGTCGGCGTGGTGGTGGGCGTGGTACAGGCCGCCACCCAGCTCAACGAGCCGACGATTGCCTTCGTCGCCAAGGCCGCGGCGCTCACCGCCGTGCTGTTTGCCACCGGCAGCCTGTTGCTGGGCCATCTGGTGGAGTACACCACGCTGCTGTTCCAGCGCATTCCACACCTGATCGGTTGACGGTGCCGCGCTGATGGACGCCGCAACACAGATGGCCGCCGACGGCCTGCACGCCTTCGGGATGATCGGCGACGTGTTGTGGATCATGCTGCGACTGGGTGCCATGGTCATGGCCATGCCGCTGATCGGCACGCGTGCCGTGCCAGCACGGGTGCGTGCACTGCTGGCGGCCACGCTGGCCATTGCGCTGGCCCCCATCCTGCCGCCGGTGCCGGACTGGACCGGGCTCAATGCAGCGCTGGTATTGAATGTACTGCGGGAACTGACCATCGGCGTGGCGATCGGCTTCCTGCTGCGCCTGGTGTTCGAAGCCGGCGCACTTGCCGGCGAACTGGTGGCACAAGGCACCGGCCTGGCCTTTGCGCAGATGAGCGACCCGCTGCGTGGCGGCAGCTCCGGGGTCATCGGCACCTGGTTCTATCTGGTGTTCGGCCTGTTGTTCTTCGCGGCCAATGGCCACCTTGCGTTGATCGCACTGGTGGTGGACAGCTACCGGGCCCTGCCGATCGGTGCCGTCCTGCCCGACCCCCACGCCGTGGCCAGCATCGCGCCGACCTTCCTGTTGACCGTGTTGCGCGGCGGCTTGTCGCTGGCTTTGCCGCTGATCGTGGCCATGCTCGCCATCAATCTCGCATTCGGCGTCCTGGCCCGCGCCGCCCCCGCACTCAACCCCATCCAGCTGGGCCTGCCGGTGGCGCTGCTGCTGGGCCTGGTCCTGCTGACCCTGATGGCGGGCGAGCTGGGACCGCCGGTCCAGCGCCTGTTCGACGCCGCCTTCGAAGCAGGCCGGTCGGTCACCACCTGAAGCAGCTGGCAGCTGCCCACAACACCCGGTTCCGCGTTACAGTGCACGGGCACTGTCGTGGCCGGGGGGAACCGCCTTGATGGAGGGGTGCCGTGGGAGCGGCGTTCCCCTGTACGCAGGCGCCAAGGTTTTCGTCCGGATAAGGATGGAACACAGACGTCAGGGAGGCTGCCAATGCTGTTGGGAACTTACGATCCGTGGCTGGTCGTGCTGTCATTGCTGGTTGCGGCGTTCGCCTCGTTCACCGCACTGACCCTGGCCGGGCGCATCACCACCGCCACGTCCGTCGGCGGGCGCTGGGCCTGGCGCCTGGGCGGCGGCTGTGCGATGGGCCTGGGCATCTGGTCGATGCACTTCATCGGCATGCTCGCCTTCTCCCTGCCCATCCCGCTGGGCTACGACCTGGCATTGACCCTGTTGTCACTGGGCGCGGCGATCGCGGCCTCGATCTTCGCCCTGTGGCTGGTCACCCAACCCACCCTGCCACAATGGCGGCTCGGCATCGGCGCCCTGTTGATGGGCAGCGGGATCGCCGCCATGCACTACGTCGGCATGGGCGCGCTACGGATGCAG
>DALZLW010000345.1:0-1866 GCA_032007425.1 Stenotrophomonas sp.
GCAAGGCGCAAGCCGCGCGCTGCTGGCCTGGTGCGAGGCGGCTGTGCCCGTGCTGGCGGTCCTGCGGGTATCGGCGCCGGCAGCGGCAGACGTACTGGACGGGCGCCTGCACCACCTGCAGCGGCTGGCCGCGCTGCAGCAGACCGAGGCCGGCCAGTGGCAGCTGCTGCAGGCGCAGGACGCGGCGCTGCTGGGCCGGTTCACGCAACTCCTGCAGGTCCTGCTGCCGGCCTGGCAGCAGGCCCGCAACGCACAGGTGCTGGCGGCGCGTGCCGGACAGGGCGGAACGGCGGCGGCCCTGCAGGCACAGATCGATGACGAGGTGGCTGCCGCTCAGGCTAGACTGCGTTGAGCTGCCGTCCCATGCATTCACAAGGAGAACGTCGATGACCCAGGACACCCCGAACCCTGTCGCAGTGACCACCGCTGCTTCGCCGCAGGTGTTCGACGATGCCACCTTGCGGGCGCTGGGGCTGGGGCCTGACGATCTGCCGCGGATCGCGGCGCTGGGCCAGGAACTGCAGGACCTGCGCCCGGGCAACCTGCAGGTGTTCGGCCGCGATGCGGCGGCCCGCACGGCCTCCTTCGCCGGGCAACTGCTGGACCAGGTGCGCAACCGCGACCTCGACGCCAGCGGCGAGAAACTCGGCGAAGTGGTGCGCATCGCCCGCAGCCTGAATCTGGATGGCCTGTCGCAGCGCTCGCGGGTGCCGGTGATCGGTGGCCTGATTGATCGCCTGCGCGCCTCCAAAGGCGAGCTGGTGCAGAAGTTCAGCGACACCAACAGCCAGATCGAACAACTGATGGGCGATGTCGGCGTGCAGCAGGCGCTGATCGCCAAGCGCGTGGACAGCTTTGAACAGATGCACGCCATCGTCTGCGAAGAGCGCCATGCGCTGGGCCTGCACGTGGCCGCGGGCAAGCAGCGGCTGGCGCAACTGGAGGCAGAGCAACTGGCCGGGCAGGGCAGTGTCGATCCCCAGCAGCGCAGTCGACAGGCTGAAGTTGACGGTGCCATCCGGCTGATCGAAAAGCGCGTGTCCGACCTGCTGCTGATGCAGCACGCGGCAGACCAGTCGTTGCCGATGATCCGGTTGATCCAGGCCAATGCCCTGCAGTTGATCGAGAAGTTCAACACGGTCAAGGCGATCACCCTGCCGGCGTGGAAGCGTCAGTTCGCCATCCAGTTGTCGCTGGAAGAACAGAAGCAGGCCGTGGCCTTGTCGACCGCCATCGACGATGCAACCAATGACATCATGCGTCGTAATGCCGACCTGCTGCGGCAGACCTCGGTGGACACCGCGCGCAGCAACCAGCGTGGGGTGATCGACTTGGCGACCCTGCGCCACGTCCATGAGCAGTTGATCGCGACGGTGGAAGAAGTGCGCAGCATCCATCGCGACGGCATGCAGCAGCGTCAGCAGGCCGAAGTCGAACTGGCGCGTCTGCGTGAGGATCTGCAGCAGCGCCTGGCTGCCCCTACCGCCAGCTGAGTGCGCGGTAGGGGCCCATTCAGTTGCCGCTGCGATCAGCGCAGTTGCGCGCCCAGCCATTCCGCCAACGCGTCCAATCGGCCGTCAACGCGTCCCTGCGGAAGGGCCAGCACCCAACTGCCGCCAGTGTCGGTAAAGCCCCAGGGGGCCAGCAGCCGGCCGGCAGCGACGTCGTCGGCAACCAAGGGCTCCGGCGCGATCGCCGGGCCCAGCCCGGCCAGGGCGGCTTCCAGCAGGTAGTACAGGTGTTCGAAGCCGGTGCCCAGCTGTAGCCCCGCCGGTGCCAGGCCGTGATGGCGTGCCCACGCCGGCCATGCCTGCGGCCGCGAGGTGGTATGCAGCAGGGTTTCATCCAGCAGGGCCGCTGGCTGGG
>DALZLW010000346.1:0-1864 GCA_032007425.1 Stenotrophomonas sp.
AGTACAGGGTGTTGCCGCCTTCTTCGCCGCCGAACACCAGGTTCTTGATGCGGATGTTGGCGAAGGTGCCACGGACCATCACATCGTCATTGCCGCGGCGGCTGCCATAGCTGTTGAAGTCGGCCGGCTGCACGCCGCGCTCCTGCAGGAAGCGGCCGGCGGGCGAATCCTTCTTGATGTTGCCGGCCGGCGAGATGTGGTCGGTGGTGATCGAATCACCGAACAGACCCATCACCCGCGCCCCATGCACGTCGGCGATGCTGCCGGTCTGCATGGTCATGCCCTCGAAATAGGGCGGGTTCTTGATGTACGTGGACGCATCGTCCCACTCGTACAGTTCGCCGTCTGGCGAGGCGATGGTGTTCCAGCGGCTGTCACCCTTGAACACGTCGGCGTAGTTCTGCTTGAACATGTCCGGGCCGAGGGTGGCAGCGATCACATCGCCGATTTCCTTGTTGCTTGGCCAGATGTCACGCAGGTAGACCGGCTCGCCATCGCTGCCGGTGCCCAGCGGTTCGCGGGTCAGGTCGATGTCGGTGGTGCCGGCGATCGCATAGGCCACGACCAGCGGTGGGCTGGCCAGGTAGTTCATCTTCACTTCCGGGTGCACGCGGCCTTCGAAGTTGCGGTTGCCCGACAGCACCGAGGTGACCACCAGGTCGCCGGCGGCGATGCCGGCGCTGACTTCCTCCGGCAGTGGGCCGGAATTGCCGATGCAGGTGGTGCAGCCGTAACCGACTACATAGAAACCGATCTTCTCCAGCTCGGCCAGCACACCGGCCTTCTCAAGGTAATCAGTGACCACGCGCGAGCCTGGGCCGAGCGACGTCTTCACCCACGGCTGGCGGTTGAGGCCCTTGGCGGCCGCGTTACGGGCCAGCAGGCCGGCGCCGATCATCACGGCCGGGTTGGAGGTGTTGGTGCACGAGGTGATGGCGGCGATCACCACCGCGCCGTCCTTCAGTCGCAGGCTGCGGCCATCAAGCTGGATGTCGGCCTGGCCCTTGGCCAGCTGCTCGTTGCCCACGGCGGTGCCGCCGCCTTCGTTGGTGAAGGTGGCGATGTCCACGTCCTTGCGGTCGCGGCTGCTGGTCAGCCCGACCAGTGCCTGGCGGTAATTGGCCTGCACGTCCTCCAGCAGCACGCGGTCCTGCGGGCGCTTGGGGCCGGCCAAGGACGGCTTGACCGTGCCCATGTCCAGTTCCAGCGTGGCGCTGTAGCTGGCCGCAGCGCTGCCGGGCTCGTGCCACAGGCCCTGCGCCTTGGCATAGGCTTCGACCAGGGCGATCTGTTCCTCGCCACGGCCGGACAACCGCAGGTAGTTCAGCGATTCGGCGTCGATGGGGAAGATGCCGCAGGTAGCGCCGTACTCCGGTGCCATGTTGCCGATCGTGGCACGGTCGGCCAGCGGCAGGTGCTGCAGGCCGTCACCGAAGAACTCGACGAACTTGCCGACCACGCCGTGGCTGCGCAGCATCTGGGTGACGGTGAGCACCAGGTCGGTGGCGGTAGCGCCTTCGGGCAGCTTGCCCCTGAGCTTGAAGCCCACGACCTGCGGAATCAGCATCGAGGACGGCTGGCCGAGCATGGCTGCTTCGGCTTCGATGCCGCCCACGCCCCAGCCCAGCACGCCGATGCCGTTGATCATGGTGGTGTGGCTGTCGGTGCCGAACACCGTATCGGGATAAGCCACGGTGGCGCCGTCTTTTTCAACGGCCATGACCACCCGGGCGAGGTTTTCCAGGTTCACCTGGTGGACGATGCCGGTGTTGGGCGGCACCACCTTGAAGTCCTGGAAGGCTTTCTGGCCCCAGCGCAGGAAGCCGTAGCGCTCCTGGTTGCGCTGGAATTCGATCTTGCCGTT
>DALZLW010000347.1:0-1845 GCA_032007425.1 Stenotrophomonas sp.
ACGCGGCTGCCCGCATCAACGGCCTGAGCTACAGCCGTTTCATGAACGGCCTGCTGAAGGCTGGCATCACCCTGGACCGCAAGGTGCTGGCCGACATCGCCGTGCACGACGCGGCCGGTTTTGCCGCACTGGCTGAAAAGGCCAAGGGCGCGCTGGCAGCCTAAGTCCTTCCCCGTGCCGTAACCGTTCGCGCGGACGGTTCGGGTTGAGGCAATGCATGGGGAAGGGCGAAAGTCCTTCCCCATTCTTTTTTGTACCGGACGCGGCGGCCTAAGGCGCGGCGGCCGGGTAGCGGTGGCGACGGCGCGGCCGGTTGCACGCCGCGATGGCCAACCGACTGGAGTTCCGGCACCCCCATGAGTGATATCCAATCCCTGACCGCGCAGGCGCTGGCCGACGTCGCCGCTGCGCAGAGCCCCGAAGCGCTTGAGCAGCTGCGTGTGGCCCTGCTGGGCAAGAACGGCAGCATCACCGCCCAGCTCAAGCAGTTGGGCAGCCTGCCGGGCGATGCGCGCAAGGCGGCCGGTGAAGCCATCAACCGTGCCCGCGATGCGGTGAGCAGCGCCCTGGGGGAGCGCAAAGACGTGCTGGAGAGCGCTGCGCTGGACGCGCGCCTGGCCGCCGAGGCCATTGACATCACCCTGCCGGGGCGTCGCGGCGAGCGTGGTGGCCTGCATCCGGTGACCCGCACGCTGGAGCGCATCACCGAGATCTTCGGCCGCCTTGGCTATGAGCTGTCCGAAGGCCCGGAAATCGAGGACGACTGGCACAATTTCGAAGCGCTCAATTTCCCACCGCACCATCCTGCTCGTGCCATGCACGACACCTTCTATTTTGGTGACGGCCGCCTGCTGCGCACGCACACCTCGGGTGTGCAGGTGCGCTACATGGGCGACCATGCGCCGCCGCTGCGCATGATTGCCGCCGGCAAGGTGTATCGCAGCGACAGCGACCAGACCCATTCGCCGATGTTCCACCAGGTGGAAGGCCTGCTGGTGGACGAGCATTCCACCTTTGCCGATCTGAAGGGCACCTTGTCGGAGTTCGTGCGCGCCTTCTTCGAGCGCGACTTCGAAATGCGTTTCCGCCCCAGCTACTTCCCGTTCGTGGAGCCCGGTGCCGAAGTGGACATCGCCTGGCAGCAGCCCGATGGCAGCACGCGTTGGCTGGAAGTGTTGGGCTGCGGCATGGTTCATCCCAACGTGCTGCGCAGCGTCGGCATTGATCCGGAGCGTTACACCGGTTTTGCCTTCGGTCTGGGCGTGGAGCGATTTGCCATGCTGCGTTACGGCGTCAATGACCTGCGCGCGTTCTTCGAGAACGATGCGCGGTTCCTGAAGCAGTTCGCCTGAGGCGTCCGGTAGCGGCGGGCCATGCCCGGCGACAACAGGAAACGGTAGCGCCGGGCCGTGCCCGGCAGACTTGATAACGAAGGCCCAGGCGCCTGCGCCGGCCCCACCAGGATCACACCATGAAATTCTCCGAAAACTGGCTGCGCAGCCACGTCCCCACCACCGCCTCGCGCGATGCGCTGAGCGCCGTGCTGACGGCCATCGGCCTGGAAGTGGAGGAGGTGACGGCGCTGGGCGAAGGCCTGCAGCAGGTCGTCGTGGCCCGCATCGTCGCCGCTGAACGCCATCCAGAGGCTGACCGCCTGCAGATCTGCAAGGTCGATGCAGGGCAGGGCGATCTGCTGCAGATCGTCTGCGGTGCGCCCAATGCCCGCGTGGGCCTGGTGGCGCCGCTGGCGCTGGTCGGCGCGCAGTTCGGCGATTTCAAGATCAAGCCGGCCAAGCTGCGTGGCGTGGAATCCAACGGCATGCTGTGCTCGGCCAAGGAGCTGGG
>DALZLW010000348.1:0-1759 GCA_032007425.1 Stenotrophomonas sp.
CCGGCCACGGCAGCCGGCTCGCCGCGGCGTGCCTGCTCGGCCTGGCGATCGTCGGCATGCACTACACCGGCATGGCCGCTGCCCGCTTCCCCGCCGGCAGCATCTGTGGCGCTGCCGGTGGTGGTGTTCCGACCACGTGGCTGGCCAGCATGGTCGTTGTGTTCACCGTGCTGATTCTCGGCGCGGTGCTCGTGGCGGCATGGATGGAACAACGCATCGAAGCGCAGCTGCTGCGCATGCGCAACGCCGACCTGAGCGCCTCATTGCACGTGGCCCATGCCGAGTTGAGCCAGGCCGCACTGCATGACCCGCTGACCGGACTGCCCAACCGCCGGCAACTCGAACAGCACATTCCCCCGGCGCTGGAACACGCTGAACGCAATGGCAGCCGGTTTGCACTTTTGTTCATCGACCTCGATGGCCTGCGCCAGGTCAACGAGGCGCATGGCCATGCCGTGGGCGATGCCCTGCTCATGGCAGTTGGCGAACGCCTGCGCATCCTGTTGCGTGGCGGCGATTTGCTCGCACGTGTCGGCGGCGACGAGTTCGTGCTGCTGGCGCGCCTGGAGGAGGACGAGCTGGTCGATACCCTGGCGGGCCGCCTGCTGCAGGCATTGGCCGGCAGTCCGCTGTTGCCCGAGTTGAGCCTGCAGGTCACCGCCAGTGTGGGCATTGCCCTGTGCCCGGACCATGCGGCCGGCGAACGGCAGTTGATCAGCTTCAGCGAAGCGGCGATGTACCAGGCCAAGGACGCCGGTCGCAACACGTTCATGCTCTACGCTGACTGGATGAACGACAGTGCCGAACAACAGTTCCGCCTTTTGGCGGACCTGCGCCGCGCGCTTGCCAACGATGAATTGTTGCTGCACTACCAGCCCAAGATCCGGGTTGCCTCGCAGGGCGTGGCCGGCGCCGAGGCCTTGATCCGCTGGCAGCACCCGCACTTCGGCATGGTGCCACCGGAGCGGTTCGTGCGGCTGGCCGAACGCAGCGGAGTCATCAACGAGATCGGACGCTGGACGCTGGACACCGCCTGTCGGCAGTTGCGCCAATGGCATGACGCCGGACACGAGAGCTGGTCGATGGCGGTCAACCTGTCGCCCCTGCAGTTCAGCTCGCCACACCTGCTCGACGACGTGCGCGATGCCCTGCAGGCGCACCGCATCCCGGCCAGGCTGTTGGTACTGGAATTGACCGAGAGCACGCTGATGCGGGACGCCGACACCAGCAGCCGGATGCTGGCCGCCCTGTCGGCGCTGGGGGTGGGCATCTCCATCGATGATTTCGGTACGGGCTACTCAAGTCTGCTGTACCTGAAGCGGATGCCGGCGACGGAGTTGAAGATCGACCAGGCCTTCGTCCGTGACCTGGGCCACAGCGCCGAAGACGCGGTGATTGTTTCGGCGATCATTGCGCTGGGCCATGCCCTGGACATGGACATCTGCGCCGAGGGGGTGGAGACCGGAGCGCAGCGCAGCTATCTGGAACGGCTGGGCTGCGACTTCCTGCAGGGCTTCCTGCTGGGGCGGCCGGTGGAGCCGCAGCGCTTCATCCAGTTGTATGGGCAGAAGCGCCCGCGGGTGGAGTTGGCTTCCGGGGCGGCCGTTCCGCGGGGGTAGGTTTTCGGCTGCGGTTGGTTTCCGCCGGAAGCGGCGGGGCCTTTGGGTGGGCGCGGCTCCCTCGCCTGGGCCGGGCGGGGGTGCTGGGTGGGGGACGGCAAAAGCCGCTCCATGCGTGCCTCGTGTCGCGCCATCCCTGG
>DALZLW010000349.1:0-1754 GCA_032007425.1 Stenotrophomonas sp.
ACGCACGGCGCCGGCAGCGGCACCAGGGTGCCGTCGGGCTGGCGGTCGAACTGCATGAACACCAGGTTCCAGATTTCGATGAAGCGGTCGCCGTCTTCATCCGGCGAACCCGGGGGACCGCCAGCGATGTGCTCGCCATGGTCATAGAAGATCTCGGTACAGGGACCGCAGGGGCCGGTGTCGGCCATCTGCCAGAAATTGTCCGAAGCGAACGGTGCCCCCTTGTTGTCGCCGATGCGCACGATGCGTGACTCGGGGATGCCCACCATGTCGCGCCACAGCGCGTAGGCCTCGTCATCGGTCTGGTAGACGGTCACCAGCAGGCGCTCGGCGGGCAGCTTCCAGACCTGGGTCAGCAGCTCCCACGCCCAGGCAATGGCGTCTTTCTTGAAGTAGTCGCCAAAGGACCAGTTGCCCAGCATCTCGAAGAAGGTGTGGTGGCGGGCGGTGTAGCCCACCTGGTCCAGGTCGTTGTGCTTGCCACCGGCGCGCAGGCAGCGCTGGACATCGGCGGCGCGCACGTAGCTGCGCTTTTCCGCGCCAAGGAAGACGTCCTTGAACTGCACCATGCCGGAGTTGGTGAACAGCAGGGTCGGATCATTGCCGGGCACCAGCGGCGCCGAAGGCACGATGGTGTGGCCCTTGTTCTTGAAGAACTCAAGGAAATCGCTGCGGATCTGGGAGGTGGTGAATTTGGCGGATGCGTTCATGTGGGGCTGGCAGTCTGCGGGCCGGACGGTCCACCGCCACCAGCCACACTGGCCAGGGTCGGGTTTCGGACCTCCGAAACCCTGAAGGGTAACAGGCCAGAGGCGCTCAGTCCTCTGCGTCGTAGCGGGTGGCCCGCCGAATGGTGTCGCCATCGAACCCGCGGCGGGCCAGCAGGTCGGCCGCTTTGCGGCGTTCCGGCAGTGCCTGTGGTCCTGCCTCGCCGAAGCGACGGCGAACCAGGTCACGGGCATTGTCCTGCCAATCGCCCTCGAAGCTGTCCATGGCAGCGGCGATGGCAGCACTGTCCAGGCCGTGCGTGCCCAGTTCGGCGCGGATATGTAGCGGCCCGTAGCCGGTATTGGCCCGGCTGCGGACCAGGTTCTCGGCAAAACGCTCATCGTCCTGCCAGCCCGCCTCCGTCAACCGGTCCACCGCCGCCTGTGCCGCCTCCGGCTCGATGCCCTTGGCCACCAGCTTACGGCCCAGCTCCCGCCGGGAATGCTCACGGCGCACCAGCAACCCCAAGGCCCGCTGCACCGGGGTCTGTTCACGACGTCGGCCCTTGCGGCCACCGGCGGGTGGTTGTGTTTCATCCATCGCGTTCATCTCCGGTCGCGGCATTCAACCGCTCCGGCCAAGGCGTAGATCCACGGGGCAGGACGGCGTCACTGACGGCGCCGCCCCACCCCATGGCAAGCCTCAGGCCTCGTCGCCGTCGTCATCTTCACCGGCTTCGCGCGGTGCTTCGGCCGGCTGGAACTTCTCGCGCAGTTCGGCTTCGATCTTCGCCGCCACCTGCGGGTTGTCACGCAGATAACCGCGGGCATTGTCCTTGCCCTGGCCGATGCGCTCATCGCCGTAGCTGTACCAGGCGCCGGCTTTGTCGACCAGCTTGGCTTCCACGCCCATGTCGATCAGTTCACCTTCACGGCTGATGCCTTCGCCGTACAGGATTTCCGTCACGACCTGTTTGAAAGGAGGCGCCAGTTTGTTCTTGACCACCTTGATCTTGGTCTGGTTGCCGATGATCTCGTCGCCCTTCT
>DALZLW010000350.1:0-1740 GCA_032007425.1 Stenotrophomonas sp.
CCCGCCGCCACGCGCGGCGCAACCGCCGCCGGCGGCCAGGTCCGCATCATTGGTGGCCGGTGGCGCAACACCCGCCTGCCGGTGCCGACCCTGCCGGGTCTGCGACCCAGCAGTGACCGGGTCCGTGAGACCCTGTTCAACTGGCTGACGCCCCAGCTGGGTGGCGCGCGCGTGCTGGACCTGTTCGCCGGCAGCGGTGCCCTGGGGCTGGAGGCGGTCTCGCGCGGCGCCGCCCATGCCACCCTGGTCGAGCGCGATGCACAGCTGGCCGGCAACCTGCAGGCGGCCGTGGACAAGCTCGACGCCCGTGCCCAGGTGCTGGTGGCGCACGCCGATGCCCTGCGCTGGCTGCAGCAAGCGCCCCCGCAGGAGGCGGACATCGTCTTCGTCGATCCGCCATTTGCCGATGGCCTGTGGCAGGACGTGCTGGCCGGGCTGGCGCGCCACCTGGGACCGGCACCCTGGCTGTACCTGGAAGGGCCGGCCGCGCAGGCCCCGCCGCCGCCGCAGGGCTGGCTGCTGCACCGTGACGGCAGCACCCGCGAGGTCCACTTTGCGTTGTATCGGCGTGCCGCTGCTACACTTTGACCCAATCTGAACATCTGCGACCGCCCATGACCGTGGCCAACCGCCGCATCGCCGTGTATCCCGGGACTTTCGACCCGATCACCAATGGTCACATCGACCTGGTGAACCGCGCCGCCCCGTTGTTCGAGAAGGTGGTGGTGGGCGTGGCGCAGAGCCCGTCCAAGGGGCCGACCCTGCCGCTGGAGCTGCGCGTGCAGCTGGCGCGTGATGCGCTGGCCCACCACGGCAACGTGGAAGTGCGCGGCTTTGACACCTTGCTGGCCCATTTCGTGCGCTCGGTACACGGCGGCGTGCTGCTGCGCGGGCTGCGCGCGGTGTCCGATTTCGAGTACGAGTTCCAGATGGCCAGCATGAACCGCCACCTGATTCCGGAAACCGAAACCCTGTTCCTGACCCCGGCCGAGCAGCACAGCTTCATCTCCTCGTCGCTGGTGCGGGAAATCGCCCGCCTGGGCGGTGATGTTTCCGGCTTCGTGCCGGCTGCGGTGCTGGATGCGCTGCGCAAGGTGCGCGAAGCCCGCGCCGCCCAGCCGTAACCTTTTACTTTGCCCGCCGGCACGGCCGCTGGCGGGCAGCCCTTTGCACACACCACAGAACCACCACGGGAGGAAACCCATGAACACCACCATGCGCGCGATGCTGATCGCCTCGTTTGCCCTGGCTTTCACCGCCTGCAAGAAGGAAGAAGCCCCGGTCCAGGACCAGGCCCAGCAGGCGCTGGTCGCCCCGGCCAAGGACGATGATGCGGGCTGGAAGAAGTACCTGCAGGCCGTGGCCGTGCAGAACATGGGCACCATCAACAACAGCCCGTTCCTGTACTACCTGGCACCGGAATCGGACCCGGAGTTCCAGGCCAAGTACGAGCGCCAGACCGAAAGCGCGACCCAGGCCGTGGCCCGTGGCGTGCAGCCGGGCAACATGCTGGCCTTCGGCTCCTCGGCCTCGGCCAAGATGGCCGACATGATCCAGGTCGTGTTCAAGGACGTGTCTGCCGATTCCATGAAGAACGTGCGCGTGCTGTTCATCGGTGATGCTGCCGACAACGCCCGCGTGCAGGCCGTGGTGGCACCGACCGGTGCCGACTACGTGTTCGTCGAAGCCAAGTAATTCCCGCGAGGCAGCTGCCCTGCGTGTCGGCAGGGCGGCAGGTGG
>DALZLW010000351.1:0-1605 GCA_032007425.1 Stenotrophomonas sp.
AGGCCGGCTCCGGTCTGGCTGTCGGCGGCCTGCACGCGTGCGCCGGCCTGGAGACCGCACAGCGTGACCCGTTCACCGCTCCAAGGCAGTGCCTCGCGCAGGCGAACCGCAGGTGGCGCCGGCAGCGCGCGTGCCAGCGTGGTGGCCAGGCTGCTCCACAGTTCGGCGTGGCGGTCATCACGGCCAGCCAAGGCCAGCAGCCAGCTGTCCTGCACCGGCAGATAGCCAATGCGGCCCTGGCCCACGGTGCGCCAGCTTCCCACCGGCCGGCCCTGCGCGTCGTGCAGCAGGGGCTGTGCGTCGTTGGCCTGCCAGTCCAGCTGCTGCAGCGCTGGCAAGGACGCGCTGCGCGATGCCCTGTCGGCAGCCAGCATCGCATCGGTGGTTGCGTCGTCGCGTGCAGCCGGTCCGCGTCGCGCCTGCAGCAGGGCCGGATCGTCGACGTCGGCCAGTTGCAGGGTGCTGGCCGCATTGCTGCCCACCACGGGTAGCCCCAGGGCCGCCAAGGCCGTGCGCGCGGAGGGGGGTAGCGGCCCGCTGCTGCGGACCAGCAGCCCCAGTCCTTCCTGCACCGCCTGACCCAGCGCGGCACGCTGGGGGGCCGACAGGGCCTGCAGGCGGCGCTCGTCGAGCACCAGCAGGTCCAGCGTGCCCAGTTCGGCGCGGTCCAGGCCGACGGCGGCGTCACCCACGCTGATCCCCGCCCCGGCCTGGGCACTGGCCTGCACACGCAGTCCGGCATCCACGGCCCAACGGCGCAAGGCCCTGACTTCCGGCCCAGGTGCGGCCGACAGCAGGCCCAGCCGCAATGGGGCATCGGCGACGGTCTGTACCGGCACGGGCACGGCGTCCAGCAGGTGCTGGGAGGCATCCAGCAGGCGCAGCTGGAACAGGCTGTGGCCGACCCCGCGGACAACCCCCTGCAGCTGCACCCTTCCCTGCGCATCCAGTGTGCCGCGGGCCACCCGCTGGCCGGCGGGGTCGCGCAGTTCAGCCACGGTGTCGCGGCCGCCGCGCGCTTGGGCCTGCACGATGAAAACCGAACCGGGGGCGGTCGCCGGCGGCAGGGCCAAGCCAATCCAGCCTGGTTGCAGGGTGGCCGCCTGCAGCATCACCGGTGCAGGGAGGGCGATATCGCGATCGCGCGCCAGCAGGCCATCGCCGACCAGATGCAGCACGCTGGTGCCGGGATGGCGGCGCAGTGCCGTGGCCAGGTCGGGAGCGTGTTCCACCGAGGCATCCGCCTGTGCTTCGGGCAGGGCGATGATCCGGGCACCGGGAACGGCCCGCCACCGCACTTGGTCCGCGCCCTGTCCCAGCACCACCAGCTGCCCGGCCGCGGCCGGGCGCGGCGGTGGCTGCAAGGTGAAGTACAACAGCACACTGGAAACCACCTGCAGCACCAACAGGGCCGCCAGGCGCACCCAGCGTCGAGGCTCCCCGGCGCGGTGCTGCCGGTACAGGCGCAGCAGCGCCACCAAGGTGATGGCCAGCAGCAGCCAGGGCAGCGAAGTGATCACCCAGGCCGTCATCGCCCTGTCTCCAGTGCATCCAGGTAACGGCGGCCCATTGCATCGGCGGCCGGGCGCCTTGCTGGTGCCGGCA
>DALZLW010000352.1:0-1592 GCA_032007425.1 Stenotrophomonas sp.
CCACCCCAGCCACCCCCACCGAAGCCGCCGCCGCCGCCGCCCCAGCCGCCGCCACCGGCGAAGCGGCCCGGATGGCCGGAGGTGACCGCCATCAGCAGGCCGATCAGGCCCGCCACACCGCTGGCGAGCAGGAGTGAGGTGAACAGAAAGGCCGCGACTGCCGCGCCACCACCGGCGACCAGGCCGCGCAGTGGACGTGGTAGCCAGCCCAGCACGAAGCGCAGGAAACTGCCGACGAAGAAGCCAATGATGATCGCCATGCCCCAGCCGTCGTCGCCCGGGCTGTCGCCGCGGTGGCCACTGGCCGGTGGTGGCAGCGCCTCGCCCTCGATCAGCCGGACCAGCACGGCGGTCGCTTCGCTGATGCCACCGGCGTAGTCGTTGCTGCGGAACCGTGGCACCAGGTATTCCTGGATGATGCGGTTTGCGACGGCGTCGGGGATCGCGCCCTCCAGGCCATAGCCGGGTTCGATGCGCACGCGCCGGTCTTCTTTTGCCACGACCAGCAGCACCCCGTCGTCCACGCCCTTGCGGCCCACGGCCCATTGATCGAAGACCCGGGTGGTGTACTGGGTGATGTCCTCCGGCTGGGTGGTCGGCACGATCAGCACCTGCAACTGGCTGCCTTTGCGCTGCTGCAGGGCCAGGGCCTGCTGCTCCAGTGCTTTGGTCTGCGCGTCATCCAGCGTGCCGGTGGTATCCACCACGGGAGAATCCAGCGCGGGGATCGCCACCAGCGCCTGAGCCCACACGCTTGCCGGCAGCCAGAGCAGAGCGAGCGCCACCAGCAGCGCGGCAACGCGGCAGCGGGCCTGGCCCGCGCGTATCTGCACGGCCTCAGTGACCCGGTCGCGGCGTGGGCTGCGCAGGCGCAGCATCATTGCCGAAACGCACTTCCGGCGCATTGGAGATCTCCGCTTCATTGTCCACGCTGAAGTTCGGCTTGGTCTCGTAGCCGAAGATACGGGCGGTGATCAGCTGCGGGAACGAGCGCAGGTAGGTGTTGTAGTCCTGCACCTGCTGGATGTAGCGACCGCGGGCCACGGTGATGCGGTTTTCGGTGCCTTCCAGCTGTGCCTGGAGGTCACGGAAGTTGGCGTCGGACTTGAGCGTCGGGTAATTCTCGCTGACCACCAGCAGCCGTGACAGAGCGCTGCCCAGTTGCGCCTGTGCCTGCTGGAACTGGCGCAGCGAGTTCTCATCATTGGCATTGACGTTGATCTGGCCGACGCGCGACCGCGCATTGGTTACTTCGGTCAGCACCTGCCGTTCCTGCGTGGCAAAGCCTTCTACCGTGCGCACCAGGTTGGGCACCAGGTCGGCCCGGCGCTTGTATTGGTTCAGCACTTCAGACCAACTGGCCTTCACCGCTTCGTCTTTCTGCTGGATGGCGTTGTAGCCACAGCCAGACAACAGGGAGGCCAGCAGGACCAGTGGGATCAGACGGGTGAACAGGCGCATCGCCAAGCCTCCAGGCGGGTAATGGCGCCAGCATGCCATGTTTCGGGTGAACGCCCGCAAGGCGTCGGCCGCGCGACGGCGGGCGCCTCAGGCGACGCCCGCCGCCGCGCGTTGGCCATCAGGCCGTTGGC
>DALZLW010000353.1:0-1537 GCA_032007425.1 Stenotrophomonas sp.
GCCGACTGGTTCACCTTGGCCAACGCCTTCTGTGGCACCGGCGCGGTGTTTGCCGCGCTGCGTTTCCTCCAGGATGGGGTCCTGGGTTTCCTTCTGTTCGGCATGGCGCTGATCCCACTGGCCTTCATCTTCGATGCACTGGACGGCCGCATCGCGCGCTGGCGCAAGTCCAGCTCCACGTTGGGGCGCGAGCTGGATTCGCTGTCCGATGTCATTTCCTTCGGCGTGGCGCCGGCCGCGCTGGCCTATGCCTGTGGCATGCAGGGCGGCTGGGACTGGTTGGTGTTGAGCTACTTCGTGTGCTGCGGGGTCAGCCGGCTCGCCCGTTACAACGTGACGGCCGAAGCCCTGTCCGATGGCGGCGACAAAGTGCCGTACTTTGAGGGTACGCCCATTCCCACCAGCCTGCTGCTGGTGATCGTGCTGGCAATCGCCGCCAGCACCGGAGGGATCGGTGACCACCTCTGGCTGGGCCAATGGCAGCTGGGGCCGTGGCAGCTGCATCCGCTGGTGCTGCTGTTTGCCTTGTCCGGGTCGCTGATGATCAGCAAGACCCTGCGGATTCCCAAGCCATGAGCCGGGGTGCAACCGGCGGAGCTCTGCGATGACGGGTTCGAAGGACAGCCCCCAGGGTCCCGGCAACGGCGGCAGCGCATTCGAAGACATGGCCCGCCAGTACTTCGGGGCCTGGGGGGATGCGCTCGGCCAGGCCGGAGCCTCCCGTTCTGGAAACGGGCAGGACCCATCCGACTGGCGCCAGCTGCTGGACTGGTGGTCGCAGCTGATCCCGGAGCGCGGGCCTGGCGCGGCCGAGGAAGCGGTGAGCCGCTTCCGCCAACAGGCGGGTGGTTGGTACGGCACCATGCAGGACGTTGCGGCGAAGTTCGCCGGCCGTGATACCAGCAGCGCGGAAGTGGCGCAGGCCTGGCGCGAAGCCGTGCAGGCCCAGCAGGGCGAGGGCCTGCTGCAGTGGATGCTGCAGGGCGCGCGCGGCAGTGTCCGCGCCGACGAAGGCCTGCCTGATGTGGCCGCGCTGCTGCAGCAGTGGCAGGCGCAGATGGCGCCATGGCTGCAGGGACCAGCGTTCGGTCCGGGGCGTGAACACCAGGCGCGCTGGCAGGCGTTGCTGCGCAGCCAGAATGAGTACCAGGCCCATTCCAAAGCCTATGTGGAGCAGATCAAGCAGGCGCTGGAGGCGGCGTTCACGCTGTTCGAGCAGCGACTGGCCGAACACGAGTCGCCCGGTAGCCAGTTGACCAGCGCGCGGGCGATGTTCGATCTGTGGATCGAAGTGGCCGAAGAGGCTTACGCCAAGGTGGCGCTTTCGGAGGCTTTCCAGCAGGTGTATGCCGATCTGGGCAATGCGCAGATGCGCCTGCGGGCAGCGGTCCAGGAAGAGGTGGAGCAGATGAGCGAGCGCGCCGGCCTGCCGACGCGCTCGGAAATGGATGCGGCGCACCGGCGCATCGCCGAGCTGGAGCGGCAGTTGCGTCGACTGCAGGCAACGGTGGAAGGGCTTGCGGCAGGGCGCGCCACG